>CAYZSG010000036.1:0-29501 GCA_964481045.1 uncultured Candidatus Odyssella sp. | reverse complement strand
AAGGTGCGATCGGCGGCTTCGGTGCGCATGTGCTGCACTACCTCGCGCATGCCGGGCTGCTCGACCGCGGGCTCAAGATCCGCCCGATGGTGCTCCCCGACAGGTTCCAGGAGCACGAGAAGCCCGAGAAGCAGTATGACGAGGCGGGCCTGAACGCGAAGCAGATCGTGGCCCAGGCGCTGCTCGCCCTCGGCGCCGAGGAAAAGGCGGCGGTCATCAGGCCGGTGCGGGCGTAGCAACCGCACAACGTCGCGACCCTCTCCTCAAGCGTCATCCCGACCGATACGCTTGGGCTCTGCCCGGGCGTATCGGACGCGCTCTTGCGCGGCCGAGAAGCGGAGGGATTGCGACGGCCCGCGAGTGCGGGCCTTCGGCAGAATTGCGCCAAGGGCGCAATTCTGCGAAAGCGAGGCCGCTTGGCCTCGCGTCCTCCACTCCGTGAGCCGAAGGCGGCTCGCTCCGGTCGGGATGACGGATTTACGAGCGCCTGTGGGAAGTGAGGGCAGCCGGTGCGGCTTTCCTCTGCCGCCGCGGCGACTATATTCACGCGACCCATGCCGGAAGCATCCAGCATAGCCGCAGCGGGCCACGGGCCCGCGCGTCGCGGAATTCTGCGTGCCGAGCTTGGCGCGACGGTGAAACTCGCCCTGCCGATGGCGCTGACGCAGCTCGGTCAGGTGGCGATGCTGACGACCGACGTCGTGCTGCTCGGCCGGCTCGGCGCCGACGTGCTGGCGGCGGCGGCGCTCGGCATGAACGTGTTCTTCGTGTTCTTCATCTTCGGCCTCGGCCTCGTGACGGCGACCGCGCCGCTGGCCGCGCAGGCGCACGGCGCCGGCGATGCGCGCGGCGTGCGCCGCGTGACGCGCATGGGCCTCTGGGCCGCGCTGATCGTGGGCGCGCCGGCGAGCGTGATCCTCGCCTTTTCCGAGTCGATCCTCGTCGCAGCCGGCCAGGATGCGAAGCTCGCGGCGATGGCCGGCGAATACGTCTCGACACTGCTGTGGTGCATGATCCCGGGCATCGGCCTCATCGTGCTGCGCAACTTCGTCTCGTCGCTCGGCCATCCGCGCTCGGCGATGTGGGTGATGCTGGCCGGCATCCCGCTCAATGCCCTCTTGGTCTACGCGCTCGTGTTCGGCCATTTCGGCATGCCGCAGCTCGGCATCGCCGGGGCCGGGCTCGCGACGGCGCTGGTGCAGCTCGCGATGTTCCTGGCCCAGCTCGCGATCGCCCTTTGGGCGAGGCCGTTCCGCGACTATCGCATCCTCGACCGCGTCTGGCGCGCCGATTGGCGGCGCCTCGGCCAGATCTTCGCGCTCGGCACCCCGATCGCGGTCTCGATCCTGATGGAGATGGGCGTGTTCGTGGCCGCCGTGATGATCATGGGCTGGCTCGGCACGGTGCCGCTCGCCGCGCACCAGATCGCGATCCAGATCGCGTCCGTCACGTTCATGATTCCGTTCGGCATCGCGCAGGCGGCGACCGTGCGCGTCGGCCACGCGGTGGGCCGCGGCGACCGCGCTGGCGTGCGCCGCGCGGGCTGGACGGCGGTGGCGCTCGGCGTGGCCTTCATGGCGGCGATGGCGGTGCTGCTGTTCGCGGTGCGCTTCGAATTGCCCGAGCTGTTCCTCGATCCCGCCGCCGCGAACGGCGCCGAGGTGGTGGCGCTCGCGGCCACGCTGCTGATCTATGCCGCGCTCTTCCAGATGTTCGACGGCGCGCAGGCGATCGCGATGGGCTCGCTGCGCGGCCTCAGCGACGCGCGCATTCCGATGCTGATCGCCGGCTTCAGCTATTGGGTGGCCGGCTTCACGCTCGCCTACGCACTCGGCATCGGCGCGGGCCTCGGCGCGATCGGTATCTGGATCGGACTCGCGACCGGCCTCGCCCTGGCCGCGATCCTGCTTTCGCTGCGCTTCCGCAGCCGCGCGCGGCGGGGCTATCTTCCTGAGGTAAACGTCTCACATCCGTAGGGGCGGTTCCCCGACCCGCCCGTGGTGCCGCCGAGCGAAATCGCGCGCATCGACACGGCGCCGAGACGGGCGGATCGGGGACCCGCCCCTACGAAATTGCGGACCTCTCCATCGAAATGCCCAAGCAGCGCGTGGATCAGCTTCTCGTCGAGCGCGGCCTGGCGGAAAGCCGGGCGAAGGCGCAGGCGCTGGTGATGGCCGGGCTCGTGTTCAGCGGCGAAAAGCGCATCGACAAGCCGGGCACCGCGCTCGCGGCCGATTCGCCGCTCGCGGTGAAGGGCAAGCCGCACCCCTGGGTCTCGCGCGGGGGCGTGAAACTCGCGCACGCGCTCGATCATTTCGCGATCGACCCCGCCGGCCAGGTCTGCCTCGACGTCGGCGCTTCCACTGGCGGCTTCACGGAAGTGCTGCTCGCGAAGGGCGCCGCCAAGGTGTACGCCGTCGATGTTGGTCACGGGCAGCTCGACTGGAAGCTGCGCGAAGACGAGCGCGTCGTCGTGCTCGAGCGCACCAACGCGCGGCACCTCGCGCCCGAGCTCGTCCCGGAGCCGATCGACCTCGTTGTGTGCGATGCGAGTTTCATTGGCCTGCGCACCGTGCTGCCCGCCCCGCTCGCGCTGACCAAGCCGGCCGCGGCGCTGGTGGCGCTGATCAAGCCGCAATTCGAGGCGGGGCCGGAGAAGGTGGGCAAGGGCGGCATCGTGCGCGATGAGGCCGTGCGCGCCGAAGTGTGCGAAACGATAAGCGCCTGGCTCGCCGCCCAGCCCGGATGGCACGTGCTCGGCATCACACCGAGCCCGATCGAAGGCGCCGACGGCAACAAGGAATTCCTCATCGCCGCGCGGAAGGCATGAAGACGCGGCCTTCCCTTCTGCGTCATCCTACGCTGCGCTCAAGATGACGGCATTGGTTTTGCGCTCTAGGTTGCGCCCCGTATGAAGACAGACACCGACATCGAGCTGACGATCGACGCCCTCGGCGCGCGCGGCGACGGGATCGCGTCGTTCGAGGACGAGCGCGTGATCGTGCCGCTGGCCGTTCCCGGCGACCGCGTGAGGGCGCGGCTCGCGCGCGACAGGGATGGGCGGCTCACGGGCCGCATCCGCGCCGTGCTGGAGCCGGGGCCGGCGCGCGCGGCGCCGCCCTGCCCGCACTTCGGCGATCATCCGCAAGGCGGCTGCGGCGGCTGCGCCATGCAGCATCTCGCGGCCGAGGCCTATCGGGATTGGAAGCTCAAGCAGCTCGAAGCCACGCTCGCGCGGCACGACATTCCGATCGACACGATCAGGCCGATCGCGATCTCGCCGCCCGCGAGCCGGCGCCGCGCCGATCTCACCGCCTCGCGAAAGAAAGAGGGCGTGATTCTCGGCTTCAACGCGCGTGGCAGCCACCGCGTCGTCGACCTCGCCGAATGTCCTGTGCTGCGGCCGAGCCTCGTGGCGCTGTTCGAGCCGCTGCGCGCGCTGGTGGCGCCATTGATGAAGCCCGGCGACAGCGCCGAAGCGCGCCTTACGGCCACCGACAGCGGCGCCGATCTACTGCTCGTGACCGCGATCGAAATGGGCCTCGGCGCGTGCGAGCGCATCGCGGCCTTCGCCGCGCAGCACGACGTTGCCCGCGTCGCGCGCGCGCATCCGAAGCACGGCGGCGCCGAGACGCTGCTCGAGCGCCGGCCGGTGCGCATGATGATGGGCGGCGCGCCGGTGCCGCTGCCGCCCGGCGCATTCCTGCAGGCGACGGCGGAGGGAGAGGCCGCGCTGCGCGATTTCGTCGTGGAGGCGGCGGCGGGCGCGCGGCGCGTCGCCGATCTCTATGCGGGTATTGGCACCTTCGCGTTTCCGCTCGCCGCCGTCGCGGCCAAGGTGCACGCGGTCGAGCGGGACAGGGCCGTGGTCGCAGCGATCGAGACGGCGGCGCGCGCCGCGATGCGCGCCAACATCACCGCCGAGGCGCGTGATCTCGACAAGCGGCCGCTCGACGCCGGCGCGCTCGGCGCCTTCGACGCCGTCGTGTTCGATCCGCCGCGCGCCGGCGCCGCCGCGGTAGCGATGGCGCTCGCCGAAAGCAGAGTGCAGCGCGTGATCGCCGTGTCGTGCAATCCCGGCACGTTCGCACGCGATGCGAGCATCCTGCTCGACGGCGGCTATCGCCTCGCGCGGCTCAAACCGGTCGACCAGTTTCTCTGGTCCACGCACTTGGAACTGGCCGCGCTGTTCCTACGTTGAAGTTCATCCGGGCCGGACGGCCGCGACGGGTTTGCCGCACCCTCCCCGAAGCCCCGCTTTTCGACTGGCAAACCCTTGGCTTCTCTGGTAAATCATCGCGAGCCCTCGTGAGAAGGCGCCGACCGGGAGAGGCCGAGAACGGCCAAAGGCGCCAAGCGGTGTGTGGCGAGGGCAGACGGTCCGCATAACAGCGTCGAGACCGCACTGAGCGCAAACGGAGCCATTGTCGGAGTTCTTCCAGAACGGACGGCCGCTCGCCTATGGCGTTGCGGCGCGCCTTTTCGGCGAGAGCATGGCTCGCGCACGCCGCACTGCGTCGAAATCTAAGGAAAACTGGTCAATTACAAGGGATTAGGTTCATGCGCCGACGGGGCAGAGGCCAGCACCAGCATCATCGCAAGCCGGGCCAGCATCATCACCATCACCACCAGGGCCGCAACCAGACCTTCGACAGCAACGGCCCGGGCGTCCGGCTGCGTGGCACGGCCCATCAGATTTACGAGAAGTATCTGATGCTTGGCCGCGACTCGGCGTCGTCTGGCGACCGCATCATGTCGGAGAACTATCTCCAGCACGCCGACCACTACTACCGCCATATTCTCGCCAACCAGGGCCCGCTCGAGGAATTCCGCGAGCGCGGCGAGGGCCCCGAGGGCGGCGAGATCGAGGCCGAGACCAACGGGTACGGCCAGGGTGAGCAGCCCGCCTCCGGCGAGGGCCAGCAACCACAGGCGGCCTATGGCAGCACTGTTCCGCAGACCCAGAGCCTCAATGGCGGCGCGTCGAGCCAGGGCACCAGCCTTCCGGGCGGCAACCAGCCGCGCGGCGAAGGCCCCCGCGAAGCACGACAGGACGACCGCCGGAACGACGACCGCCGCAACGACGACCGCGGCGAAGGCCAGCAGGGCGGCCAGGGCCAGCACGGCGGCTTCCGCCGGGATCGCTTCAACCGCCGCTTCCGCAACCGCGACGACCGCCCCTATCAGGACCAGGGCGATCGCGGCGGCGAGCGCAACGACCGCGGAAACGAGCGGCGCGAAGGCCGCGACGATCGCCCCCGCGACGATCGCCCCCGCGAGGATCGCCCGCGCGACGAGCGCGGCCGGGACGGCAATCGCGACGATCGCCCCCGCGAAGATCGCGGCCGCGAGCAGCGCGCGCCGCGCCGCGACGACGACGCATTCGAACCGCCCGCATTCCTGAAGGCGGAGCGCCCGGCCGGCGATGCGCCGCCGCGCGATCCCTTCAACCGCGACGACGAGCAGCACTGAGCGGCACTCCCGACAAGCGCGCCGCCGGCACCGCCGGCGGCGCGCTTTTTCGCGCCTGCGCCGCGGCGATCGTTCAGGCGAGGCTCAGCGTCGCGCCGGGGACGACCGTGCCGCCGGCGACGACCCGCGCGTAGATACCCATTTCGACATGGCCGAAGCCGTCGGCGAGCCCGCGCAACACGCGAAGATCGCGCGCCGCCGTGGCCGGGTTCACCTCGGTGGCGGCGCAGCGCTCGATCGGCTCGGCGACGCCGAGCCGCACATCGCCGATCGCGATCGCGCGGCCGACCCATTCGCGTTCGGCCCAGGCCGCCACGCCTTCGATGTGAAAATTCGCGCGGAATCGCAGCGGATCGACCGCCGCCCCGAGCGCCTCGCCCAGCGCCGCGACGCTGGCGAGATTGAGCAGCGAGACGAACGGCGCATCGACATCGGTCATTGCACCGTCGGTTCCGTCGCCGCGCGCGCCGGCGGCCACGAGACCGACGCCGCCATCGACATCGGCTGCCAGAACGCCCGCCGCCGCCGCTTCCAATCGCGTGCGGTCGCCGGCGTTCTCGGGAATGCCATGCACGAGCTCGCGCCCGTCCGCGAATAGCGTCAGCGCGCCGTCGGTATCGCCGTAGCGCGCGGAGAGGCGCGCCGCCGAGGTGTGTCGGACAAGCGCGACGCAGCGCGATTTCGGCCGCCAGCCCGGCGCCGGCCGCGGCGCGCCCGGCGCGCTTGGCACGAAAGCATAACGGCGATCGCCGGCGAGGCAGCGGCCGGGAACGAGTACGGCTGCGGCGAGCGCCTCGCCGCCCAGCGATTTCACCGGGTAGCGGTGGATGGCGGCGATACGCACGCTCAGATGCGCCCTTCCTCGACGCCGTGGCAGGCGACTTCGGCCCAGCCATTGCCGGCGCGCGCCCGCTTCAGTTCGGGCCGCTCGGTGCGGCAGCGCTCGTTCGCGAACGGGCAACGCGGATTGAACGCGCAGCCGGGCGGCGGGTTGAGCGGATTCGGCACCTCGCCCGCGAGCGGCTCGCGGTCGCGCCGCGGCTTCAGCGGATCGGGGATCGTTTCCAGCAGCAGCCGCGTGTAGGGGTGACGCGGCGCCGCGAACAGCACGTCGGCATCGGCCATCTCGGCGATGCGGCCCAAATACATGACCGCGATGCGGTCGGCCATGTGCCGCACGACGGCGAGATTGTGGCTGATGAAGAGATACGTCAGCCCCATCTCGCGCTGGAGATCGCGCATGAGGTTCAGGATCTGCGCTTGCACCGAAACGTCGAGCGCCGAGGTGGGCTCGTCGCACAGCAGCAGGCGCGGCCTGCTCGACAGCGCGCGCGCGATCGAAATGCGCTGGCGCTGGCCGCCCGAGAATTCGTGCGGAAACTTCTCGCCGTCGATCGGCGCGAGGCCGACATGCGCGAGCAGCTCGGCCACCTGGCGCTCGATCTCGGTGCGGTTCTTGACGAGGCCGAACGCGCGGATCGGCTCGGCGATGATGTCGCGCACGCGCCAGCGCGGGTTCAGGCTCGCCATCGGATCCTGGAAAATCATCTGGAGCTGGCGGCGGATGTGGCGGCGCTCCGCAGCATCCTTCGCATGCACCGCGTCGAGCCCGTCGATGCGGATCGTCCCCGCGGTGGGGCGGTAGAGCCCGGCGACGAGCCGCGCCACGGTGGATTTGCCGCAGCCCGATTCGCCGACGACCGCGAGCGTGCGCCCGGTCGGGATCGAGAAGCTGACGCCATCGACGGCCTTGAGAAGCCGCGGACGTTTCCGCCCGAGCAGCCGTTCGATCCACGGTGCCGTCACGCGGAAATAGCGCGCGAGGCCCTCGACCTCGAGCAGCGGGCGGCCGGCGGCCGAGGCCGGCTTTTCGGGAAGGCGATCGGCCTCAGGCATGCGCCTTCTCCCACCGTTCATCGTATTGGAAGCAGGCGCTCCGCGTTTCCGCGGTGGCGTAGAGCTCGGGGCGCTCGGCACGGCAGAGATCGCGCGTGTAGGTGCAGCGCGGCGCGAACGCGCAGCCTTTCGGCACGGCGCCGGGCCGCGGCATCGCGCCCTTGATCTGCGGCAGCTTGTCGAGCCGGCGCTCGACGGTGGGTATCGAGCCCATGAGACCGGCGGAATAAGGATGCTTCGGCCGATTGACGACCGCCGCCACCGCCCCGATCTCGGCGATGCGCCCGGCATACATGACCGCCACGCGGTCCGCCGTCTCGGCGATGACGCCCATGTCGTGCGTGATCAGCAGCACGGCCGTGCGGTGCTCGCGGCAGAGGCGCTTCAGGAGCGCGATGATCTGGGCCTGGATCGAGACATCGAGCGCCGTCGTGGGTTCGTCGGCGATCACCAGCACCGGCTCGGCGCAGAGCGCCAGCGAGATCACGACGCGCTGGCGCATGCCGCCCGAGAATTCGTGCGGATAGGCGTTGAGCCGGCTTTCGGCGGCCGGAATGCCCACCTGCTTCAGGAGATCGGCCGCGCGCGCCTCGGCCTGGCGGTTGGTGAGGTTGGTGTGCGTCTGGATCGTTTCGATGAGCTGGCGGCCGATCGTGTAGAGCGGGTTCAGCGAGGTGAGCGGATCCTGGAAGATCGTGCCGATGCGGGCGCCGCGAATCTTGCGCAGCTCCTCGCGCGGCAGGTTGTCGATGCGGCGGCCCTCGAGCGTGATCGTGCCGGCGGAGACGCGCGCCGGCGGCTCGAGCAGGCCGATGATCGCGAGCCCCGAGATCGACTTGCCGGCGCCCGATTCGCCGACAAGGCCCAGCACCTCGCCCTGCGCGATTTCGAACGAAACGCCGTCCAGGATCGTGAGCAGCCCGCGCCGCGTCGGGATCTCCACTTTCAGATCGCGGACCTCGAGAAGCGCCATCGGCTTACCGGAGCTTGGGGTTGAGGGCGTCGCGCAGCCAATCCCCCAGAAGGTTCACGGCCAATACCAGCACTGCAAGCATGATGCCAGGCGAGACGGTGATCCAGAGGTCGCCCGAGGAAAGATAGTCGTTTCCGATCTGGATCAGTGTGCCGAGCGAAGGCTGCGTCTTCGGCATGCCGACGCCCAGGAACGACAGCGTGGCCTCGGTGATGATCGCGACGGCGAGGTTGATCGTGGCGATCACCAGCACCGGGCCCATCGCGTTCGGCAGGATGTGCCGCCACAGGATGCGCCAGGGCCTGACGCCGATGATGCGCGCGGCGTTGACGTAGTCCTTCGTGCGCTCGACGAGCACGGCGCCGCGCACCGTGCGCGCATATTGCGGCCAGAAGGCGAGCCCGAGCGAGAGCACGATCACCGGCACGGCAATCGCGTCGTGGTCGAACGGCAGTATTTTCTGCGCGATGAGGCCGCGCACGACGCCGTCGAGCGTGAGCGCGATCAGGAACGCGGGAAACGTGAGCTGCACGTCGGCCGCGCGCATCAGCACAGCGTCGGTGGCGCCGCCGACATAGCCGCTGACCAGTCCGACCGTGACCCCGAGCGCCATCGCCAGCAGCACCGAGGCGAAGCCGACGATCAGCGACAGCCGCGTGCCGTAGAGGATGGCCGAATACATGTCGCGGCCCTGGTCGTCGGTGCCGAGCGGGTAGCCCCAATCCCCGCCCCAGAGCACCGGCGGCTTCATCGCGACGGAGAGGTCGAGATTGGCCGGATCGTAGGGATCCTGGATCGCGATCAAAGGCGCGGCGAAGCAGGCGACGAAGATGATCGCCGTGACGATCGCCGCCGCGACCGTGACCTTCGACGTGCGGAAGCTGTGGTAGATGTCGCTTCCGGCGAATTTGCGCCAGGCGCGGGCGATGGGTGTACCGCCCGCCATCTCAGCTCGTCCGCGTCGCCGCCTGCGCCGTGCGCAGCCGCGGATCGATGGCGAAATAGAGAAGATCGACGAGCAGATTGATCGTCACGAACAGGAAGCCGATCAGCGCGAGATAAGCCGACATCACCGGCATGTCGGCCGAATACACAGAGGTGACGAAGAGCTGCCCCACGCCCGGCCACGCGAACACGGTTTCGGTGATGATCGCGAAGGCGATGAGCTGGCCGAGCTGAAGGCCGGTGATCGTGATGACCGGCACCAGCGTGTTCTTGAGCGCGTGGCCGAAATTGATCGCGCGGCTCTTCAGGCCCCGCGCGCGCGCGAACTTGACGTAATCCGTGCGCATCACCTCCAGCATCTCGGAGCGCACGATGCGCATGATCAGCGTGAGCTGGAACAGGCCGAGCGTGATCGAAGGCAGGATCAGCGCCTTCAATCCGGCGACGGTGAAGAATCCGGTCGTCCAGCCGCCGAGGCTGACCGTCTCGCCGCGCCCGAACGAGGGCAGCACGCCGAGGCCGACCGCGAAGATCAGGATGAGCAGGATGCCGATGAGGAAGGTGGGCAGCGAAATGCCGACGAGCGAGACGGCCTGGAGGATGCGGCTCACCCAGCTCTTGGGATGCAGGCCGGAATAGACGCCCATTGGCACGCCGACTCCGAGCGCGAACAGCGCCGCGACGAGCGAAAGCTCGAGCGTGGCCGGAAGGCGCTCCAGGATCATGCGGCCGACCGGTTCGGCGGTTCGGTAGGAGAGCCCGAACTGGCCCTGCACCGCGTTGACCACGAAACGCGCGAATCGGATGGGGATCGAATCGTTCAGCCCGAGCTCCTGCCGCAGCTTCTCGCGGTCCTGGAGCGACGTGTCCTGCCCGACCATCGCATTGATCGGATCGCCCACGTAATTGAACAGGACGAACGCAATCAGCGCGACCGTCAGCATGACGATCGTGGCCTGGAACAGGCGGCGGAGGAGGAAGGCGATCATTCGCGGACCGGACGGGACCGCGGCGGCGCGCGATCTAAACGGTTTCGGCGCCCGCCTTGTCCGGGCGGGCGCCGATCCTGTTCGTCCTTACTTTATCTTGACCCAACGGATCTGGAACGAATTGTCCGCCGTCTGGACCAGATCCACGTTCTTGCGCGTCGCCCAGATCACCGCCTGCTGATGCAGTGGGATGTAGGCATACTCGCTCGTGTAGATCTTGGTCGCCTCGGCGATCATCGCATTCCGTTTCTTGACGTCGGTCTCGACCTGCACCTTGTCGGCGAGCTCGTCGAACTTCGTGCTCGAATAGCGGCCGGGGTTGAACTGGCCCTTCTTGGACTCGGGGTTGTAGCTCTGGATCAGGTTGATGAAGACGTCATGAACGTCGTAGGTCGCGGCGGGCGACCAGCCGAGCATGAAGAAGCTCATGTCGGCCTTCGGCAGCAGGATCTGGGCGAAGTACTTCAGGCGCGTCTGCGCCCGGAGATTCACCTTGACGCCGATGCGCGCCAGCATGCCCACGACCGCCTGGCAGATCTTCTCGTCGTTGACGTAGCGGTCGGTCGGGCAGTCGAGCGTCACCTCGAAGCCCTGCGGATAGCCGGCGTCGGCCAGCATCTTCTTGGCCTGGTCGGGCTTCAGCATCGCGGGCCGCTTGTCGATGTCCTTCATGTAGCCGTTGATGCCCGGCGCAACCATCAGCGACGTCGGGAAGGACTGGCCGCGCATGACCGTGCGCTTGATCGCCTCGACGTCGATCGAGCGGTACATCGCTTCGCGGACGCGCTTGTCCTTGAACGGGTTCTTGCCCTTGATGTTCGAATAGAGCAGCTCGTCGCGGAAGTGATCCCAGCCGAGATACACGACGCGCGTTTCGGGACCCTGCACGATCTTCGTGTTGGGGTCCTTGGCCAGCGTGTCGGTGTCCTGCGGCGGAACCGTGTAGACCATGTCGATCTCGCCAGACCGCAAGGCCGCGATACGCGTCGCGGCATTCGCGATGCGGCTGAACACGACCTCGTCGAGATTGTGCTCGACCTTCTTGTCCCACCACTCCTTGTTGCGCTCGAGCACCGTTTTCACGTCGGGCTCGCGCGACTTGAGCTTGAACGGCCCGGTGCCCATCGCATTGCGGGTGGCGAAATTCTCCTCGTTCTTCGTGAGATCGCCGACCGTGAGCGCGTTGTTCTTCTCGGCCCAGGCCTTGGACATGATGAAGATCTGCGCCCACTTCGAGGCGAGCAGCGGATCGGGCACGTTGGTGTCGACCTCGATCCTGAAATCGTTGACCTTCCTGATCGCCTTCACGGTGGCGAAGTAGGTCAGCATGTTCGAGCCCTTGCCGTTGGCGCGGTTGAGGCTGAACACGACGTCGTCGGCGGTGAACGGCGTGCCGTCGTGGAATTTCACGCCTTTGCGGAGGTCGAAGTACCACGTCGTGGGCGAGGTCTGGCCCCACTTCTCGGCCAAGCCTGGCTCGAGCTTCAGGTCCTTGGCGCGGCGGGCGAGCGGCTCGTAGATGTTCTGCAGGAACGCCAGCAGGAACGTCTCGTTGCGGGCGTAGGGATCCATCGAGTTGACGTCGCCGTCATTGGCCCAGCGGAAAGTCTTGCCCTGCGCCTCGGCCGGCGCCGCCGCCATGGGCGCCGACAGGGCCAGCGCCAGCGCGGCGCCGCCTGCCAGTATCAATCGTCGCGTTTCGAACGTCATCGACTGCCTCCCAAGCAAATGGCGCCGGCCCAATGCCGGCACCGACCGGTCCGCCCCTGCGCCAACGGCGCGCTCCCCTGAGCCGGACCCAATTGCCGCGAATTCAAGCCCGCCGCCTCTCCGCCGTCAACGGCCTGCCCCGCACTACCGCAGCTTCGGATTGAGCGCGTCGCGCAGCCAGTCTCCCAGTAGATTTACGGCCAGCGACAGAATCACCAGGGCCAGGGCCGGAAACAGCGTGATCCACCACTCGCCTGAGAACAGGAAATCGTTGCCCACCCGGATCAAGGTGCCGAGCGAGGGCGAAGTGGGCGGCAGGCCGACGCCGAGGAACGACAGCGTCGCCTCGGCGATGACGGCGAGCGCGAGGCCGATCGTGGCGATGACCAGCACCGGGCCCAGCACGTTGGGCAGGATGTGGCGCAGCATGATCGTGAGCGGCTGCACGCCGATGACGCGGGCGGCCGCGACATAGTCTTTCGCCTTCTCGACCAGGGTGGCGCTGCGCACGACGCGGGCATATTGCGGCCAGCTCGAAAGGCCGATCGCGATCACCAGCACAAGCGACGCGTACTCCTCTTTCGTGTTGGCGGGCAGGATCGCCCGCGCGACGCCGTCGATGAGCAGGGCCAGCAGGATGGCCGGAATCGTGAGCTGCACGTCGGCCACGCGCATCACCGCCGCCTCGTACCAGCCGCCGGCATAGCCGGCCGAAAGGCCGAGCAGAATGCCGATGATCATGGCCAGCGCCACCGCCGCGAAGCCGACCATGATCGAGAGCCGCCCGCCATACATGATGGTCGAGAGCATGTCGCGGCCCTGATTATCGGTGCCAAGGATGTAGCGCCAGCTGCCGCCCTCCGACCAGGCCGGAGGCTTGAACGCGTCGTTGATGTCGATCGAGGACGGCACGAACGGCGTGTGCGGCGCGAGGATCGGCGAGAACACCGCGCCGAGGACGAATATCAGCGTCACGATCGAGGCGATCACGGTCGTGGGCGAGCGCTTGTAACTGTAGAACAGGTCGCTGCCGCGCAGGCGCGACCAGCGCTGGCGCCAGACCCCGGCGCTCATGCGCGCCCCGCCGCCGCGCGCTCGGTGCGCAGCCTCGGATCGATCGACGCATAGAGCACGTCGACCGTGAAATTGATGACGACGAAGATGAGCGCCGCCATCACGAGATAGGCGGTCATGATCGGCACGTCGGCGAACTGCACCGACTGGATGAAGAGCAGGCCCATGCCCGGCCACTGGAACACGGTTTCGGTGATCGTCGAGAAAGCAATCAGTGTGCCGATCTGGATACCGGCCACGGTGATCACCGGCACCAGCGTGTTCTTGAGCGCGTGGCCGAAATTGACCGCGCGGTTCGTGAGCCCGCGCGCGCGCGCGAACTTGATGTAGTCGGTGCGCAGCACTTCGAGCATCTCCGAGCGCACGAGCCTGAGGATCAGCGTGAGGTTGAACAGGCTGAGCGTGATGCCCGGGAGAACGAGATGGCGCCAGCCGTCGGCGGTTAAGAGCCCGCTCGTCCAACTGCCGAGATCGACCGTGTCTCCGCGGCCGAACGACGGCAGCGCGATGGAGCCGATCTCCGGACAGGTGAAGAGCATCTGGCCGAAGACGTGAACGCCGTCGATGCAGCTCTTCGGCAACACCGCGAAGCCGTAGATCAGGAGGATGCCGATCACGAAATTCGGCAGCGAAACGCCGACCAGCGAGACTGTCATGATCGCGCGGCTACCGAGGGCGTTTCGCCGCAAGCCAGTGTAAACGCCGCCGACGATGCCGAGCACCAGCGCGATGATGGCGGCGACGAAGACGAGCTCGAGCGTTGCCGGCAGGCGCTCGGCGATGAGCGTCGAGACGGGACGCTTCAACTGGTAGGAGATGCCGAAATTGCCCTTGAGCGCTTCGCCGAGGAAGCGCGCGAATTGCACCGGCGCGGGATCCTCGAGACCAAGGTCCTTGCGCATTTGCGCGCGGTCCTCGTGCGTCGCGTCCTGCCCGACCATGTTGTTGATCGGGTCGCCGATGTAGTGGGAGATGACGAACGCGACCAGCGCCACAACGAGCATGACGCCAATCGCCTGCAGCAGCCGGTTGACCACGAAGGCGAGCATCGTCGGCTGACGTCCGGTACGGGAAAGCGAAGGAGCATGGGCGGCGCGGCCGGGGGCCGCGCCGCCCGCTTCCCTAGTTGGGCTTCTTCGCCGCCGGCGCCGCGCCCGCCATCTTGGCGTAGCGGAACTGCGGCTGGTCGTTCATCGCGATCGGCAGATCGACCTTCTTCGCCATCGCCCAGGCGATGACCTGATGGTGCAGCGGAAGGTAGACCACGTCGTCCTTCACCTGCTTCCACGCCGCGGCGATGAGGCCGTTGCGCTTGGCGAGGTTGATTTCGCCCGCCATCTCGGTCGCGAGCTGATCGAGCTTGTCGCTCTTGTAGCCGGTCGCGTTCCACGAGCCCTTCGACTGGAAGAGGAAGTTGAACACGTAGTGGCTGTCGAAGGTGGGGACGCCCCAGCCGAGCAGGTAGAAGTCGGTCTCGCGCTTCTGGATCTTCGGGAAATGCAGCGTCTTCGACTGCGCGTCGAGCTGCACCTTTACTCCGATCTTGCCGAGCATGCCGACGACCGCCTGGCAGATCTGCTCGTCGTTGTTGTAGCGGTCGTTCGGGCAATCGAGCTTCACCGAGAAGCCCTTGGGATAGCCCGCGTCCGCGAGCAGCTTCTTCGCCGCATCGACATTGGCCTTCAGCGGCGTATCGAGCTCCTTCGTGTGCCCGGTGATGGCCGGCGCCGTGATGATGCCGGCCGGGGCCGACATGCCGCGCATGACCACGCGTTTGATCGTGTCGCGGTCGATGGCGAGGTTGAACGCCTGCCGCACGCGCTTGTCGGCGAGCGGGTTCTTGCCCTTGATGTCGGAATTGCGCAGCTCGGCGCGGCCCTGGTCCATGCCGAGGAAGATCGAACGATCCTGCGCGACTTCCAGCACCTTGAGCTTCGGGTCGCGGCGGATGCGGTCGAGATCCTGCACCGGCGGATCGAGCACGAAATCAATCTCGCCCGAGAGGAGGGCCGCCATGCGAGTCGCGTTGTTCTTGATCGGCTTGTAGATGATCTCGTCGAGGTTGCCGCCGCCCTGCGCCGTCTTCCAGCCCCACCAGGCCGGGTTGCGCGCCAGCACCGTCTCGATGCCCGGATCGCGGCGCACGATCTTGAACGGACCCGTGCCCATCGCGTTGCGGACCGCGTAGGTCTCTTCCTTGTTCTTGAAGTCCTGCGGCTTCTCGACCTTGTGCTTTTCGGACCAGGCCTTCGACATCACCGAAATCTGCGTGATCTGGTTGGGCAGGATCGGGTTCGGCGCCTTGGTAACGAAGTGGACCGTGAAATCGTCGACCTTCTTCACGTCGGCGATCGTGTCGAGCGAGTTGCGGTGATCCGAGCTCGGCATCTGCGCGCGCTTGAACGAGAACACCACGTCGTCGGCCGTGAATTTTCCGCCGTCGTGGAAGGTGACGCCCTGGCGCAGCTTGAACTCCCACGTCGTGGGATTGATCGTCTTCCACGACAGCGCGAGCGCCGGCTCGAGCTTCATGTCGCGGCTCCGGTAGAGCAGCGGCTCGTGGACCGTGAGATTGAAGCTGTTGGTCGGCCCTTCGTTCTGCGCGTGCGGGTCGGCGGTGAGCGCGTCGCCCTGGCTCGACCAGCGCAGGGTATTCTTGGCTTCAGCGGCCGGCACGCCTGCCGCAAGGGCAAGCGCCAGCGCCGTCGTCAGAATCCAACGGTTCATTGCATCCTCCGAGAGTGGGCGGGGGCTCCCTGTTTTCCCCCGCGCAAGATCTGGCCGGCCGCGCCGGCCTTGGGCAATTCTTAGTACAACTCCGCGCCCGAGGCTATCCGTCGCGTGGCGGCGGCGGCGCCGGATTGCGGGGAAAATTCAGCGCCGCCCTGCCCGGCTGCGGCGCCTGGGCGCCCGCGCGGCCAGGCCGCGGATCACGCTGTCGATGAATGCCTCGAAGCCGCTGTCGAGCGGAACCTTCGTGCCGTTCTGCCAGCGCAGGATGAAGGCCCGGTTGGCCAGCGCTGGCAGGTGCCGGGCCAGGACCGGATGCTCGGCCGTTCCCAGCGCGCGGATGCGGCGCTCGAGATCGGCCGCCCAGCCGCGCGGGTTCTCCGCCGGCTCCGGCCCGAATTCCATCGTCACGAAACCCGACATCGCGGCGACGACGGCATTGAACGCATCCACGAGCCCCTGCCCGCGATAGCCGGCATGGGTGAGCGCCGAGAGCATCCCTTCGATCATGCGCGCATCGACGCCGATGTTGGAGACGAGCTGCGCGCCGAGCAGCGGCGCGATGTTCGGGTGGCGGCGCACGGCGGCGCGGTAGCGGCGGAAGAGGCCCTTCAACCATGCGCGCCAATGGCGCGGCGCCACCGGCGGCACGATATCGCGCATCGCCAGGGCGGTGATCTCGCCGATCAGAGCGTTGCGGCCCGGAACGTGCCAATAGATCGCGGTGGGATAGACGCCGAGGCGGCGCGCCACGTCGCGCAGCGAGAAATCGGCGGCGCCGTTTCGGTCGATCAGCGCCAGTGCCGCGGCGACGATCCTGTCCTTGCTCAGAGCGGGATTGCGCGGCGCGCGTTTCGTGCGAGGCCTCGGCATGACGGCGACACCCTAGGCCGGGCCCGGGCATTGCGCCAGTCCCGGATTTCGCCTACCGTCCGCGATCATTGTACAGTGTACAGGTGACGGCGTGGCCACCGCCTCCGCAATCGACCTTCCGAACGCGACGATGGACGCGGCGCTCGCCGACGCCAAGGCCGCGTTCGTCGCCGCGAACCCCGAAAGCCGCGCGCGCTTCGAGGCGGCGGCGCGCGTGATGCCGGGCGGCAACACGCGCACGGTGCTGTTCTACGATCCGTTCCCGCTGTGCATCGCGCGCGGCGAAGGCGCGCGCCTCTGGGACGTTGACGGCCATGCCTACCTCGATTTCCTCGGCGAGTTCACGGCCGGCATCTTCGGCCATTCCAATCCGCACATCCGCGCGGCGATCGACGCGGCGCTCGACGACGGCATCAACCTTTCGGGCCACAACACGCTCGAGGCCGATCTGGCCGCGATCGTTTGCGCGCGCTTTCCCTCGATCGAGCAGGTGCGCTTCACCAACTCGGGCACCGAGGCGAACCTCCTCGCGCTCGCCGCCGCGATCGTCCACACCGGCCGCAGGAAAGTGCTCGTGTTCCAGGGCGCCTATCACGGCGGCGTGCTCTCGTTCGGTGCCGGCCCCGCGCCGGTGAACGTGCCGCACGATTGGGTGATGGCGCCCTACAACGATCTCGCGTGCACCCAGGCACTGATAGCCGAGCACGCGGATGCGCTTGCGGCGATCCTCGTCGAGCCGATGCTCGGCGCCGGAGGGTGCATTCCGGCCGATCCCGCGTTTCTGGCCGGCCTGCGCGCGGCGGCGACGCGGCACGGCATCGTGTTGATCTTCGACGAGGTGATGACCTCGCGCCTTGCGCCGGGCGGGCGGCAGAGCGAACTCGGCATCGCCCCCGACATGACGACTCTCGGCAAATACATCGGCGGCGGCTCTTCGTTCGGGGCGTTCGGCGGGCGCGCCGACATCATGCGCCGCTTCGATCCGCGCGAGCCCGGCGCCCTCTCCCATGCCGGCACGTTCAACAACAACGTGATTTCGATGGCCGCCGGCATCGCGGGCATGACCGAGGTGCTGACGCCAGAGGCGATCCGCGCGCTCAACGCGCGCGGCGACCGGCTGCGCGGCGATCTCAACGCGATGTTCCGCCGTCGCGGCGCCAAGCTGACGGCGACTGGCCTCGGCTCGATCATCGGCCTGCACGGCACGGCCGGACCGGTGCGCACCCTTGGCGACTTGGCCGCCGCCGACTCGGCGATCAAGGATCTCGTGTTCTTCGATCTCGCCGCGCGCGGCTATTACATCGCGCGGCGCGGCTTCATGGCGCTCTCGCTGGCGCTGATGGATGCGGATTGCGCCGGCCTCGTGGCGGCGCTCGACGACATCGTCGCGAGCCGCGGCGCGCTGCTTCGGAATTGAGCATGGCCGACGCATTCCCCGACTACGGCAAGCACGACGCGCTCGGACTGGCCGCGCTCGTGCGCAAGCGCGAGGCCGCGCCGGCCGAATTGCTCGAGGCCGCGATTCAGCGCATCGAGCGCGTCAACCCGCGGATCAATGCGCTGACCTTGCAGCTCTACGACCGCGCCTGCGCGGCGATCGCCAAGGGCCTGCCGCAGGGTCCGTTCACCGGCGTGCCGTTCCTGCTCAAGGATCTCGGCCAAATGCTCAAGGGTGAGCGCCTCGCAACCGGCAGTCGCCTGTTCGCGGATTACGTTCCGGCGAAAGACAGCACGCTGACGCGGCGCTTCGAGGCCGCCGGCCTCGTAATCGCGGGCAAGACCAGCACGCCCGAGCTTGGCTGCTCGATCACGACCGAACCCGCGGCGTTCGGCCCCTGCCGCAATCCCTGGGATCTGTCGCGAACACCCGGCGGCTCTTCGGGCGGCGCCGCGGCGGCGGTCGCGGCCGGCATCGTGCCAATGGCGCATGCCAGCGACGGCGGCGGCTCGATCCGCGCGCCGGCGGCGTGGTGCGGCCTCTACGGCATGAAGCCCTCGCGCGCCCGCAATCCGGCCGGCCCCGACATGGGCGAAAGCCTCAACGGGTTCTCCTCGAACCATTGCGTGAGCTGGAGCGTGCGCGATACGGCGGCGCTGCTCGATGCCACGAGCGGGCCGGAGCCGGGCGACCCCTATCATATCGCGGCACCCGAGCGCGCATTCCTGGAAGATGCCCGGCGCGATCCCGGGCCGCTGCGCATTGCGTTCTCGACCAAGGCGCCCGGCGGCGCGCCGGTCGATCCCGAATGGATGGCCGCGACGAACGAAGCGGCGCGGCTGCTCGCCGATCTCGGCCACCGCGTCGAGGAAGCGGCGCCGGAATACGACTCGGAGGCGCTGCTGACCGCGTGGCGCGTCATCGTCGGCGCGATCCTGTCGGTGCAAGTGACGAGCTACGCCGAGGCGAAGGACATCAAGGACCCGCTCACGCTGCTGGAGCCTGTCAATGCCACCTGGGTCGAAGAGGGCAAGCGCCGGACGGGCGGCGACTATTTCCGTGCCGAGATGGTGCAGCACGGCATCGCCCGGCGGCTTGGCGCCTTCTTCGCGCGTTACGACATCCTGCTGACACCGGCGATGGCCGGCCCGCCGCCGAAGCTCGGCGTGCTCGCCGGGGATACCTCCGATCTCGACGGCTTCTACCGGCGAATGTTCGGCGCCACGCCGTTCACGGCCGTTTTCAACGCCACCGGCGGGCCGGCCGCGAGCATCCCGTTCGGCTTCAGCGCCTCCGGACTGCCGATCGGCGTGCAGATCGGCGCCGATCTCGGCCGCGACGGGCTCATTTTGGCGCTCTCGGGCCAGATCGAGCGCGCGCGGCCCTGGGCCGGGCGGCGCCCTCCCGCCTTCTCCTGATGGGCGCTGGACGCAGCCAGGGCATGGCAGGATGACTCGCCGCCTTCGCTTGATTTGCGCGGCATTTCGCCTGTACCACGCGTGGGAGGGGCCGCCGGCGGGCAACCGGCGCCGAGGGATGAGGTTCGGATGAAGACGGTGCGGACGGGCGGCGGCCGATGATCTGGCTCGTCCTCGCGGTGTTCGTGGGCCTGCTGGTGGCCGGCGTGGCGGTGGCCTACGCGCTCGGCGCCGCCTCGGTGCTGAGCTTCATCGCGACCGACAACGCCCGCTTCCTCGCGATCCTGCCGCAGCGCTTCTTCAGCGAGATCGACGTGTTCGCGCTGATGGCGATGCCGCTGTTCATCCTCACCGGCGAGATCATGAACCGCGCCGGGATCACGCGGGCGCTTATCGAATTTGCGATGGCCGTCATGGGCCGCATCAAGGGCGGCCTCGGCCACGTGAACGTGCTGGCGAGCGTGTTCCTGGCTGGCATTTCCGGATCGGCGGTGGCCGACGCGGCGGCGCTCGGCAAGACGATCGTGCCGGCGATGCGCGCCAAGGGATACTCCAACGTCTATGCCAGCGCGCTCACCGCCGCCGCGTCGATGATCGGGCCGATCATCCCGCCCAGCATCGTGATGGTGTTCTACGGCGCCATCATGCGCACCGACGTTTCGGCGATGTTCGTGGGCGGCATCATTCCCGGCCTGCTGCTGGCGTTTGCGCTGTTCGGCACCAACACCTACTACGCCTATCGCCACAATCATCCGGGCGGCCGGCGCGACGAAATTCCGCGCCTGTGGCCCTCGTTCCGCCACGCGGCGCCATCGCTCTCGTTGCCGTTCATCATCATGGGCGGCATCGTCTTCGGCGTTGTGACGCCGACCGAGGCGGCGGCGCTCGCGGTTGTCGCCGCGATCGCAATCGGCCTTTTTTACGGCGGCATGCGCTGGGGCGAGATGCGCGAGAGCCTCGAGCAGACCGCGAGCCTCACCGGCACGATCTTCATCATCCTCGGCGCCGTGGCGGCCTTCGGATGGCTCGCCGGCTATCTCGCGCTGCCGCAGCTTCTCGGCAGCACCGTGACCGAGTTCAAGCTCGGCAAGTGGGAATATCTCGTTCTCCTCAACGTGATCTTCATCGTGGCCGGCACGTTCTTCGAGCCGCCGGTGCTGATGGCGCTTCTCGTGCCGCTGCTCGGCCCCCAGGCAGTGCAGCTCGGCGTCGATCCGGTGCATCTCGGCATCGTGATCTCGCTCAATCTCACGCTCGGCCTGATCACGCCGCCGATGGGCGGCGTCCTGCTCGTCGTCTCCGCCGTGACACAGATCGACTATTGGGCCCTCTGCAAGGCGGTGTTGCCGTTCGTGCTGATCGAGACGCTCGTTCTCGTGGTAATCGTCTTCGTGCCTGATCTGACACTATATCTTCCGCGCGTGTTCGGGCTCATCAAATGAGCCGTGCGGTTCTGCGAGATTCAACCAGGGAGAGGACCATGCTTCGCACAATGAAGATCGGCGCAATGGCCGCCGTCGCGGCTGTTTCGCTTTCGCTCGGCGTTCGGGCCGAGGTGAAAATCGCGCTCGACAGCCCGCCCGACCCGCAGCGCAGCGGCACGTTCGTTTTCGCGAGCGCGCTCTCCGAGTACTTCAAGGCGAACGGGATCGCGCACCGGCTGCTGCCGGTCAACACGATCGGCGGCGAGGCCGAGCGCCTCGACCAGACGAGCCAGGGCCTGCTCGAGGTGAACCTGGCCGATCTCGGCCGCGCCGGGCAGCTCGAGAAGCAGATGTTCGGCTTCTCGGCGCCCTACCTGTTCGACTCGATGGAGCATCTCGACCGCACCCTCGCCAACAGCGACCTGCTCAAGCGCGTGAACGAGACGCTCACGAAGAAGGGCGTGCGCGTCGTCTCGCTCGTGCTCGTGGGCGGCGCCACCGGCATCTTCAACACGAAGAAGCCGATCACGACGCCCGCGGACTTGAAGGACCTGCGCATCCGCGCGCTGGACGAGAACCAGATGAAGCTGTTCCGCGCCTGGGGCACCAATGGCGTCGTCATCACGATGCCCGAGGTCGCCAACGCGCTGCAGACCGGCATCGCCGACGGCTATATCAATCCGCCGTTCGTGCCGTTTCTCTTCGGCCATCAAAGCATCGTCAAGTTCTATACCGACGCCAACGTCTCTCTGCCGCTGCGCGTCGCGATGGTGTCCGAGGATTGGTACAAGAAGCTTTCCGAGAAGGACCGCAAGACCTTCGACGAAGGCATCGCCAAGGCGACGGCCGCAAATCGCGGCTGGGTGAAGAACAGCGACAAGGTGGCGATCGAGCAGCTCGAGAAGGCCGGCGTGAAGCTCACCTCGCTCACGGCCGAGGGCCGCGCGAAGTTCAAGGAGCTCTCGCTGCCGGCCTACACCGCGATCCTGAGCGCCGACCAGGTGAAGGCGTTCGTCGACGCGGCCAATAAGAACCGCTGACCGCGTCGATGCGGGTGCTCGCCAAGACCAGCGACGCGCTCGACCGGCTCTGCCGGTGGGGCGCGCTCGCCGCCCTGGTGCTGATGGTGCTGCTCATCGGCATCCAGGTGGTGGCCCGCTACCTTTGGCGCGACCCGCCGGGCTGGACCGAGGAAGGTGCGCGCTACGCCATGGTGTGGGCGGGCCTCCTCGGCGCCACCGTTTCGTTCCGCGCCGGGTTCGACCCGGTGCTCGCGAAGTTCAAGATCTTCGACAAGGGCGCGCTGCGCGTGACCGCGGTGGCGCTGCGCGCGATCGCCACCGTTCTGTTCCTGGGGCCGATCCTGTTCTTCTGCATTTTCGGCCCCAACTACGACATTTCGCGCGGCTACCTCGCGCGCAGCGCCGAGCGCGCGGCGGAGGCGATCGGCGTGCCGATGGTCTGGTTCGCGATCGCGCTGCCGATCGCCATCACCGTGATCTTCATCCACCTTTTGGCCGACCTCGCCGGCCGGAAACCTGCGGAACCCAAGTAATGCGCGTTTTCACCGCCTCGCTCGCGACCGAGACCAACACGTTCTCGCCGATCCCGACCGGGCTCGCGAGCTACGAGGCCGCCGGCATCTATCGCGCCGGCCAGCACCCGGACCATCCGACGTTTTTCACCGGCCCGCTCTGGGTGGCGCGCCAGCGCGCGCGCGAGCGCGGCTGGACCGTCATCGAGGGGCTTTGCACCCACGCGCAGCCCGCCGGCCCCACCGTGCGCGCCGCTTACGAGGCGTTGCGCGACGAGCTGCTCGCCGATCTGAAGAAGGCGCTGCCGGTCGATGCGGTGCTGCTCGGCCTGCACGGCGCGATGGTCGCCGATGGATACGACGATTGCGAGGGCGACCTGATGGCGCGCGTACGCGCGATTTGCGGCAGCGACACGGTGATTGGCGCCACGCTCGACCCGCATTGCCACATCACCGAGACGATGCTGAAAGCCGCGGACCTCATCATCTGCTTCAAGGAATACCCGCACACGGATTTCCTCGAGCGCGCCTACGAGCTGGCCGATCTCGCCGAGGCGACGGCGAAGAAGAAAGTGAAGCCGGTCACCTCGGTGTTCGACTGCCGGATGATCAACGCCTATCACACGACGCGCGAGCCGATGAAAAGCTTCGTGGCGAAGATGCGCGCGCTCGAGGGCAAGGACGGCGTGCTGTCGATCTCCATCGCGCACGGCTTCCCGTGGGGCGACGTGAAGGAGCTCGGCACGCGCGTGCTCGTGATCACCGACGACCGCGCGGCCGCCGGCGCGGCGCTGGCCGAAAAGCTCGGCCGCGAGCTTTACGAAATCCGCGAGAACACGTTCTCGCCTCAGCTTCCGCTCGGCGAGGCGATCGGCAAGGCGCTGGAGGTGAACGGCTGGCCGGTGGTGCTGGCCGACAGCGCCGACAATCCGGGCGGCGGCGCGCCCGGCGACTCCACGTTCGTGCTCGAGGCGCTGCTGGCGCGGAAGGCCGGCCCCGCCGCGCTCGGCCCGCTCTACGATCCGCTCGCCGTACAGTTCTGCTTCGACGTCGGCGTGGGCGCGCGGCTTCCGCTCCGCATCGGCGGCAAGACCGGGCCGGCGTCGGGCAAGCCGCTCGACCTCGAGGTGGAAGTGCGCCACCTCGCGCGGAACGCGACGCAGAGCTTCGGCGAGGCGCGCTGGGGCATCGGCGACGTCGCCACGGTGCGCACCGGCGAGCCCGGCAGCGAAATCGACATCGTGCTGACCACCGTGCGCAACCAGGGCACCGGCACCGACCTTTTCACGGCGAACGGCGTGAACCTCGACGAAAAGCGCCTCATCGTGGTGAAGTCGAGCCAGCATTTCCACGCGGCGTTCGCGCCGATCGCCAAGGCGGTGTTCTACATCGCCGGCCCCGGCGCGATCATGCTCGACATCGCGAACCTGCCCTACAAGAAGGTGGCGCGGCCGAAATGGCCGCTCGACGCCGATCCCTGGAAGAGCGCCGCATGAAGCTCGAAGCGTTCCGCCGCCGCCACCGCCCGCGCGCGGTGCGTGCCGGCGGCGAGACTTGGCGCGTGATCGAAACCAAGGCCGCGCGCGGCGCGCCGGTGCTGGTGATGCTGCCGGGGACACTCGGCACGGCCGAGATATTCTGGAATCAGATCGCCGCGCTCGGGAAGCGCGTGCGCATCGTCTCGGTCACCTATCCGACGGTCGAAAACATCCTGAAGCTCGCCGACGGGCTGGCCGCGCTGCTCGACGAGCTCGGCATCGAGCGAGCGAGCATGGTCGGCTCGTCGATGGGTGGCTATCTCGGGCAGTGGTTCGCGGCGCGCTATCCCGATCGCGTCGACACGCTGTTCATCGGCAATTCGCTGACCGACCCGTTGACGGTCAACCCCGCGAAGATGCCGGTTGCCGCGCTGAAGCGCGCGCCAGCGGCAATGCATCGGGCGATCGTGCTGGGCTCGCTCGGCGGCTGGCCGGAACCGGAGCCGGTGTTCCGCCGCCTGAAGGAGATCCTGCGCGAGAGCGGCCGCAAGCTCATCTCCGGCGAAGGTCTGAAGGCGCGTGTGCTCGCAACCGCCACCGGCAAGGACGTGCCGCCGCCCGTGCTGCCGCAATCACGCACCGTGATCATCGAGTGTGCTGACGATCCGCTCATTCCCCGCGCGGCGCAAAGGGCAATGCGCCGGAAGTATCCGCGCGCCAAGCTCTACCGCCTGCCGCGCGGCGGGCACTACCCCTACATCACGCGCGCGGCGGACTATACGGGGATTATCGCGCGGCATCTGCCGCGGGGTCGCGCCCGGGCCACGTAGGGGCGCGCTGCGCGCGCCCTTCCTCCAACGGCAAAGTGATTGCAATCACCGCGCGGCGGTCGAAGCCGCACTTGCGCAGACAGGGCGCGCGCAGCGCGCCCCTACGGCGGCAACGCGCTACCCTGCCAGCCGCGTCCGCCGCATGGCGTAGTGGGTGTTCGTCCCGCCGAATTTCGGGAAGCGCTTGAAATCCTCGCGCAGCTCGTGGCGCACCGGCGAATTCAGCGCCGCTTCGAGCGCATCGACCGAGTCGAACACGACCTCGTTGCCGAGCAGGTAGCTCGCCGGCGTGATCGGCGTGGGATCGCTCCATTTGATCGGCACGTAGCACATGATGCTGCGGATGCCGGGGAACCGCGATTGAATCTGCGGATGGTGCGAGACGTAGAACGAGACGAACTCCGCCTCGTTCTCGGCCGGCCGCTGATAGCGCACGACATAGGAGACCGGCGCTTTGAGCGGCCCCGGCTTGGTCTCGCCGGCCACCGGATAGAAGCGCTGCTCCATCGCGTCGTGCACGGCCGTCACTTTGTCCGGCGGTGCGGGTGACGGGGCGACCATCGTGGCGCGGAATTCCGGCGTCGCGAGGAACGCCTCGAGCGCTTTCTGCGCGCCGAAGCCGGCCTGCAGCATCGCGAGCGGGCCGGGCCCATCGTGGAGATACGGATCCTTGGCCGTGCGCTCGGGCGTGTAGAGATCGAGCGCTTCGAGGCCCCCTGCCGCCTTGAACAGCGCGGCGGGCGCGCCCTTGAGCCAGGCGCGGACGGCGTCGCCGTGTTCGGCTGGGCCGGAGTAGACGATGAAGTAAGAGATGGTCATGCTGCCCCCCTTGCCGCGCGACCATAGGGCGCCGCGCCGGGCCGCGCGAGCCGCGTTGCGGCATGGCCGCACGGCGCCGCGTGCGCTGCTCGCCGCCTGTTGCCAATGGCGCCGCGCTTGGGCTTATTCAAGCCGGACGACGCCATCGAGGACGATGCCCAACCATCCCAACACCCCTCCCGCCGTCGGACGCCTGCTCGCGGGCCTGCGCGCGTTTCGCGCGACCTACTACGAGCAGCGGCCGGAGCCACTGCGCAAGCTCGTCGATTCCGGCCAGCGGCCGGAAATCCTCGTCATCGCCTGCTCGGATTCGCGGGTCGACCCGGCGATCCTCACCAATGCCGAGCCGGGCGACCTGTTCGTCGTGCGCAACGTGGCCAATCTCGTGCCGCCCTATGTCGCCGACGGCACCGCGCGCGGCACCAGCGCCGCGATCGAGTTCGCGGTGCGCGATCTCGGGGTGAAGCACGTGATCGTGCTCGGCCATTCGCGCTGCGGCGGCATCCAGGCCCTCATCAACCACAATGCCGGCCAGCCGCTCGGCCGCGACTTCATCGCGCCATGGGTGAGCATGGTGGCGCACATCTGCGCGCAGGTGCCGCGCGGGCCCGATATGACCGGCAATCCCGATCGCCAGGCGCGCAAGATCGGCCAGCGCGCGATCCTCGCCTCGCTCAAGAACCTGCACGAATTCCCGTGGATCGAGGAACGCATTCGCGACGGCACGCTCGATCTGCGCGGCTGGTGGTTCGATCTCGAGGACGGCGAACTCTGGGCCGCCACCGTCGACGAGAAGGATTTCGTGAAGGTGAATCTCTGAGCGCGCCGCCGCCTCAGGGGCAGGTCGTGAGCGGATTTCCGCAGAGGCGCCCGGCCCGCACCCAGCCTTCATACTTTTTGCTGTCCCGCACCTTGGCGCGCGGCGACGGCGCATCGAGCAGCGGCTCGGGCGCGCCCTCGCCATCGAAGACCTTGAGGCGGCTGCCGAGCCGGCTGCCGTGAACCCAGCCGAAGCGGCGCTTCTTCGCATCCAGGCCTATCCGGAACCATCCGTTGCGCTCGGCCTCGACCGAAACGCCGGTGTCGTGGTCGTCGCGTTTCACTTTCAGGACCTCGATCACCTTGCCCTGGTTCGCGGGCGTGTCGCGGACGTTCACGCCCTTGGGATCGAAATCGATGATGAAGGCATCCAGCTTGCAGTGGCGCTCCGTCTGCGCCGAAGCCGGCGCGGGCAGGGCCGCGGCGAGTGCCAGGCCCGCCGCGAGCGTCGCGGACGTCGTTCTCATGGTCCCTTCCCCCGCAATGGCCCGGCGCGGCGGCGCCGCGGCCTCAGTTACAGGTCGTGACCGGGCTGCCGCAGAGCGCGTTGCGTTGCACCCAGCCCTCAAATTTGTGAACGCGGATCTTGACCCAATCGTTGCGGCAGCCGAGCAGCACGGCCGTGGCGGCGCCCTTGATCTTCTCCCAGTCGATGATCTCGCTCCTGCCGCCGGGCAACTCGGCCGTGAGGCGCTTCAGCTTCATCTCCTCGCCGGCTTCCCATTTCAGCAGCACCGGAGTCTTGTCCCGCTCGCTCGGTCCCTCGCGCAGCTGCAACGAGCCGTTTTGCGTGTCCATCATCTGGAGACTGCTGCCGAGGCGCGAACCGTGCACCCAGCCGGAGAGCTTCACGTCCTTGTCCGTTCCGAAGTTGTAGTACCTGGCGATGCGGAACCAGCCCTGGCTCTCGGCGGCGATCGTCACGCCGATGTCCTGATCCTTCTTCACCGGAATCACGCCGACGACCTTGGCCTGCGCCGACGCAGCCGCACGCACGTTGATGCCTTTCGGATCCTCGTCGATCGTATAGGCCTCCATGTTGCACGTGTTCTGGGCCTGGGCCGCGACGGCCGGCAACAGCACGGACAGAGCGGCCGCCGCGGCCACGCTCCAGCCTCTTGTCGAAATCATCATCCCTCAGTCGCGGGTTCTGCCCGCACGCTCGAAATCCGCGCGGCTAGATTTCCGCCGCGACTGTCGCGCCGATCGGCGCCGCCTTTTCTTCCAGGAACACGTTCGGCTTCAGGAAGATGCCGATCAGCAGCGCGCCCCTGGGCGACCACGCGACATGGCGGTGGCCCGCCGGCCGCCAGATGAAGTTGCCGGCGGTTATATCGTTGCCTTCGTCATCGGCGAGGCTGCCTTCGAGCACGTAGGTCTGCTCGACATCGGCATGCTCGTGCAGCGGCAGGCGCGCGCCGGGCGCCATGCGCACCAGCGCGGTGACGAGGCCGCGCTCCTAGTCGCGCAGCAGGATTTTCTGGTCGATGCCGGGAAACGGCGTCTTGTGCCAAGGCAGGTCGGCGACGTTGACCGCGCGCGAAACGGAGACGGGCAGCTTGAGCTGGCCGGGAAGGTCGGGCGTGACGGCAACCATCGGTGCAGCCCTCCGGACGATGACGCGCCGAGCGTGCGCAAGACGCCGCCCGCTTGTCAATCGCGCCGGCGCGCCGGCCGCTATTCCGCCGCCGCGCGCGGGCGCGCGGCCTGGATCGCCTCCCAGATCGCGCGCGGCGTGGCCGGCATGTCGACGTGCTTGATGCCGTAGGGCGAAAGCGCATCGACAAGCGCGTTGATCACGGCCGGCGACGCGCCGATGCAGCCCGCCTCGCCCGAGCCTTTGACGCCGAGCGGGTTGGTCGTGCAGCGCACGTTGCGCGTTTCGAACTTGAAGAACGGGAACGAATCGGCCTTCGGCATGTTGTAGTCCATGAACGAGCCGGTCACGAGCTGGCCCGATTCGGAATCGTAGACCGTGTATTCGTGGAGGGCCTGGCCGAGGCCCTGCACGATGCCGCCATGCACCTGGCTCGCAAGCGTGAGCGGATTGATGACCGCGCCGAAATCATCGACGATGGCGTAGCGGTCGACGAGCACCGATCCGGTGTCGGGATCGACCTCCACCTCGATGATGTGGCAGCCGTTCGGGAAGGTCGGCGCTTCCGGCTGGCGCACGAACTGATCGTCGAGCCCCTTCGAGGCGCCCTCGGGCAGCATCTTGGGATCGCTCGCCGCCGCGGCCACATCCCACAGCGTCGTCTTGCGGTCGGTGCCGACGATGCGGAACTGGCCGTCCTTGTATTCGATGTCTTCCACCGCGGCTTCGAGCAGGCGGCTCGCCACCTCCTTGCCCTTGGCCTTGATCTTGTCGGAGACGCCGAGCATCGCGGCGCCACCCACCGGCAACGCGCGCGAGCCGCCGGTGAGGCCGCCCGGCACGAGATCGGTATCGCCCTGCACGATCTTGATGTGCTTCGCGTCGATGTCGAGCGCGCTCGAGACGATCTGCGTGTACGACGTGACGTGCGCCTGGCCGTTGTCCTGATTGCCGATGTAGAGCGTCACTTCCTTCTTCTTCGGATCGAACTTCGCGATCGCCGTTTCGGGCGCGCCGCCGCCGCAGCGCTCGATATAGGTGGCGAGCCCACGCCCGCGCAGCTTGCCCTTGGCCGCCGAGGCCTTCCGGCGCTTCTCGAATCCGTCCCAGTCGGACAATTTCATCGCCTGCTCCATGCAGGCCAGGAACTCGCCGCTGTCGAACACGTCGCCGAGCGGCGTCTTGTAGGGCATCGCCTGCGGCGGAATGAAATTGCGCTTCCGGATCTCGTGCGGCGTGAGCCCGGTCTCGCGCGCGGCGTGGTCGACGAGTCGCTCGATGAGATAGGCCGCCTCGGGCCGGCCCGCGCCGCGATAGGCGTCGACCGGCACCGTGTTCGTCACCATGCCGACGACGCGCGTGTAGATCTTCGGCGTCATGTAGAGCCCGACATGCATGTCGGAGCCGCCGGTGGCGACGAATGGCGCGTAGTTCGAGAGATAGGCGCCCTCATTCGCGTAGGTCTCGACCTTGAGCGCCAGG
>CAYZSG010000035.1:0-30078 GCA_964481045.1 uncultured Candidatus Odyssella sp. | reverse complement strand
CGCCGATCACGATCGCGGTGATCGAATCGCCGGGGATGCCGAACACCAGCGCCGGAATCCACGCGCCGCTCACCGCCGCGTTGTTGGCGGCGCCGCTCTCGACGATGCCTTCGGGATGGCCGGTGCCGAACTTCTCGGGCTCCTTCGAGAAGCGCTTCGAGGTGGCGTAGGTGATCCACGAGGCGATGTCGGCGCCGGCGCCGGGCAGGGCGCCGATCGCGGTGCCGATCGCCGAGCCGCGCAGCGCCTGCTTCGGATACTTCCGCATCAGACCCCATTGCCCGCGGAAGATGCTGCCGGTCACCGGCTGCGGCGGCGGCAGATGCGCCTGCGAACGGGCCATGGCCCGCAGCACCTCGGCGATCGCGAACATGCCGACCATCGCCGGGATCATCTCGATGCCGCCCATGAGGTCGGTCGTGCCGAACGTGAATCGCGGCAGGCCGGCCGGGTTCTCGAGCCCGATCGTGGCGACGAACAGGCCGATGAACAGCGCGATCATGCCTTTCACCGGCGCGCTCTGCGCGATGAACACCGCGCAGGTGAGCCCGAGGCAGACGAGCCAGAAATACTCGAACGAGCTGAAGCGGATCGCGACTTCGGCGAGCAGCGGCGCCGCGGTGACGAGCACGATCGTCCCGAAGATCCCGCCGATCGCCGAGAAGACGACGCCGGCGCCGAGCGCCAGCTCCGCCTGGCCCTTTCTCGTCATCGCGTAGGATTCGTCGGTGTAGGCGGCGGAGGCGGGTGTGCCGGGAATGCGCAGCAATGCGCCCGGAATGTCGCCGGCGAAGATGGCCATGGCGCTCGCGGTCACGATCGCGGCCAGCGCCGGCACCGGCGGCATGAAGAACGTGATCGGGACGAGCAGGGCCGTCGCCATCGTCGCGGTGAGGCCGGGCATCGCGCCCACGAACAGGCCGAACGCGGCAGAAAACGCGATCACGGCGAGAACGTAGGGGTCGGCGATCAGCGTGATCGCGTTCAGAACCGCGTCCATCGCGTCACCAGAGATAGTTGGTAAGGAGGCCGCGCGGCAGCGGCACGCGCAGCCAGTCGCTGAACGCCACCTGGATCGCGAGCGTGGCGGCGACCGCGACGATGGCGCCGGTGCGGAGCTTGATCCCCTGCCGCCAGAACAGGATCAGCAGGATCGCTATGGAAAGCGGGATGAAGCCGATGCGATCCGAGAAAAAGACGTAGACGAGGATCAGCGCCATCGCGAGCAGGAAATTGCCGAGCGTCTTCCGGTCGCGCGCCCAGTCGGCGAGCTCGATCCAGCGCGTGCCGGCGCGCCGGCGCCAGGCTTGCACGATCATCAGCAACGAGAAGCCGCCGAGGCCAAGCGCGATCAGGGTCGGGAACGCGCCCGCGCCGTAGCGCTGGCCGGGCATCGGCGGCAGCGTCTGCGCATAGACGAAGATGAACGTGGCGAGCGCGAGCAGGATCGCGCCCGAGATGACGTCGCTGACCTTCATGCCGGAGAGGCAGGCCGCTCCCCCCGCGCGGAGCGGGGGAAGCGGCCGCGCGTCAGCCTTTCGCGATGCCGAGGGCTTTCATCACCGCCCCCATCTTCGCGTCGTCTTCCGCCATGTGCTTGGCGAACTGGCCCGGATCGCCCCACACCATGCCGAAGCCGCGCTGGTTCATGAAGTCCTTGAACTCCTTGGCGTCCCAAGCTTTCTTCAGCGCCGGCACGAGCCGGTCGGCGACTTCCTTCGGAACGCCCTTGGGCGCCGCGATGCCGCGCCAGGCGGCCAGCGTCCAATCGGTGCCGAGCGTTTCCTTGAGCGTCGGCACGTCGGGGAAGGCCGGATTGCGCTGCGGGGACATGATCGCGAGGCTGCGCGCCTTCTTGGCGTCGAGCATCGAGCGCGCTTCCGGCACGGAGCAGGTGACGATGTCGACGCCGCCCGCCGCGAGGTCCTGCATCGCCGGCGCCGCGCCGTTCGAGGGCACCCACGGCACCGCGTCGGGCTTGATGCCCATCGCCTGCAGCCAGCCGGCGAGCGCCACGTGCCAGATGCCGCCCTGGCCGGTGCCCGAGGCCTTGAGCTTGCCGGGGTTCGCCTTGATGTGCGCGACGAGCTCCTTCACGTCCTTCCAGGGCGCGTCGGCCTTGACCTGCACGCCAGGCGGATCGGCGTTGAGCAGCGCCAGCGCCGTGTAGCTCGTGCCGTCGAGCTTGGTCAGGCCCTGCCAGTGCATCATGCCGATTTCGACGGTGATCATCCCGATTGTGTAGCCGTCGGCGGCCGCGGTGGAGATCGCCGAATGGCCCACCACGCCGTTGCCGCCGGTGCGGTTGACCACGTTCACCGGCTGGCCGAGATCCTTCTCGAGCAATGTGCCGATGATGCGCGCGGTCTGATCGGTGCCGCCGCCGGCGCCCCAGGGAACCACGAGCTGGATCGGCCGGCTCGGATACTTGCCCTGCGCGCGCGCGGGCAAGGTGCCGAGGCCCGCCGCGGCCGAAGCGGCGGCCGCGGTCGCAAGGAACGTGCGTCTCTTCATCATGGTGCGATTTCCTCCGGTGCGGTTCATTGTTGGCCCGCCGGTCGTGATGCCGGCTTCGGGCGAAAGCGGCGCGAGTATATAGCGGCGATCTGCCGTTGGCGACGCGGCGGTTGGCATGCCAGGCCATGACGGCACCGCTGCGGGCGCCGAGCGGCCGCGGTTGCGCGCCACGGCCGCGCATGGCAGAAACCTTTCGGGGGACCGCGCGTTGACACGCCGCCTGTCTCGTCATCAGCAAATCCGAGCATCCATTGAACGCAATATCCCGGCCCATCAGAACGGCCGTCTTTCCCGTCGCCGGTCTCGGCACGCGCTTCCTTCCGGCCACCAAGGTGATGCCGAAGGAGATGCTCGTCGTCGTCGACAAGCCGCTGATCCAGTGGGCCGTCGAGGAAGCCGCCGCCGCCGGCTGCACCGATTTCATCTTCGTGACGTCGCGCGGCAAGTCGATGCAGGTCGATCATTTCGACCACCACGAAGAGCTCGTGCAGGTGCTGACGCAGCGCGGCAAGAAAGCCGAGCTCGAGGCCGTCGAGTCGATCCTGCCCCCCGGTGGGCGCGTAATCTCCACGCGTCAGCCGCGCGCGCTCGGCCTCGGCCATGCCGTGTGGTGCGCGAAGCGCATCGTCGGCAATGAGCCTTTTGCCGTGATCCTGCCCGACGACATGGTGCTGGCCGACACGCCGTGCCTCAAGCAGATGGTCGAAGCCTACAACCGCGCCGGCGGCAGCATCGTCGGCGTCATGGACGTGCCGCGCGAGCACACGCGCCGCTACGGCATCCTCGACGTGGCCGCCGACGACAAGCGCGAGGGCGCGCTCGTGACGATCAAGGGCCTCGTTGAAAAGCCGGCGCCCGAGACGGCGCCTTCGACGCTCTCGATCATCGGGCGCTACATCCTGCAGCCCGAGATCTTCGAGCACCTGGAAAAGGGCGAGCGCGGCGCCGGCGGCGAAATCCAGCTCACCGATGCGATGGCGCGCATGATCGGGCAGGGGCCGTTCCACGGCTACCGCTTCCGCGGCACGCGCTACGACTGCGGCGACAAGGCCGGCTACATCGCAGCCAATCTCGCTTTCGCGCTCGAGCGGCCCGACCTCGCCCCGGCGGTCCGTGCACACGCCAAGCGTCTGTTCGGCTGAGCCGCCATGCGCATCGCGATGATCGGCACCGGCTATGTCGGGCTCGTTTCGGGTGCCTGCTTCTCCGAATTCGGCATCGACGTCGCCTGCGTCGACAAGGACGCGGGCAAGATCGCGGCGCTCCGGGCGGGGAAGATTCCGATCTACGAGCCCGGGCTCGACGAGCTCGTCGAGCGCAACGCCAAGGCCGGCCGCCTGACCTTCACGACCGATCTCGCTTCGGCCGTGGCCGGCGCTGAGGCGGTGTTCATCGCGGTCGGCACGCCCTCGCGCCGCGGCGACGGCCACGCCGATCTCACCTACGTCTTCGCCGCCGCCGAGGAGATCGCGCGGGCGCTCACCGGCTATGCCGTCATTGTCACCAAATCGACCGTGCCGGTCGGCACGGGGCGCAAGGTGGCCGAGCGCATCCGCGCGGCGCGTCCGGAAGCGCAGTTCGACGTGGCGTCGAATCCGGAGTTCCTGCGCGAAGGGTCGGCGATCGGCGACTTCATGCGGCCCGACCGCGTTGTGATCGGCACGACGGGCGAGCGCGCGCGCGAGGTGATGCGCCGTATCTACCGGCCGCTCTATCTGATCGAGCGCCCGATCCTGTTCACGAAGCTCGAAACCTCCGAACTCATCAAATACGCGGCCAACGCGTTCCTCGCGGCCAAGATCACGTTCATCAACGAGGTCGCCGATCTCTGCGAGAAGCTCGGTGCCGACGTGCACGACGTCGCCAAGGGAATTGGCCTCGACGGCCGCATCGGGGCGAAGTTCCTGCATCCGGGGCCGGGCTATGGCGGCTCGTGCTTCCCGAAGGACACGATGGCGCTCGTGCGCACCGCGCAGGAAGCGCAATCGCCGCTGCGCATCATCGAGGCGGTCGCCGACATCAACGACAAGCGCAAGAAATCGATGGCCGCGCGGGTGATCGCGGCGTGCGGCGGCAGCGTCGGCGGAAAGACCATCGCGGTGCTCGGCCTCACCTTCAAGCCCAACACCGACGACATGCGCGAGAGCCCGAGCCTCGACATCGTGCCGGCGCTGTTGGCGGCGGGCGCGAAGGTGAAGGCGCACGATCCCGAGGGCATGGACGAGGCGAAAAAGCTGCTGCCCGCGATCGAATTCTGCGCCGGCCCCTACGAAGCGATGCAGGGCGCCGACGCGCTCGTGATCGTCACCGAGTGGAACGCGTTCCGCAGCCTCGATCTCGCGCGCATGAAGGCCGCGCTGAAGGCACCCGTCGTCGTCGATCTGCGCAACGTCTACAATCCGCGCGAAATGGCGGCGGCCGGTTTCCGCTATTCGTCGATCGGGCGGCCGGCCTCGGCCTATGCGGAGGAGCCATGACCGTGCTCTCGCCGACCATCTTGCGCGAATACGATATCCGCGGCGTCGTTGGCCGGCATCTGAGCGAGCGCGAGGCCTACGCGATCGGCCGCGCGTTCGGCACGATCGTGGCGCGGCGCGGCGGCAAGACCGCGTGCCTCGGTTATGATGGCCGCGTGTCCTCGCCGGGCTTCGCCGCGGCGGCCGCGGAGGGCCTCGCCGCGTGCGGGCTCGATGTGTGGCGCGTCGGCCTCGGGCCTACGCCGATGCTCTATTTCTCGGTGTTCCATTTCGGCGCCGACGGCGGGCTGATGATCACCGGCTCGCACAATCCGCCCGACCAGAACGGCTTCAAGATGACGCTCGGTCCCGCGCTCGGCGCGATGCCGCTGTTCGGGGCCGAGATCCAGGGCCTGGGCGAGCTCGTGCGCAAGTCCGATTACGCGCACGGTCTGGGCAAGATTTCCGAGCGTCCGGTGTTCGACGACTACGTCGCGCATCTTGCCGCCGAGGCGGGCAGTGGCGGCAAGACGCTGAACGCGGTCTGGGATGCCGGCAACGGCGCCGCCGGCGAAGCGATGCTCGCGCTGACGCGGCGCCTCGCGGGCCGTCATGTTCCGCTCTTTGCGGAAATCGACGGCACGTTTCCGCATCACCATCCCGATCCGACCGTGGCGGCGAACCTCGCCGATCTCCAGGCCGCGGTGAAGGCCGAGAAGGCCGATTACGGCGTGGCGTTCGACGGCGACGGCGACCGCATCGGCCTCGTCGACGGCAAGGCGCGCATCCTGTGGGCCGATCAGCTCATGGTTCTGTTCGCGCGCGACCTGCTCGCGGCGCGGCCCGGCAGCCCGATCATCGCCGACGTGAAGGCCAGCCAGGTGCTGTTCGACGAGATCGCGAAGGCGGGCGGCCAGCCGGTGATGTTCAAGACCGGCCATTCGCTGATCAAGGCGAAGATGAAGGAGATGAAGGCACCGCTCGCCGGCGAAATGAGCGGCCACATCTTCTTCGCCGACCGCAACAAGGGCTACGACGACGGACTCTACGCGGCGGCGCGGCTGCTGCGCATCCTGCGCCACGCCGATTTCTCGCTGGCCGAGTTCCTCGACCGCCTGCCGCCGGTGGTGAACACGCCGGAGCTGCGCTTCGCCGTTCCCGCCGAGCGCAAATGGGCCGTCATCGACGAAGTGCGCGCGCGCCTCGCCGCCGCCAGGGCCGAGGTGAACGGCATCGACGGCGTGCGCGTGAAGACGCGCGACGGCTGGTGGCTGTTGCGCGCCTCGAACACGCAGGACGTTCTGGTGGCGCGCTGCGAAGCGGCCGACGATGCCGGCCTCGCGCGCCTCAAGAGCCAGCTCGCGGGCGAGCTTGCCGCCTCGGGCCTTGCATTCCCTTCCGATGACTCCGCCCACTGAATCGCGCGCAGTGGCGCACCGCCCCGCGGGCGGCGACGGCGCCATTCGCTTCGATTTCTTCTTCTACGGAACGCTGTGCGACGCCGACGTGCGCAAGGTCGTGTTCGGCCGCGCGGTGGATGCGTCGCCCGCGCTGCTCGCCGACCACGAGGCGGTGCCGGTCTCGCGCGGGCGCTTTCCGATGCTGATGTTCCAAAGCGGCCGTACCGCCACCGGCGTACTGTGCCGCGGCCTGAGCCTCATGGAGGCGGCCCGGCTCGGCTTCTACGAGCACGAGGGCCGCGACTACGGTGTGCGCCGCCTCACCGTGAGGGCGGACGGGACGGCGCACCAGGCATGGGTGTACGTGCCGCTGGCGGCTTTGCGGCGCGGAATGGGGCGGTGGGATCTGGCCGAATGGCAGCGCTTCGCGAAGCGTGATTACCTGGCGCGGTACACCCGCACTATGCGCAGGGTCGAGCCGAAGGACCTCGAGCCGTTCGTCGATCTCTGGCGCGGGCGCGCGGCGCCCGCTGGCTGCTAACGGCGATAGGCCATGCGCGTGCGCTTCGCGTAGCGCTTCTTGGCCAGAGATTTGTTCGCCTTCCGCTTCGGCTTGTAGGCGGGGCGATCGTCGTCGTCGTAGTCCGAAACGGAGTGGAGCGATGCCGACTGCAGCGAGTAGGAAACGGTCTGGCACCGCATGCCGCGCTTGGCGAGCGTGCGGCAGGTCTGATGCGCGGCCGACTGGTTGAAGCCGAGCACGCGCGCCGCGTATTGCTTCTTCCGCCCGTACTTCACGGCGACGACGGCGATCCGCGTGCTGCCGTTACGATAGGCGCCGGGCACGCCGTAATAGGCCTTCTGGGCCGCGTTCTGCGCCTGGCCGTAGCTGCGATACGCGCCGATCTGGATGCCGAAGCGCGTGATCGCGCCGGTGGTTTCGGGTGCGGCCATGCGCGTCGCCGCGTGGGCGCGCGGGATCAGCGAGAAGCCGGGCTTCTTCGTTTGCGCCGGGGCGGCGGCCGTCGCGCGCTCGCCCTCGTCGTCATCATCGTCGTCGTCGTTCTTCGCCGTCGTCACCGCGTTCTGCGGCGGCGGCGCGCGATACGACGTTCCGAGCAGCGCCGCGGCGGCCTGGTATCGCTGGCCCGAGGTGCGGCCGCCGAGCACGACCGAGATCACCTTCTGCTGGCCATGCGTGGCCGTGACGACGAGGTTGAAGCCGGACGCGCGCGTGTAGCCGGTTTTCATGCCCGTCACGTCGCCGCGCGCGTGCAGCAGCCGGTTCGTGTTGCGGAACGTGCGCGCGCCCCATTGGAAATAGCGGCGCGCGAAATAGTGCGAATACTTCGGGAAGCGTGCGTGCAGCGCGCGCGCCAGCACCGCCATGTCGTAGGCGGTGGTGTAGGCGCCGGCCGCCGGCAGCCCCGAGGCGTTGCGGAACGTCGTGGAGCGCATGCCGAGCTCGCGTGCCTTGGCGGTCATGCGTCCGGCGAACGCGTATTCGTTGCCGCCGCCCAGGAACTCGCCCATCGCCGCGGCGGCATCGTTCGCCGACTTCACGGCCATGGCCAGGATGAGCTGCTCGACCGTGACCTCCATGCCCGGCTGCAGATACAGCTTCGACGGCGCCATGGAGGCGGCGTGGTACGAAACCGGCACGCGCGTGCCGAGCGTAATCTTGCCTTGCTCCAGCGCCTCGAAGGCAAGGTAGAGCGTCATCATCTTCGCGAGCGAGGCGGGCGGATGCGGGGCCTCGGCGCGATAGCCGCGGATCACCTTGCCGCTGCCCTCGTCCATCAGTATCGAAGAGGCGATCGTGGCGTTCGCGGAAGGCGCGGCGGCGAGGAGACTGCCCGCGCCAAGTATTGCCCAAATCGATTTGCGCGTTATGGAAACGTAGTTCCGCAGAATCCCTGCGGCGCGCGAAACGCTGGTCTTTGCCATTCCCTTGCCCCACACGTCCCCGGAAAAGAAATACTCGGACGAATCAGCGAGTTCTCTTCCGCTGCACGACGGTATTTATTCTAGGACGATTTGTCTAGTGCCCATTTCTCTCGAATATACGCGGCCTTGCCTGGGTCTATCCCCGGTTTCGCCCGAATGCGGCCACGCCAGCGCCATCGCCCGCCTTGCCGCCTCGGTCAACACTCTATGCGCGCCTGGTTAAAGAAGGTTTGGTGCCCCGTCGATTCGGCCATGTTGCATATGCAACTCGTTATTGTGCAGTGCACAAATTTTCTTGACACCCGTTAATATCTGCCATAAACGCGAAGTCGGTACGCGGCCCGGCGTCCAATCTATTGCAGCGCAAGAAGCGGCATGCAGGGGCTTCGCGCGAGCCGCGACGGGGGCAGACAACCCACCCATCCAGGAGATACACGATGATGAAAGTCGAAACGGCGAATCCGAAGCCGATGAAGACGCAGGAAACGGTCGAAAAGACGTTCAAGGCGAATCAGGCGGCCGCCGAGAAGGCCGTGAAAGTCGGCAAGGAGACGGCCGAAAAGGCGATGAAGGCCGGCACCGAAGCGGTGACCAAGGCCTATGATCAGGCGCTTAGCGCCTGCAAGGACACGGTTCAGAAGACTTTTCCACAGGCCGCCGCCCGCTTCGAGGAGCTGGCTGGCCTGCAGCGCGCGAATCTCGAGACCGCCTTCTCCGCCGGCACCAAGGCGATGAAGAACGCAGAGGCGTTCTCCGAGGAAATGATGGCCTTCAACAAGAAGGCGATGGAAGAGGGCGTCGCGAACGCCAAGAAGCTGTTCGAGTGCAAGACCATGCAGGAGGTCGTCGAGTTTCAGACCGACCTCGCCTGCGCGCAGCTCGAGGCGATGCTGGCGCAAGGCACCAAAATGACCGATCTCGCGCTCAAGATGGCGGGCGAGATCGTCGAGCCAATGCAGGCGCGCTTCGGCGAAACGGTCGAAAAGCTGGGCAAGCCGCTCGCCGCCTGAGCAGAAGCGACAGCCATATCGGCGATGGGCCCGGCGCCAATTTGGCGCCGGGCCTTTTTGTTGCCGGAATTCGGGGCGCAACTCTGCGGCGTCCCCTAACCAATTTCACCTCTAGCGGCGGTACCTTGATTTTGAATATGATTCGCCAAATCTAGTTGGCACCGGCAAAGCGCGGGAGCGCCACACGGAATGCGGCCACGACGAGTGTAATGATGAGCGACGGACCTCGGCGCAAGGACCAGGGCGAGACGGGCGTCATCGTCAAGCAAGAGACGAAGACGAAGAAGCCGTCGATGTACAAGGTCCTGATGCTGAACGACGACTACACGCCGATGGAATTCGTCGTCCACGTGCTCGAACGCTTCTTCAACAAGACGCGCGCCGAGGCCACGCGCATCATGCTGCACGTCCACCAGCGCGGCGTCGGCGTCTGCGGCGTCTATACCTACGAAGTGGCGGAAACGAAGGTGAACCAGACGATGGAGTTCGCCCGCCGCCACCAGCACCCGTTGCAATGCACCCTGGAGAAAGAGTGAAACCGCCGTCTCCCCGGCACGTTCTCCACATCATGCGTTCGGCCGTCTGCCGATCGAGGGACTGAATGTTATCGCCCAATCTCGAGAAATCGCTCCAGCGCGCGCTCGGCTATGCCAACGAGCGGCGGCACGAATACGCGACGCTCGAGCACCTGCTGCTCGCGCTGACCGAAGACCAGGACGCCGCCGCCGTGCTGCGCGCCTGCAACGTCGATCTCCAGAAGCTGCGCAGCGATCTCATCAACTACGTCGACACGGAGCTGCAGAGCCTCTCCAACCAGCGGGTCGAGAAGCCCGAGCCCACCGCCGGCTTCAAGCGCGTGATCCAGCGCGCGGCGATCCACGTGCAATCCTCGGGACGCGAGCAGGTGACTGGCGCCAACGTGCTGGTGGCCATGTTCGCCGAGCGCGAATCCCCCGCGGTCTATTTCCTGCAGGAGCAGGACATGACGCGGTTCGACGCCGTCAACTACATCTCGCACGGCATCGCCAAGGTGCCCGGCACGCAAGCGCCGTCCACCGCCAGCGGAACCGACGAAGACGCACAGGCCGAGCACGTGGTCAAACAAGGCAAGGACGCGCTTTCCGCTTACTGCGTCGACCTCAACAAGAAGGCGCGCGACGGGCGGATCGATCCGCTCATCGGGCGCGAGTCCGAGGTCGAGCGGGTGATCCAGATCCTCTGCCGCCGCACCAAGAACAATCCGTTGCTGGTTGGCGATCCCGGCGTCGGCAAGACCGCGATCGCGGAGGGCCTGGCCCGCCGCATCGTGCTCGGCGAAGTGCCCGAGGTGCTGAAGGAGTCGACGATCTTCCAGCTCGACATGGGCACGTTGCTGGCCGGCACGCGCTATCGCGGCGACTTCGAGGAGCGCCTGAAGGCGGTCGTGAAGGAGCTCGAGGCCACCAAGGGCTCGGTGCTGTTCATCGACGAGATCCACACGGTGATCGGCGCCGGCGCCACCAGCGGCGGCTCGATGGATGCTTCCAACCTGCTGAAGCCGGCGCTCCAGAGCGGCAACCTCCGCTGCATCGGCTCCACGACCTACAAGGAATACCGCACCTATTTCGAGAAGGACCGCGCGCTCGTCCGCCGCTTCCAGAAGATCGATGTCAACGAGCCTTCGGTCGAAGACGCGATCAAGATCCTCCAGGGCCTGAAATCCACCTACGAGGAGCATCACGGCGTGCGCTACACCGGCGACGCGATCACCGCGGCGGTGGAGCTCTCGTCGAAATACGTCCACGACCGCAAGCTGCCCGACAAGGCGATCGACGTGATCGACGAGGTGGGCGCGGCGCAGATGCTGCTGCCGCCCGGCAAGCGCAAGAAGACGATCACGGTCCGCGATGTGGAAGACACAGTCGCCAAGATCGCGCGCATTCCGCCCAAGAACGTTTCGCGCGACGACAAAGAGACGCTGAAGAATCTCGAGAGCGACCTGAAGCGCATGGTCTATGGCCAGGACAAGGCCATCCAGGCGCTCGTGGCCGCGATCAAGCTCGCCCGCGCGGGGCTGCGCGAGCCCGAGAAGCCGATCGGCAACTACCTCTTCTCCGGCCCCACCGGCGTCGGCAAAACGGAAGTCGCGCGCCAGCTCGCGGCCTCGCTCGGCGTGAAGCTGATCCGCTTCGACATGTCGGAATACATGGAGCGGCACACGGTCTCGCGCCTCATCGGCGCGCCGCCGGGCTATGTCGGCTTCGACCAGGGCGGCCTGCTCACCGACGCGATCGACCAGACGCCCTACGCGGTGCTGCTGCTCGACGAGATCGAAAAGGCGCATCCCGATCTGTTCAACATCCTGTTGCAGATCATGGATCACGGGAAGCTCACCGATCACAACGGCAAGCAGGTGGATTTCCGCAACGTCATCCTGATCATGACGACGAACGCGGGCGCCTCCGAACTCGCCAAGCCCGCGATCGGCTTCGGCTCGGGCATCCGCGCCGGCGACGACATGGAGGCGATCAACCGCATGTTCTCGCCGGAATTCCGCAATCGGCTCGACGCCACGATCGGCTTCAACAACCTGACGCCGGACGTGATCCGCAAGGTCGTCGACAAGTTCATCATGCAGCTCGAGGAGCAGCTCGCCGACCGCGGCGTCACGATCGAGATGACCGACGCGGCCAAGACCTGGCTCGGCGAGAAGGGCTACGATCCGCAATTCGGCGCCCGCCCGCTCGGCCGCGTGATTCAGGAAAGCTTGAAGAAACAGATCGCCGATGAACTGCTGTTCGGCAAGCTCGTCAACGGCGGGACGGCTTACGTCGACCTGAAGGACAACGAGCTCTCGATCGTCTGCCAGCCCGGCAAGGGCAAGAAGAAGAAAGACGACGGCGACGAGGGCGACGAGCCTGTCGCCGGCGGCGACGCGCCCCCGGGCGACAAGGAGCCGGAGATCGTGCAGTAGGCGATCTCACCCAGGCGGGAAGCAGGGGGACGAGTCGCAAGAATCGTCCCCCAATTTTTCTTGCGACGAATCGCGGCGGCCGTGTCCGCGCCGCCGGCGAAGTAGCCCCGGTCATGTCCCGCCGTGCGGAGCTTGGCGATCGAGGCGCAGCTTCCTTGGACGCGCGGATCGGGAATGGTCCCCTTCCAGAATCTGCGTCCTGCATTCGCGAGGCGCGGTCCTCCGAAGGGTTTCAGGTGTGGAAGCTGCGCCGGCAGCCTCGGGCAACAGGCGCGCGAGCGCCGCTTCGATCTCCTCCAAGGAGCGGTCGCTCTGCTCCAAGCACCCGATATTGAGCCGGATCCCGTCGCGAATCCGCCTGACGGTGATGCCGAAGCCGAGACGCTCTTGCCAGCCGAGGGGCGCCAGCGCTCCCGCGTGACAGACTTCGAGATAGCGGCCCGTGATCCAGTTTCCGACGAGGCGCGCCGAGCGAACGCGCTCCATCGGAATCGTTTCGATGCCCGGCAGATGGAGCGCGAGGCCGAACGCCGACAGCGTCGCGATCGGTTCGCGCCGGAACGCGCGCTTCATCGTGCCGTAGCCGTCGAATGCGAGCACCATGAGACTCAGCAGGGCCGCCGCAACGAGATCGACATCAACGACTTGCACGGCGATCGCCCAAAACGCGCCAATGAACGCGGCTGCCATGAGCCAGTGCCCGCAAACCCGGCGCCATTCGTAATGCACGGCGAATGCGTTCTGCGGCGTGGCGGCGGGATCGGCCGGCGGCCTGACTGCCAACATGCGCGCCTCGCTCATGACCCGCGGCCTGGCTCGCCGCGAACGATCGCCGTCTTCAGCAGCAGCGCCACGAGCGCGGATTGCTTCTCCGTATCCGTCTTGGCCAGCGCCTGCTTCAGCGTCCAGCGCGCGGTCCCTTCGGTGATGCCGGCCGCGGCCGCGTAGTCTGCGAGCGAGGCGCCGCACGCGAGCGCGGCGGCGAGGCGTGCCTCGGCGCCGGTCAGGCCGAGCAGCCGCGCGGTGCGCGCTTCGTGCAGCTCCGGCGCGCTCTCTGGATCGACGATGAAGATCATCGCGCCCCCGCCCCGAGGCGCAGCCGATGCCGGAGACAGAATGATCTGGTAGGGGCGCCGCCCGCTCGAACGCGCGACGGTGCACGCCATGTCCTCGCCGCCCGAATCGCGCCGCAGCGCCGCCGCGATAGCGCGCTGCAGTTTGTCGTCCTCCGGCCGCGAAAGCGCGCGCAGGCCGGTCTTGCGCGCGGCAAGGCCGTCATTCCTGGCGAGTATGGCTTCGGCCGCGGGATTGGCAAAATCGATCCGCCCGTCGGGCTTCAGCAGGACGATCGCTCCGGCGAGGCGCTGCAGCACGGCCCGGAAGTTTTCCGCCGCGGCGTCGCGCTCCTCCAGCCGGGCCCGGATCATTAGCGCGCGTTCGATGTGGGGATGCAGCCAGGCCAGCTTGCGCCGCTCTTCCTCCGCGAAGCCGGGTGCGTGGTGTGGTCGGAACAGGCTGAAATGGATCCGGGGCAGGAGCGGATGGCGTTCCGTCGCGATTCTCGAGCTCAGGAGATGGAATGCTTCGAGTCGCTTCAGGAAATCGTTGTACCACTCGGAGCGCTCGAGCATCGGCGCGGGCACGAGCTCATCGCCCGTCGCGATCTTGCCGTCGCGGAACCGGCCGGTCTCTCCGGCCTGAAACCACAAATCCTTGGCGTGATAGTAGGCCACGTAGTCGGCGAAGGCCGCCGCGTCGAGGCCGTGCGCGACGAAGAGTCCGGAGCCGGCGGGGAGGGTCGGCGTGAACAGCATGGCCGACTGCGCCCCCAGGGCGTCCGCGAGCATGCGGATCGCGCTAGGCCACGGCGCTATGCCGGCGGCCGCGTCATAGAGCAACGCGATCACGCGGGACGGATCCCAGCCCCTCGGCATCCCGTTTCGCCTCCGCTTTGCCCGGCGATCCGGCAAGCGCCAACCCGGTGGGGCTACATGCGCTGTCCCCTCGTTCCGGGCTTGCGGCAACTGGCCGAATTCGCTCATGGGCGCGGCCATCGTAGCGGCCGCCCGTCAAAGCGGCGTGAGTCGGGCGTGAAAATCCTGTCCGGATCAGGCCTTTGACGGAAATTTCCCGCCAAAAACTCCCGTCCCCCGTCAGCGGGGCAGAATGAGTGCCTGCCGGATCGCGTGATCGATCTTCAACGGCGGGCGTGTCGCCGCCTCGTGGGAACGGGGCGGGGCCGCCAGCGCCGACTCGTGCGCCGGGGTCGCAAGGTTCCGGAACTTCCGCACGTGCCGGGTGGCGGCGTTCCGGTCGCCCGCCAGGACGTATGCCGCCGCGAGCCGCAGATGAGCGCGCGCGTTGTTCGGCTGCTTCGCGACGGACAGGCGGTAGAGATCGAATGCGGCCTCGGTCCGCCCCATCTCCAATTCGATGTCGCCGAGCGCGCCAAACCAGAATGACACATCGGGGTCGTTGGGGCTGAGGCGCATCGCCTTTTCGATCGCGGCCTTGGCCTCTTCCAGCCGGTCAAGACGGATCAGCGCATAGCCACGGTGGGCAATGGCGCCGGCATGGCTCGGATTGATCTCGAGCGAGCGCTCGAATTCGGCCAGCGCGGCGGCGACGTCCTGACGCGCCATGAAGTAGCGCCCCTGGAAGAAGTGCCGGATGGCGGCGCGCGGCGCCAGCACGCGCGCCCGTTCCAAGAGCTCTGCGCAGCGCGCGAGATCCTGCTCGGGATCGGACGATTGCAGCGCGCCCAGCTGGCCCGCGATGATCGAAATCAGCGTCATGAGGGCGTTGACGTTGGCGGGCTCGCGCCGCAGCACCTCTTCGAGGATCGCTCGCGTTGCCACACGATCCTCGCGGGTGGTGTGGTGCATCGTGCGCGCGAAGGCCCGCGCGAGGAGTGCGCGCGTGTGACCGGGGCCGTGCGCCGCTGACTCGTAATCCGCCTCGGCGTCGAAAACGGCGATCTGAAGCTCGCGCGCCATGCCGAGAAGGAGCTCGGAATTGCCGCCCGTGGCCGCGGCGATCGGCCGGACGTAGCTGCGCGACCACACCTGGAGGCGGTTTCGCAAGTTCACCAGCCTGATGTTCGCGACGACGGTCTCGCCTTCGCGGCGGATGCTGCCTTCGAGCGCGTAGGAGAGACCGAACTCGCGGTCGAGCGCCGCGAGGTCCGCGCCCCGATCCCGATACGCCTCTGCCGTCTGCCGCGCCACCACCCGAATACGCGGGACGCGCGAGAGCAGAGTGATGAGATCGTCGGTGAGCGCCTCCGCCCGCGCCCGGTCCTCGGCGCTGCCGCTCGGAGCCGAGAAGGGCAAAACGATGAGCGGCGCGAATCCTCGATCCGCGAGCGTGGGGCGCGGATTCGCCGGTGCCGCCTCTTGCGGAGGCGGCGCCTCGGGCGAGCGGCTGTCGGCGCCCGATAGCGTCACGGCGGCGATCACGGCCGCGGCGAGCGTGGTCGCCGCGGCAAGCGGCGCCCGCGAGTGGCGAATGAGTTGCCGCGCCGGCGGCCTCGGGTCGACGGGCTCGGGTGCAACACGGAGGGAAGCTGGCGCCGCGCTGCTCTTCCGGATCTCGTGCAGCAGCGCGGCCGTCTCGGGTTCAGGCTTGGTGCCGAGTTCCCGTTCGAGACCCTCGGCCACGGATTTGCCGTGGGCGAGCGCGGCCTCCCGTCCGCGGTGGCGGGCGATGAGGCGGATCAGCCGCCGCTGCCAATCCTCTCGCAGCGGATCGAGGGCAACGAGCCTTTCGGCATGGGCGATCGCGCGCTCGCCGTCGCCTCTGGCATCGAACATTTCGGCACAGCGCACCAACACTTCGGCGAACAGCCGTTCGAGGCGGTTGCGCTCGCGCAGCACCCATTCCTCGAACCCCTCCGTTTCCAGATCCAGACCGGCGAGGAACGGGCCGCCGTAGAGCGCGGCCGCCCGCTCGAGATCGTCGACCTCGGCAGAGCCGGCGAGCCGTTCGAACTCGGCGACGTCGACAACCAGCAGATCGCGCCGGATCCCGACCGTCTCGGTCTCGGCGATGACGATGCCCGGCGCGACGGGATCGAGATCGCGCCGCAGTGCAACGAGGCATTGGCGCAGATTTTGGCGCGCCTGCGCGTCGACACGGTCGCCCCACAGCAAGTCGGCGAGCGTTTCTCGCGCGGCGACGCCGTCTGGGTGGGTCGCGAGGTAGGCGAGAAGGCCACGCGCCTTGCGGACACTGATTGAGACGGACTCTTTCGCCGCTTCGATCCGAGCGGCGGAGAAGCGCCCGAGCAGGCGCAGCTCGATTGGTGACGGCACTGCGAACCCCCAACTGTCCCGAACCCACCCGCGCGGGCTCAGTCCTCCCTGGTCCCCACCGCAAGGATACACAAGGCGGGCCGCTTGAAAAGCCGGGGATCGCCTCCGGTCACCTCCGAACATGCCGGCAAATCAGCCGCTTAACTCAACTTTCCGGATAGCTCCGCGCATATCTTCAACCCCTCCCAAATGGGAGGTTCGCGCGTCCCGTAAACGCGGCAGAGTTTGCGCAATCACACCGCGAATTTCGCGGACGTGCCCGCGGGCAAGCGGGCGATACGGCCAACCGAGGGGAGACGGTCATGAGGACACTGAAGGCACTCGCGGCATTCGCAATACTTTTCGCGCTCGGCGCCTGCGCGAGCTACGACCAGCAGACCCACGACGAGGTGGGCCAAGTGCTCGATGGCGCCACGCAAATTCTGCAGCTCGTGATTCAGGGCGTGCAGACATTCGGCGGCCGGTAGGCAGGCCCGGCAATGCAGCCTGAGAGAATGTGCGGCGGCGGCCAAAGCCCTCTTGCTCACGCACCCAAACATCAATCAGCGGAGAGCTCTGTGATGCAACGCATGCTCGTTGTCGGCCGTATGATCCTCGCACTCGTAGCCGTTGGCTTGGCGGCGTTCCTCGTGCTTGGGGCGGGCCTGGCTGCGGCTCAGGCGCCCGCGCCGACGCTGGCGATGTCGCCGAAAGGTGCTTCGCACGCCGATACGCAACTCTGTGCGGAGCCGCCGTCGCCAGCACTCGTCGACCTCGAATCGCTGCAATTCCGAGTGGGAAGCGGGAAGGTCGAGCCGGCGGGCTATGGCTGCCCGGTCGGATACGGCCTGTGTTCGGGCCGCTGCTATCCGCTCGGCACCGTCTGTTGCGGCAACGGCACCGCATGCCCGAGCCTCAGCAATTGCTGCGGCACCGGCTGCTGCTCGCACGGCACGGTCTGTGTGATGGTCAACGGAGGCTACGGTTGCCGACGGCAGTTCTGACATGCGCCATCTCTTGCCGCTGGTTCGGACGGCAGCGCTCGTCGTTTCGCTCGCGACAGTGACGACGGCGCCGCTGCCGGCCGCCGCAGGCGACGCTTGTGGACGGGTGCTAGGGGCGGGAGCGGCCTTCGATCCTGCGCGCGGCCATTGCGTGGCTCCGAACACAATTGAGCAGCTCTGCAAGCAGATTCCCGGCTACATCGGCTGGCAGCGGACCGGGCGGCTCGGCACCTGCGCGTTCGCGGCGCCGGGCACGGGCGCCTCGCGCCTGCCGCCGCCGACCCCGCCGGGCCAATCGGACCTGCGCGTTCCGGCCGGTTGCGCGGAGGCGAAGCAGAACATCGACTGGGTGATGCAGCGCGATGCCGGCGCCTGGCGCAGCTATAGCTCGGCGCGACGCCGGAGCGGGCCGTACGACTCGCTGCTCTTTGCGCAGCGGCACAATCCACACGCGCAGCTTACGATCCAGCGCTGCGCCGGCTGGGCGGAGGCCTATGCCCGATTGCTGGAGCGCAACGGGCGCACGCCCGACCCATCGGCGGGCGGCGATCAAGATCAGCGGAAGCCGACGCGCTGGGGCGCGCTGGCCGCGGGAATCGAAGAAGGCCGCCCCGACGGAGTGGGGATCGGCGCGGCCGTGAAATACGCCGCGCCGCAGGACGCCGAGCGCGATGCGCTCCGCGCGTGCCGGCAGCGCGTATCCACCTGCCAAATCGTGAGCCGGTTCTCGCGCGGCTGCGGTTACATTACATGGGGCCGCAGCAGCCAGGGGCAGGTGGGGTGGGGATCCGGAGCAACACCCGATGCCGCGCGGGCCTCTTGCGCCCTGCGCGGACTGACCTGCTACGCGCCGATCGGCGGCTGCGTCGATTGAAGCGCGCCCGATCTCCGCGGGCCACGAAAAGGCGGGTTGCAGGAATCGCCCCTTTTCGTTGCCGCCCGTGCGGTCGGCCACAATCTCAGTCGTCGGCCGGCTCGGACTCGCTTCCCCGATGCGGTATCGCCGCGCCTTTGCCACGCTTCGCATTGCGCCGCGCTTTCGCGGCGTAGGCGCCGCGCCGGCGATTCGGATCAATGTTCGGGCGCACGACGGTTTCGCGATAGCGCTCCCAATCGGCCGGCGAGAAATCGGCCAGCTTCTCGACGATCGAGAATTTCTTGAGCGTCTCCTCGGCATAGGCCGCGTGCGGGATCGGCTGCACCTGGAGCAGCGGATAGTCGCGGCTGATCTCGATCGGCGCGTCGGTGCGCGCAAGGCGCATGTTCGTGAACAGCGGGCCGAACCAGCGGTCGGTCTCGATGATGCCTTCGTAGAGATCGTAGCCGCGGCTGCGCGGAAGGTTGGCCGGCGCGCGCACGAGCAGGCTCCAACCCGGCGCCGTGCGCGCCATCAGGCCGGTCCAGAGCTGCACATTGGCCGGCTTCGTGCCCGAGCCGATGAACGGCGGCGAGAAGGACTTGATGTCCTTGGGCGCGTGCTTGTCGAAATACTTGCTGAAATCCGGAAACTGCGCGGCGCCGAGCGAATACCATTCGCCGGCGCCCTTGTAGGTCCAGACGATATCGACGCCGTCCCACTTCAGCGCGAAATCGATCGGCGGGAAAACGTACCAGCCGAAGGCCGAGGCCGTCGTCACCGGCGCGCAAAAACGCAGCGCGCGCACCGGCAGCATTCCGCCGGCCGAGCGGTCGGCGCGTTGCGGAAGGCGTGCCTCGGGAACGAGGCGATAGAACGTGACCAGCGAGTCGGAATCATCCGACTTCGCAGCCGCGCCGCTTTTTCTCACGGCTCGTTGCGTCGGCATCGCTTGCAGTGCGTAAGGCCGGGGTGACGGCCCCGGCCGCAGTGCAGTGCTTAGAACGCCGGGCTCATGTCGCCCATGCGGACCTTTCCGGTGTCCGCGATCTTCTTCGGCTGCGAAACCGGGAAGGCCGGGCTCATATCGCCGGTGCGCACGCGCGACGCGTCGGCGGTCTTGCGGACGGTCTTCTTCAGTTGACGCTTCTTCATGGGAATACCTCGCAAAGTTGAGAGTTAACGTGCGAGGTCAAGTTACGCGCTTGCTTAACCACTCAAACAACCATCTTGCGTTGCACTCAAAAATCATGTGGATAGCGTGCAACCTGTGGAAAAGGCTGTATTTTTTATGGTTAACGCGAGCCGTTCTCCGCGTCATGGCAAGGGTCTATCGCCTTATCCACCAAGAGTGTAGAAAGTACGTTCCACTGGCTTGCCTTAAGAAGGAATCCTTATTCCGTGGTGCTTTTTGCAGGTCCGTTCTCGGATTAATGAATTTTTGGGCGTATCGGCCGATAGTCGATCCGAACACATGTTCGAATATCTACCGCAGGCGCAACGATCGGCGTGGCCGCTCTAAAGTACATCCGCTTCGGCCCAGGGGCTTCGGCACACGCCGAGGCCGCGCGTCGCCATGCCGTCGTCATGGCGCTGCGCGCCGCCCCCACGCGCGAGATCGAGCATGGCGAGCTGCGCAAACGCCTGCGCTGGCTGGAGGTCCGCGCCAAGCTCGTCGATCCGCAGATCGCGGGTTACGGAGGCCATATCCTCAGGCGCACGGCGGATGGGCTGCTTGTCGAGTTCCGCAGCGCGGCGGACGCGGTGAGGTGCGCGATCGAGTTGCAGCGCGACATTGCCGCGGTCAACGCCGCCGAGGGCGATCTGCCGACGATCGACCTCCGCGTCGCGATCGCGCCGGCCGGCGCCGAAAACGAAACACAAGGTGAGGCCGCGGCGCTCTCGTTGCAGGAGAGAACCGAGGAAGGGGGCATCGCGCTGGCGCCCGAGGTCCGCGAGCAGATCGGCGCGCCGGCGGACATCGCGATGGAGCCGCTCGGTCCGCCCCGTGCCGGCACGGCGGAACCGGACGCATACCGCCTCGTCGTGCGCCCACTCGGCGCCGATGTGCCGATCGGACGCGCCGCGCCGCGCGGCCACGCGTCGGTGGCCGTGCTCCCTTTCGCGGGCACGATCGACGGACGGCCGAACGACTATTTCACCTCCGGCATCGTCGAGACCATCGTCGATCTGCTCACGCGCGTCTCCGACCTCGTCGTCGTGGCGCGCGAGGCGACGCTCATGTTCAGCGGCGCCGGCGTCGATCTTCGCGCCGTCGGACGCCAGCTCGCCGTGCGCTATGTCGTGACCGGAACGGCCGAACGGAGCGGCGACCGGCTGCGCCTGATGCCGCGGCTCGTCGACACGGAAACCGACACCGTTCTCTGGAACGTCCGATACGAGGTGCCGCTCTCGAAGCAGTTCGATCTCCAGGAGAGGATCGCGCGGCGCATCGTGCGCGCGCTCGTGCCCAATCTCGGCCGCGCCGAGCTGCGCCGCGTCGAAACGAAGCGGCCCGAGAGCCTCGACGCCTATGACCTGGTGCTGAAGGCGATGCATTGCATGCAGCGCCTCGACCGCGCCGATTTCGCCTCCGCGCGCGCACTGCTCGAGGCTGCGATCGAGAAGGATGCGACCTATGCCGCGGCCCACGCGCTGCTGGCGCGCTGGTACATGCTCAATCTCGGCCAGGGCTATTCGGTGCGCGAGCAGGCCGAGAAGAACAGCTTCCTGAAGGCGGTATCGCGCGCCGTGGAGCTCAATCCGGCCGACGCGCATGCGCTCGCGCTGCTCGGCCACTGCAAGTCGTGGCTGTATCGCGACTACGACGCCGCTCTCGATTGCTTCGAGCGCGCGTTCGCGGCCGCGCCGAACTCCGCGTTTGCCTGGGGCTGGAGCAGCCCCACCTGCTCCTACCTCGGCGACGGCGCCACCGCGGCGGCGCATGCCGAGCACGCGATCCGTCTTTCGCCCTACGGCCCCAACGCCTATGTCTACCGTTCGGCTCTGGCGCTCGCGCGCTACACGAACGGCGACTATGCCGAGGCCGTGCGCTGGGGCCGCCGCACGATGGCGATCGCGCCGCGCTACGCGGCCGGCGTGCGCATCCTTGTCGCGAGCCTCGCCGCCGCCGGCGAGATCGCACAGGCGAAAACGATCGGCCGCGCGCTGCTCGCCATGCAGCCCGATTTCAGCGTCCGCCGAATCGCCGTCGGATACTCCTACAACTCCAAGGACCGCAATCGGGTGCTTGCCGAGCACCTGAGTCTCGCCGGGCTGCCCGAGTAGTTCGGCGCCGGAGGTCTGCTGCGGGCGATCCTAAAGCTTGCCGTTGCGCGCGAGGCGTGCCTTCGTCGCCCATTCAATGGCCTTGTCCGCGTCGGGCGCGCGGCCGAGCCCGCCATTGAGGAACACATCGGCCAGCCGGTCCATCGCCGCGACATGCCCGGTTTCCGCGGCCTTCATCAGCCAGAGAAACGCCTGCGTCTCGTCTCTGGCCACGCCGCGGCCCTCGGCGTAGAGGTCGAACAGGTCGAACATCGAGATGGAATCACCGAGCCGTGCGCCGGCGAGCGACACGCGCAGCACGTCGGCGTCGCGCTTGGTGAGCTGGTAGATGATTGCCGCGGCGCGGATGCTCTCGACGTGCGCGGGCTGCAGCTTCATCGAGCGCTCGATCGGCTCGACCGCCTCCGCATAGCGGCGCACGAAAGCGAGCATCCAGGCATATTCGTAGAAGGCGCGGCCGTCGCCGGGCGCGAGGCGCGTGATCTCGCCGTATTGGCGCACGGCGCCGTCATAGTCGGCGGCCTTGGCGAGGCTCTGCGCATAAAGGCGGCGGATCGCCGTGTCCCGCGGTGCCGACGCGACGGCGGCGGCGCAGATGCGGAAATCCCCGCGCGGCGCCCCCGCGGCACAGCTTTCGGCGAGCGATCGGTCCTGCGCGAAACCCGGCGTGGCCAGCGCGCCGGCAAGGAATGCGGCCGAGATGGCGATGCGCATGGGTGAGTGTCTCCGCAACGATTCGCGCCTCATACTACCACGCATTGCGCCCCGCGTCAGTTCACGCCGCGCGCCTCAACATTCCGTGTCGCCCGCGCGGCGGAACGGCGTGTGGACGGCCATCGCCTCCATGTCGCCGGCGATGGCCGGGCGCTCGCGCTCCAGGAACTGAGCGACCGCGCTCTTGAAGCGGCGGTCGCCGATCCAGTGCGCGCTGTAGGTGCGAACGGGTTCGTAACCGCGCTGCACCTTGTGCGGCCCCTGCGTGCCGGCCTCGACGCGCGCGAGCTTGTGCGCGATCGCGTAGTCGATGGCCTGGTAGTAGCAGGCCTCGAAATGCAGGAACGGGAAGTCGCCGGCCGCGCCCCAGTTGCGGCCGAACAGCGCGTCGCTGCCCCGCAGGTTCAGGGCACCCGCGACGGTGGCGCCGTCGCGCGTGGCCAGCATCATCACGACCGCGTCGCCGAGCTCGCGGCCGAGCCGCCCGAAGAACTCGCGCGTGAGATACGGGTATCCCCATTTGCGGTCGTAGGTGTCGACGTAGAACTTGAAGAACGCGTCCCATTCGCGCGGCTTCATCTCGCCGCCGTGCACCGGGCGCACCTCGATGCCGGCGGCGCGCACCTGCTCGCGCTCCTTCCGGATCTGCTTGCGCTTGCGCGAGGCGAGGGCGCCCAGGAAATCGTCGAACGTCGCGTAGCCGCGGTTGAACCAGTGATACTGGCAGCCATGGCGCATCAGCAGCCCGGCTTCTTCGGCGAGCGCCGCTTCCTCAGGCGCCACGAAGGTGATGTGCACGCTGCTGAGGTCGAGCGCGCGCGCGACTTCGGCCAGGCCCGAGAGCAGCGCGAGCCGGTGCCGCTTCTGCTCCGGCCCCGGCGGCGCCAGGAGGCGCGGCCCCGGCACCGGCGTGAACGGCACGGCCACCTGAAGCTTCGGATAGTAGCGCCCGCCCGCGCGCTCGTAGGCGTCCGCCCAGCCGTGATCGAAAACATATTCGCCGTAGGAATGGCTCTTGAGATAGGCCGGCGCCGCGGCGAGCAGGCGGCCGGCCGAGTCCTCGAGCAACGCATGCTGCGGCAGCCAGCCGGTCTTCTCGTTCACGCAGCCCGTTTCCTCGAGCAGGCGCAGGAAGGCGTGGCTGACGAACGGATTGACGCCGCCGGCGCAGCGGTCCCAGGCCGCGGCATCGACGGCGCCGATCGAATCGATCGTGCGGACAGTCAGGGCTTCGGCGCCGTCGGGCATTTCGGGGTCCGTGCAAACTTGCCCCAGAGCTTATGCAAGGACCACGCCCAGGCAAGCGGCAGAGAGTCCACGCGGAGCCGCGGTGGGCGCGGTGATCGAAACGGGCTCCGCGCCCTCCGCGGCTCCGCGTGCTGGCGCTCGCGTGAAGTCACGACGCGGCGAGGCGCGCGCACTCGGCTTCGATCGTCTCTTCGAGCGCGGCCATGAACGCGCGCTTGTCGTCGCCGGGGCGCATCGGGGTGAGATACGTCACGGTGACGGCGCCCGGGCGCTTCGTCTTCTGGCGGCGGTCCCAGCAGCGGCCGACATCGGTCGCGACCGGGATCACGGGCAGGCCGAGACCGGCGGCGAGGTGATAGACGCCGGCGCGATACTTGCCGCGCTCGCCGACCTTCATCAGCGTGCCCTCGGGATAGATGAGGATCGGGCGCCCCGACGCGGCGGCGCTCTGGCCGCCCTGCGCCAGCGTCGCGACCTCGCGCGGACCGCCGTCAGTGTCGATCAGCACCATCTCGAGCTTGCGCAGCACCGGGCCGACGAGCGGATACTTGCCGACTTCCTTCATCGCGATGAAGGCGAGGTCGTCGATCACTGCCATCTGGATGAGGCCGTCGGCTTCGCTCTGGTGCTTGCTGGCGATGACGTAGGCGCCGCTCGCCGGCAGGTTCTCGCGGCCGCGGATCTCGACGCGGATGCCTGCCACGCGGCGCATCAGCCAGAGCACGCCGCCGGCATAGACTTTCATCGCGCGGGCGAGCGGGCGCCGCGTCGGCGAGAGCAGCAGTGGATAGACGGCGAGGACGAAGAGGAACGTGTAGCCGAGGAAGAGCGCGTTGAAGAGACGCGAGCGGAGCTTCAGCGTGAGGCTCTCGTCGCCCGCGGCAGGGCGGGCTGGAAGCGAGGCCGAAGGCGCAAACGCAAGGGCGCCGTCCGCGGCAATGGGTTGGCAGGCGAGGGGCGCAGGCATGACCGCCTCCTTGTTGAAAGTGAGTAATTACTTACTTCAAATCCGTGCCGCTGTCAAGACGGTGCGGTCCGGCCGGTCTCATCCGGATTGAGTGAATAACTATCGTTGAAAAACAATGCGTTGTATTAGGACCTTAAGGGACTGTCGCCGACCGGGACAGGCAGGGCAGGCGCCTTCGTCCATCCCGATTCCATGCCCGCGAGCGCAAGGCGCAAGCGGAGTCGGAATGCGAAGACGAGCGTGCGATCGCGCCGCCAGCGGCCGGTGAGGGAACGGGCGGTGGCGGCCGCAAGCGCGGCGACGTCGCTCAATGGCAGCCGGAGCGCGACGGGACGAAATGAGTTCTGCATGGCGCGGCCTTGCGCGTTGCGAACCCGACGACCTTACCCGCGCGGAGACTATCCGCGCAGCGTTGAACCGGCGCTGACGGCCGCGTTCAGCCAGAATTCAGGGAGCGGCTACCGGATCTCGAACACCGCATCGACCTCGACCGCGACGCCGCGCGAGACGCTGCGCGCGGCCTCGGCGAAGCGCGCATGATTGCCGTCCTCGACGAGCACCGCATCGAACTGGTCGGATGCGCCGTTGACGACCTGGGGCATGTCGCTGAACTCGGGCACGCAGTTCACGAAAGCGCCGACCTTGGCGCAGCGCACGACCTTGTCGAGATCGCCGCCGCACGCGGCCTTCAACTGCGCGAGCACGTTGAGCGCGCAGAGGCGCGCCGCCTGCTGGCCCTGCTCGATCGTGAATTCGCGGCCGACCTTGCCGATGAAGCTCGGCTTGCCGTCCTGCATCGGGATCTGCCCGGCGATGAACGCCAGGCTCTGCGAGACGACCCACGGAACATAGTTCGCGGCCGGTAGCGGCGCCGGCGGCAGCGTGATGCCCAGCTCCTTGAGGCGCGCTTCGATCTTTCCCGGCATGGTTCCCTCGTATCTGCTTTGGCGCGCGCGAAACTAGAGCGCACGAGGCCATCCGTCGAGAGCGGCGCTGCGCTCGTGGACGAATCCCGTTAGATTGCCGGCATGAGCAAAGCGCTTCCGATCATCGACATGGCGCCTCTGTTCGGGCGCGACACGGCGGCGCGGGGCGCCGTCGCCGCGCGCATCGAGGCGGCGTGCCGCGACAGCGGCTTCTTCTACGCGACAGGTCACGGCGTGAGCGACGACGTGCTCGCGCGCCTCGACGCGGCCAGCCGCCGCTTCTTCGCGCTGCCCCGCACGGCCAAGGAGAAGATCGAGATGGCGCGCGCCGGCGCGGCCTGGCGCGGCTGGTTTCCGCTCGAGGGCGAGCTCACCTCGGGCAAGCCCGACCAGAAGGAGGGGCTTTATCTCGGCACCGAGCTCGGCCCCGATCATCCGCGCGTGCGCGCGGGCTGGCCGCTGCACGGCGCGAATCTGTGGCCGCCGGAGGTGCCCGAGCTGCGCGGCGCGGTGGAGGACTTCATTTCGGCCGCCACGCGCGCCGGCCACGCGCTGATGGAAGGGATCGCGCAGGCGCTCGGGCTCGAGCCCGAATATTTCGCGCGCGCTTACACCGCCGAGCCCACGATCCTGTTCCGCATCTTCCACTATCCGGCCCATCGCGGCGCGGACAGTTGGGGAGTTGGCGAGCATTCGGACTACGGCCTGCTGACCTTGCTGGCGCAGGACGCGAATGGCGGCCTGCAGGTGAAAACGCCGCGTGGCTGGATCGAGGCGCCGCCGGTGCCCGGCACGCTCGTCTGCAACATCGGCGACATGCTCGATCGGCTCACCGGCGGCTGGTTCCGCTCCACGCCCCATCGCGTGCGCAACGTCAGCGGCCGCGACCGGCTCTCGTTCCCGCTGTTCTTCGATCCCGATTTCGCCGCGCGCATCGAGCCGCTGCCGCGCCACGCAACGATCGATCCGGCGCAGATCGCCGAGGACCGCGCGCGCCGCTGGGACGGCGCCAGCGTGCACAGTTTCTCCGGCACCTACGGCGACTATCTCCTGAGCAAGGTCGCCAAGGTGTTCCCGCAGTTGAAGGCGCGCGTGCTCTAGCGAGACCGTCATCCCGACCGGAGCGCGGCGCCTGCGCTGCGCGCAGTGGAGGGATCATGCCGCGGCGGCCACGCGATACCTCCGCTACGCGCCCGCAAGGGCGGGCGCTACGGTCGGGATGACGATGCAAGAAAGGGCCGAGCGATGCGCGCGCGTCACGGCACAGGGCGCGCGTAGCGGCGGAGGCCCGTCCTATTTCGCGCCGGCGAGCGCCTTTTCCAGGGCGGTGACGAATTCCTTGTGCGTACGGGTGACGATCGGGCCCCACTGGAACAGGCGCGACTTGATATCGGCCTCGATCCGCGTGCCGGCGCCGCCGGCGCGGACGAACACCGGGAAGAAGAAGCCCCAGCTGAACGGCGTGACCGAGGAGGCGAACACGAGCACGCGGTTGGCCTCGTCGCTGTCGCCCAATCTGAAGCGCCCGAGCGGCGCCGAGCGCAGCAGCGCGAACACGGCATCGGGCGCGAGCGGCGAATTCACCGTCATCGCCTTGCCCGACGGCTGCACGCCCTTCGCGTTGGCCTTGCGCGTCATCGCGATCACGTAGCCGATCGCGATGGCGACGATGACGACGATGGCAACGATCCAGGACTGCCCGCCGAACATCGCGCTCCGCCTATCCGCGCCCCGCTCGTGTGCTCACGGCGCGATCTCGAATAGCCCGTCGATCTCGACCGAGGTGCCCATCGGCAGGATCGGCGCGCCGACCGCGACGCGCGCGTGGCGCCCGGCCTCGCCGAACACCTCGATCATCAGCTCCGAGCAACCGTTGATGACCTCGGGATGCTGCGTGAAATCCGGCGTGGAGTTCACGAAGCCGTTGAGCTTCACGCAGCGCACGACCTTGTCGAGATCGCCGCCGCACGCGGCCTTCACTTGCGCGAGGACGTTAAGGCCCACGATGCGCGCACAGGCGCGGCCGTCGTCGATCGTGAGACTCTCGCCGAGGCGTCCGTTGTAGTGCAATTTGCCGTCGAGGAACGGGCCCTGGCCCGCCACCCACACATGCCGGCCCGTGATCGTATAGGGCACATAGTTGGCCATCGCGCGCATCGCCGGCGGCAATATGATGCCGCGCTCGCCGAGCCGCTGCTCGATTCGTCCCGTCATCCCCGATCTCCCTCGCACTGAAAGCGCATCATAGTACGAACAGCGCCTCCTGGTGGGTGCGCAGGAAGTCGCGCATCTCCTCGTACGACACTTCCTCCGCCTCGTGCATCGCGGCCAGCTTGCCGGCGACGTCGGGGGCGGCGAGGAAGCGGTCTCGCAACTTCTTCATGTCGGCCCGATAGCGCAAGTAACGCTCGATTTCGTGGCGTGGCCGGAGGCCCTCCTCGAAGGCGCGAATGCCGAGCGCAATGAGCGCGAACCAGACCGCGGCCACGTGCAGCACGGGCTCGATATCCTTCAGGATCCCGACGGCCACGACGCCGGCCACGGCCAGGTGAATGAGCAGCGTTCCGCCGATGCAGATGATCGCCGCGACGCCGAAGGCGGCGGCGAGGCTGCGCGGCGACTTCATCGTGATGCCGCCCGGATGCCGGAGCTTGTAGTCGCAATAGCCGATCTGGTGCTCGAAGCGCAGCCTCCGATAAGCATCGAACACGCGCTCGAGGTTCGCCGCTTCGGCCGGCGCGAGCGGCGCCGCGTCGGCCGGCGGCGCGTCGAGGGTCCAGACCTCTTCGCCCGCCTCGTCGCCGAGGATGGCCGCCAGCCGGGACGGCAGGCGGCCTTCGTAGTGCTGGCGAAACGCCTCGAACCAGCGCAGCCTTTTCTCGAGCAGGGCGCGCATCGCGGCGCTATTGCCCATCGCGCGCGCGATGTCGGTTGCGTGCAACACCAGGCTCTGGAGCTGGAACTGGCGCAGCCGCTCGGTCATGAGGCGGTTCAAAAGCCACGCGCGCTTGGCGCCGCTGTGGAGGCCGCCGAAAAAAGCCAGCATGACACCCAGGATGCCCGCCGCCGCCGCGGCGATCGCGAGCGCGTGCTCGAACCATTCCGCGATATGGCCGTGCAGCAGCGGCGCGGCGGACGCGGCGAGCAGCGCGAACAAGCCCAGCAGGATCGCGACGACGCCGAAGCGCCAACCCTTCTTCTTGGCGGCGTTGGCGTCGCGGTCGTAGGGCAGGAAGACTTCGTGCAACTCGGTGAAGATCAGGAACGGCGCCAATGTCGGATAGTGCCGCTTCGCCCAGGCCTGGTCCGCGTCGTTGACGAGGAGGTCGTTGTTGAAGGTCTGCGGCCCATCCGTATGGGGCAACGGCGTCGCGGCCGGCGGCGCGAGCGTGTTTCCGCTCATCGGGCGATCTCCAGGGATCGGAGGACCATTGCGGTCATCGCGTTCAGGCCACGGCTGGCGGAGGCAACGGGATCGCTTCGCCGCCGTGCCGCGCGCGCAGGAACTGGCGCAGCGTGAGCCGATAGGCGAAGTGCCGACATGGCAATGAGTGGCGAGAAGCGAACCGCCGCGCATGGCGCGACAGCACCAGCGGCAGAAAGACCCGGCAATGGCGCCGCTCCGCCGGATCGAGATCGATCTCGGAATATGCCCCTGTCGCGACCACGGGTCACCGCCGCGCTCGAACCAGCCCGCGCACACGCTATCCGAGCGGCGGGAGAGCGTCCAGCGGCGGGCAAAAAAGGGGCGCGGTCCTTGAAGGATCGCGCCCCAAGTGGGCTCGGGAGGAGCAACGAGCCGGAGCTCGTCAGGGGCATCCGCCCCCTAGGTCGTGATGCCGAGGTTGGTGCCAACACCGCCATTGCGCTGCATCGCCGCGGTCTCCCGGTTCAACGAGGGGAGCAAGGAACGGATGAGATCGCGGGCGATGTCGTGGCGCAGGGCCGCACCGGCCTCGGACATCACGAGGTGGATCGCCGTCATTCCGTGCTCGACGGCGAAATCCCAGAGATAGGAGTGGCGCCGGCTCTCGTGCACGGCGCGGGCCACGTCGTCGGCGTGGCCGACATAAAGCGCGTTCCAACTTTGCGCGAGCGCGCCGCGCGGCTTGGCGAAGATGTAGACTCCGCGCGCGGCGGGGACGGGGAGGCCGAGCGGATAGATCTCGGCCGTGTAGCGCGTGCCGCTCACGCCGGTCCAGCGCGCATGGCCGCCCGAAAGCGCCGCGGCGCGCGGCATGTCCGTTGTCTTCACGTCGAGAGGCATCGGCATTCGGCCTTTCCTTCGACTGGCCGCGTCCCCGGTGCGGCCTGACTTCTTCCTTCCTTCGTAGGGGCGGGTCTCCGACCTGCCCGTCTTCGTCTCTGCCGTTCGAAACCTTCGAGTGCAAGCCTGCGTCGCGGCGGGCGGGTCTGAGACCCGCCCCTACGAGCCTCGGATCAGCTGCAGCCGCTCGTACTGCCGCAGGGGTTGCACTTCAGGCACGTTCCGTTGCGCAC
>CAYZSG010000034.1:0-30130 GCA_964481045.1 uncultured Candidatus Odyssella sp. | reverse complement strand
GGCGAGCGCGGCAGCACATGCGGCAGCGCCTGTTGGATTGTGTTGTCCGGACAGATCAGGAAGTCCGCGCCGACGCGCGCGAGCTTTTCCGCTGTGCGGAGCATGAGACCGCCCACACCCTTCCAATCGTCGCGGTCGAGAAACACGACGTAATCGGCCAGCGAAGGCGTGTGCATCGTGATTTCGGGATGCGCATGCGGGCCGAGCAGCGCGGCGCCTTCCGCGCAGATCGTGCGATAGCAAAGAGCGGCGCCCTCGGCCGAGCAGGCGACGATGCCGATGTGCTGGGGCATGGCTGTCATTCGTCCTCTTCGAGCGGGCCCGCGTCGCGGACGCGATGCTTGACGAAAATCAGATGGAGCAGCGCGAGCGGCCAGAACGCCACGCTGAACAGAAGCCACGGCCAGAACGGCCGCCCGCGCAGCGCCGCGATCACGGCGATCGCGACGCCGAGAACGACCCAGGCAATGCCCGCGAGGATGATGTCGGCGCTGGCCACGGCTTTCTCCGCGCGCAATCTACGCGAGAATGCGCTGCATGTCTCGCCGTCAGCGCTCGGTGAGCGGCTAACGCTCCGTCAGCTTCAGCTCGATGCGGCGGTTCTTGCCGAACGACTCCTCGCCTTCACCGGGTTCGAGCGGCTGGAACTCGCCGAAGCCGGCGGCGACGAGGCGGTTGGCCGGCACGCCCTCGGCCATCAGCAGCTTCACCACCGCGATCGCGCGCGCCGAAGAAAGCTCCCAATTCGACGGAAAGCGCGCGCTCACGATCGGCCGGCGATCGGTGTGGCCGTCGACGCGCAATACCCAGTTGAGCTCGCGCGGCACCTTGGCGGAAATCTCCTTCAGCGTGCGCGCCAGCTTGGCGAGCTGCTCGCGGCCGGCCGGATTGATCTCGTCCGAGCCCACCGGGAACAGCACCTCGGACTGGAACACGAAGCGGTCGCCGACCACGCGGATGTCGGGCCGGTCGCCGAGAATCTCGCGCAGGCGCCCGAAGAATTCCGAGCGGTAGCGCTGCAATTCCTGCACCTGGCTCGCCAGCGCGAGGTTGAGGCGCCGGCCGAGATCCTCGATCTCGACCTTCTGCGTCGTCGACTTGGCCTCGGCCGCCTTGAGTGCCTCTTCGATCGCGCCGAGCTGGGAGCGCAACGCGGCCATCTGGCGGTTCAGCAGCGCAATCTCCGCGGCCTGCGTGTCGGTCAGGCGCTTCTGGTCGCCCACCGCGCGTTCCTCGACAAGGAGCGCCGCCTGGAGCTGGTCGCGCTCGCGCCGCAGCGCGTCGAGATCGCGCTCGAGCTGCGCCAGGCGCTGCTCGACGCTCTGCTTCTCGCTGGCGAGGCGCCGGCCGGCATCTTCCTCGGCGCGGCGGCGCGCCTCGAGCGCTTCGAGACGGCGCTCGAGGTCGGTCTTCTCGCCGGCGATCCGCGTTTTCTCGGTCTCTTCCGCGCGCCGCTGCGCTTCGAGGGCCGCGAGGCGCCGCTCGAGATCGGATTTGTCGCCGGCGAGGCGCCGCTTCTCCGCCTCCTCGGCGCCGCGCTGCGCCTCGAGCGCTTCGAGCCGGCGCTCGAGCTCGCTCTTCTCGGCCGCGCTGCGCGAGCGGTCGGCCTCGGCGACGCGGCGGTCATCGGCGCCCTGGCGTTCGAGCGCCGCTATGCGCGCGAGCGCCGCCAACTTCTCGCGATCGAGGCCGGTGACGCGCGCGATGAGATCGGTCTTCTCCCTATCGAGGGTGGCGATCCGACGGTCGGCGTCGGATTTCTGGCTTTGCAGCGCGCTCTTCTCGCTTTCGAGGCCGGCGATGCGGCGTTCGGCGTCCGCCTTCTCGGCTTCGAGCGTGCTCTTCTCGCGCTCGAGACCCGCCAGGCGGCCTTGCAGCGACGCACGCTCGCGCTCGAGGCTTTCACGCTGCGCGATCGTCGCGCCCAGCCGGTCGCGCAGGCCCGCGATGTCGCGCTGCGCCTGCTGCATGAGCGCCGTCTCTTCGGCGAGCTGCTTGGCGAGCTGCTCCTTCTGCGACGAAAGCTGCGTGATCGTCTTGTCGCGCCCGGTCAGCACGTCGCCCAGGAACACCTGCATGGCCGTGAAGACGGTCAGCACGAACAGCAACATGATGAGCAGCGTCGTGAGCGCGTCGACGAAGCCGGGCCAGATGTTGAAGCCTTCGCGGACTCGGACGCGGCCGGGCATGGGCGCCTACGCCTTCGGCGTCAGGCGCTGCTCGACCTCGCGGCGCTCGCGCTGTCCGGCGAGCGTCGCGATCGCCTGCGCGAGGATCTCGGTCTCGGAGCGCATCTCGCGGATCATCTCCTGGCGTCCGACCGCGTTGTCCTTCGTCATTTGGTCGAGATAGGGGCGCATTTGCAGCTGAACTTCGGCAATGCGCGTGGCGAGGGTCTTGAACTCGGTGCGCAGCGCCGTCACCAGCTCCTGGCGGCCGAACGACTGCTCTTCCGAGAGGCGGCCGAGGATCGGCTTCAGCTCGATCTGCGTGTCGGCGAGGCGGGCCAGCAGCGCCTGCTGCGTGTGAAGCTGCTCGACGAGCAGGCCAAGCCGGTCGCCGAGCGCGCCCACGCTCTCGGCCGATTTGGCGCGCTCGGCCTCGCCGCGCACCATCGTCTGCGAGAGATCGTCCATCGTCGTGGCGGTGTGCTCGAGCAGCGCCTGGAGATAGCTCGACACCGATTCGAACGAGTCGCCCGAGCTGTCGGTCGGCAGCGCGCTGATCCGCGTCATGCCGGAGAGCCAGTCCTCGAGATCGGTATAAAAGCGGTTCTGCGCCTGCGCGGCCTGGAGATCGAGGAAACCGAGGATCAGCGAGCCGCCGAGGCCGAACAGCGACGTGCTGAACGCGACGCCGGCGCCCTTCAGCGTGTCGTAAAGTCCGGACTTGAAGCGCTCAAGCACCTTGCCGACGTCTTCGCCGGTGCCGACCGAGAGATTGCCGATCACTTTCACGACCGCGTCGACCGTCTCGAGCAGGCCCCAGAACGTGCCGAGCAGGCCGAGGAACACGAGCAGCGCGATCATGTAGCGCGAGATCTCGCGCCCCTCGTCGAGCCGGATGCCGATGCCGTCGAGCAGCGTACGCATCGTGCCGGCCGTGAGCCGCAGGCGCCGCCCCTCGCGCTCGCCGAGCATTTTCGCCATCGGCGCCAGGAAGCGCGGGCCCTTTCCCGGCAGCGCCCGGTTCTTCGTGTAGTGCTCGATCCAGCTCACTTCCGGCCACAGCACCAGCACCTGGCGCAGCGTGTAGAGAATGCCGATCGCGAGGATGCCGATGATCAGCCCGTTCAGGAACGGGTTGGCCTGGAAGAATTTCTCGAGCTCACCACGGATGAAAAACAGTCCCCCGGCGACGACGACGAGGAACGCCAGCATGCGAATGAGATAGCGGCCGGGTCGGGTCATCGCTCGGTTTGGTGGGGGATGAAGGCCGGATCGAGAATGGGCACGATCCTAATGCATCTCGTCGCTGCGCGCCATGGAACGCATGGCGGCGTAACGCGTTCGTAACCTTGATCAGCCCTTGGCGGCGGCGGAGACGAGCCGCGCGAGCGGTTTGTGCAGCAAGCCGTTCGCGGCGAGGATTTCGCCCTTCGCCAGCATCGCATCGCCGCCGTCCATGTCGGTGACGGCGCCGCCGGCTTCGCGGATCAGCAGGATTCCCGCCGCGATGTCCCACGGGAACAGGCCGTATTCCCAATAGCCGTCGAAGCGGCCGGCCGCGACCCAGGCGAGATCGAGCGCCGCCGCGCCGAAGCGGCGGATGCCGGCGACCTCGGGCACGACCGCGGCCAGCGTATCCATGTAGCGCGGATGCTTCTCCTTGCCCTTCCACGGAATGCCGGTGGCGATCAACGATTCGCCGAGATTCTGGCGCGCGGAGACGCGCAGGCGGCGGCGGTTGTGATACGCGCCCATGCCCTTTTCGACCCAGAACAGCTCGTCACCGATCGGCTGATAGACGATGCCGGCCACGATCTCGCCTTTGCGCCAATGCGCGATCGTCAGGCAGAAATGCGGGATGCCGTGCAGGAAGTTCGTGGTGCCGTCGATGGGATCGGCGATCCAGACATCGTCCTTGCCGGCCGGTATGCCGCCGCCCTTTTCCTCGGTGACGAGGCCCCAGCCGGGCCGCGCCTTCGAGAGCTCCTCGCGCAGGATCTTCTCGACACGGAGATCGGCGGCGCTGACGAAATCGGCCGGGCCCTTTTTCGAGACCTGGAGGTGCTCGATCTCGCCGAAATCGCGGATGAGGCCGCGCGACGCCTTGCGCGCCGCGGCTTCCATGACGTTGATGACGGGGGATTTGAGGGCCATTGCGCCCGGCTTTCGCCGGTCAGCCCTTGAACCGCTCGACGTACTCGCCGGTCTCGGTGTTCACGACCACCTTGATGCCCGCCTCGATGTGCGGCGGCACCATGATGCGCCGGCCGTTCTCGAGCTTCGCCGGCTTGTAGGACGAGGCCGCGGTCTGGCCCCTCACGACCGGGTCGGCCTCGGTCAGCGTCATCACCACGGTCTGCGGCAGGTGCACGGCGACGGGGTTGCCTTCGACGTAGTCGATCGTGACCTCCATGTTGTCCTGGAGGAAGTCGGCCTGGTCGCCGACCGCCTCGCGCGTCAGGTTGAACTGCTCGTAGGACTCCTGCTCCATGAAGGTGAGCATGTCGCCGTCGGCGAACAGGTAGTTCGCGATCTTCTGGTCGGTCGAGAGCTTCTCGACCGTGTCCGCCGTCCGCCAGCGCTGGTTGGTCTTCACCCCGGTCTTGATGTCGCGCATGTCGACCTGGATGAACGCGCCGCCCTTGCCGGGCGTGATGAGCTGAATCTTGAGCACCCCGAATTGCTTGCCCTCGTGCTCGATGACATTGCCGGGGCGAATCTGGTTTGCGCCGATCTTCATGGTGTACTGCGGATTGTTGGGAATGGCCGGTTTGGCGGCGGTTTCTAGCAAGGGGATACCGGCGGCGCAACGCCCCGGCGGCGCGGCAATGCGCGCCTACGAGCCGCCCTTCGGCGGATAGCGATGCCGCGTGCCGCCGGGGTCTTCAACGATCCAGCCACCGTCTTTCACCTCGGCATAGGCTGGGCCCACCGGCACCTTGCCGTGCCCGCCGGGCACGTCGAGCACGTAGAGGGGCTGGGCGAGCCCCGACAGCCGCCCGCGCAGCTTGCGCATCAACGCTTGGCCCGACGCAAGATCGGTGCGGAAATGTGCGGTTCCCGGCGCGAGGTCGGGATGGTGCAGGTAGTAAGGCTTGATGCGCGCGGCCACGAGCGCGCGGAACAGCGCCTCGAGCGTGCCCGCATCGTCGTTGACACCCTTGAGCAGAACCGATTGAGAGAGGACCGGCACGCCGGCCTTGACGAGCCGCAGCACCGTGGCAGCAAGCGCCTTCGTCACCTCGCGCGGGTGGTTGCAGTGGAGGACGACATACACCGCCTTATCCGAGCGCAGCGCCCGCGCCAGCGCCGGCGTGACGACGGCCGGCCGGGCGACGGGCGCGCGTGTATGGATACGGATCACGCGCACGTGCGGGATGGCGCCAATCGCTGCGAGAAGGGCCGCGAGCTTCGCCGGCGCCAGCACCAGCGGGTCGCCGCCGGTGAGGATCACTTCGAAGATATCGGGATGCCCGCGGATGTAATCGAGCGCCCCTGCGGTTTCGGCGCGCGTGAGCGCCTCGCTGCCCGGCCCCACCTTCTCGCGCCGGAAGCAGAAGCGGCAATAGACCGGGCACACATGCACCGGAGTCAGCAGAACGCGGTCGGGATAGCGATGCACGATGCCCTTGATCGGGCTCTTGGCCGAGTCGCCGATGGGATCGGCGCGCTCCTCGGGCGCGCGCACCAGTTCGCGCGCATCGGGCAGGAACTGGCGCGCGATCGGATCGGCCGGATCGGCCGGATCGATCAGTCCGGCGAGATCGGGGGTGATCGCCACCGCATAGCGCGCGGCGACGCGTTCCAGATCGGAACGGCGTTCGGGCGCCCCGAGGCCCGCGGCGGCCAGATCGCCGACACTGCGCAGCGTGCGCGCGGCCTTCGGTGCGGCCTTCGGCGCGGCCTTCGGCCGATGCGGTTTCGCCCTGCTCATGGCGCGCCATATAGCCCTGCCGCGTATGGATCGGAAGCATGACCTGGTGGCACCGTGACGAATTCGACCGGCGCCGTCCCCGCCTTCTGGCGCGCAACGCCGTGTTGGCCGCGATCCGGCACTGGTTCGCCGATCAAGGGTTCCTCGAAGTCGAGACCCCGGCCTTGCAGGTCTCGCCGGGCATGGAAGTGCATTTGAAGGCCTTCGCCACCGAGCTCGAGGAGCCATTCGGCCAGGCGCGGCGCAAGCGCTACCTCCACACCTCGCCCGAATTCGCGATGAAGAAGCTGCTCGCCGCGGGCGAGCCGCGCATCTTCCAGTTCGCGCGCGTCTATCGCAACGGCGAGCGCGCGCCGACGCATCATCCCGAATTCACGATGCTCGAATGGTATCGCGCGGGCGCGGATTGGACCGCCCTCATCGCCGATTGCGAGGGCATCCTACGGGCCGCGCTCGCCGCCGTGCCACGCGCGCTTTCCGGCGGCGCATTGCGCTGGCGCGGCGCCACGGCCGATCCCGCGGCACCATTCGAGCGCATCTCCGTCGCCGACGCGTTCGCGCGGCATGCCGGCATCGACTTGCACGCGACCGCGCCCGTTCCGGCGCGGCCCGACGCGGCCGTGCTCGCCGCCGCCGCGCGGCACATTGGCATCGCGACGCAACCGCACGACACGTGGGAAGACGTGTTCTTCAAGATTTTCCTCGACCGGGTGGAGCCGAAGCTCGGCTTTGGCCGCCCGGCGATTCTCCACGGCTACCCCGCATCGATGGCCGCGCTCGCGCGGATCGATCGCGCCGACCCGCGCGTGGCGGAGCGCTGCGAGCTGTTCGTCGCCGGGCTGGAACTTGCCAACGGCTTCGGCGAACTCACCGACGCCGATGAACAGCGCCGCCGCTTCGAGGCCGACATGGCGAAGAAGCAGGCGCTCTACGGCGAGCGCTTCCCGATCGACGAAGACTTCCTCGCGGCCGTCGCCGCGATGCCCGAAGCGGCCGGCATGGCGCTCGGCTTCGACCGCCTGATGATGTGCGCCACCGGCGCCGAGCACATCGAAGACGTGCTGTGGGCGCCGGTGGCGCAGTGAATGGCGCGACGCGATCACCGACGCTTGATCGTGCGTGAGCCATCGTTTCTTTCGCCGTCGCGCGGCAGCCCGTAGCGTGCGGTCCGGCTCGGATCGCGGGGCTCGTGTCGCAAATGCGTTTCTCCATACTGGCGGCGACGATCGCACTCACAGGGTGCACGACGCTCGAAGCGCAGCTGGCGCCCGCCGCGGAGCCGGTGTCGCGCTGGGAGCGCCACGATCCGTCTTCGCGGCGGACGATCGACCACCGCGCGTTCGGCGCATTCCTCGCGCGTTACCGGGTCGCGGGCGCGGATGGCGTCGCGCGCATCCGATATTCGGCCGTGACGCCGACGGACCGCGCCGCGCTCGGCGAGTATGTGGCACGGCTCGAGTCCGCCGAGATCGATGCGCTCGCGCGTCCCGAGCAGTTCGCGTTCTGGGTGAACCTCTACAACGCGGCGACCTTGCGCCTCGTTCTCGATCGCTATCCGGTCAAGAGCATCCGCGACATCGCGCTGGGCGGCCTGTTCGAGGCGGGCCCGTGGGGCGCCAAGCTCGTGACGGTCGCAAACGAGCGGCTTTCGCTCGACGATATCGAACACCGGATCTTGCGGCCGATCTGGCGCGATCCGCGAATTCACTACGTCGTCAATTGCGCCTCGCTGGGCTGCCCCGATATGCCGCCGGCCCCGCTGACCGGCGCCAACGCGGAGAACGCGCTCGACGCTGCGGCGCGCGGCTATGTCAATCATCCGCGCGGCGCCGCGCTGGAGAACGGGCGCCTCACCGCTTCGAGCATCTATCGCTGGTATCGGTCCGATTTCGGCGGCAGCGAGGCCGCGGTCATCGCGCATCTGCGCCGCTTCGCCGCGCCGGCGCTGGCCGCGCGCCTCGACGGCGTCAGCGCGATCGATCGATACCGCTATGACTGGGCGCTGAACGACGCAGGCCCGGCGCCTGCACGGTAGAGCGATAGAGCCACGCCAGCAGCCGTGGCGACGCGCCAGCGGCGTAGAGCAGGTGGATAGCGAGCCATCCGCCCATGATCGCGACCGGGTGGCGTCCCCGGAACCGGCGCGATGACGTAATGAGCGGCGGGAACCGCACACAGACAAGACGCCCCGCGCGGCGGACGCGGCAGACGAATTCGTGGTCCTCCATCAACGGCAGCGCGCGCATGCCGCCGACCGCGTCGTAGGCGTCGCGGCGAACAAAAATGCCCGAGTCGCCGTAGAACAGGCCGAAGCGCCGGATCGTGCCGTAGAACCAGACCATGAAGCGGTCGAAACGCGTGTCGCCGTCGAACAGCACGCGGAAATTTCCGCCGACGACGCCTGGGGCCGCGAGCGCGCGGCGCAATGCGCTCATCGCGCCATACGCCACCTTGGAATCGGCGTGTAGGAACCAGAGCACGTCGCCCGTGGCGGCCGCGGCACCGACGGCAAGCTGCGCGCCCCGCCCGCGCGGCGCGGCCATCACGCGCGCACCGCCCGCGCGGGCGGCTTCGGCCGTGGCGTCCGTGCTGCCGCCGTCGGCGACGATGACCTCGTGCGCGTCGCTCTCGCGCGCAAGTGCAAGCAACAGGCCGGGCAGCGCCTCGGCCTCGTTCAGGCAGGGGATCACGACCGAGATCACGCTTTGCCGTTACGCCGGGAGTCTTTGCAGGTCAAAGCAAAACACCTGACGATCACGTGATCCGGTGAAGCACGTCACAGTGCAGCCCAACTCTTTCGTCTACATCTCGTACGCCATCGGGCGCGCCGGAATCCGCCGGGCACCCGCGTATGGACACCAGGGACAGGGCATTCGTCGCCGCGCGCGGTGGCGCTGCCTTATGGAGACGGCGATGAGCGACGAACTGAACGACCCGCTCTTCGAGCGGCTCGGCCCTCTTGTCTTGCGATTTCTCGCGTATGTCGCTCTGGCGCTGCTCGTGGCGCCGGTGGCGCTCGTGGCCGCGGTGCCGTTTTTCGGCTGACGCAGGCCTGTCAGCGCGCTTTCGCGCGCGTGGCGAGCAGCAGCCCGCCCACGATGAGCGCCGCGCCGGCGATATGGAACAGGCGGATTTCCTCGCCGAGCAGCGTGACGGCGAGCACGGCGGCGAACACCGGGATGAGATACTGGAACAGCGTCGCGCGCGCGGCGCCGGCGCGGCTCACGCCGAAATTCCAGCACGCATAGGCGCCGATCGACGGAAACAGGCCGAGATAGACGATCGTGAGCCAGCCGATCATGTCGGGCGCCGGCGCCGGCGCGCCGAGAGCGTATTCGAGGACCGTGGTCGCGATCGGCAGCGGCAGCGACAGCACCATCGTCGTGAACAGGAAGACCATCGGCGGCAGCTGGATGCGCCAGCGGCGCAGCAGCACCGTGTAGACCGCCCATAGCAGCACGGCGAGCATGACGATCGCGTCGCCGGCATTCACCTGCATCGCCGCCAGCGTTTCGAGCGATCCGCGCGCGATGATGACGACGACGCCGATGATCGACACGGCGACGCCGGCCACCTCCGCCATCGTGATGCGCTCGCCGAAGCCCAGCGCCGACATGATCAGAATGAAGACCGGCGCGGCGGTGTTCAGCAGCGAGCCGTTGATCGAGGTGGTGAAGGAAAGTCCCGTGTAGGACAGCGAGCTGAAGCCGGTGACGCCGATGGCACCGAGGATCGCGAGGCGCTTCCATTCGGCGCGCACCTGGCCCCAGACGCGCAAAGTCGGCCCGATCGCGAACGGCAGCAAAAACAACGCCGCCGAGCCCCAGCGCAGCAGGCTCAGCGTCTGCGGCGGAAACTGGTTCTGGATCCAGCGCGCCAGCACCCAATTGCCGCCCCAGAACAGCGCCGCGGCGGCAAGCGCGAGATAGGCCGGCGCCATCGCGGGGACCGGCGCCGCGGCGATCTGGCTGGGGCTGGCCATGCGCTCAGTAGACGACGACCGTGCGGATCGACGAGCCCTCGTGCATCAGATCGAAGCCCTCGTTGATGCGCTCGAGCGGCAGCGTGTGCGTGATGAGGTCGTCGATGTTGATCTTCCCATCCATGTACCAATCGACGATCTTCGGCACCTGCGTGCGGCCCTTGACGCCGCCGAACGCCGTTCCTTTCCAGACGCGGCCGGTGACGAGCTGGAACGGACGCGTCGAGATCTCCTGCCCGGCGCCAGCCACACCGATGATGACGCTGACGCCCCAGCCGCGGTGGCAGCATTCGAGCGCCTGCCGCATCGTCTTCACATTGCCGATGCACTCGAAGCTGTAATCGGCGCCGCCCTTCGTCAGCTCGACGATGTGCGGGACGAGATCGCCCTTCACGTCTTTCGGATTGACGAAATGCGTCATGCCGAACTTCTTCGCGAGCTCGGCCTTCTTCGGATTGAGATCGACGCCGACGATCATGTCGGCCCCGGCCATGCGGGCACCCTGGATCACGTTGAGGCCGATGCCGCCCAGCCCGAACACGACGACGTTGGCGCCCGGCTCGACCTTCGCCGTGTAGATCACCGCGCCGATGCCGGTGGAGACGCCGCAGCCGATGTAGCAGATCTTGTCGAACGGCGCGTCCTCGCGGACCTTCGCCAGCGCGATCTCGGGCAGCACCGTGTAGTTCGCGAAAGTGGACGTTCCCATGTAGTGGAACACCGGCTTGCCGCCGAGCGAGAAGCGGCTCGTACCGTCGGGCATCAGCCCTTTGCCCTGCGTGGCGCGGATCGAGGTGCAGAGATTCGTCTTGCCCGAGAGGCAGGATTTGCACTGCCGGCACTCCGGCGTGTAGAGCGGAATGACGTGATCGCCCTTCTTGAGCGTGGTCACGTCCTTGCCGACATCGACGACGATGCCGGCGCCCTCATGGCCGAGGATCGCGGGAAACAGGCCCTCGGGATCGTCGCCCGAAAGCGTGAACGCGTCGGTGTGGCAGATGCCGGTGGCCTTCACCTCGACCAGCACCTCGCCGGCCCTCGGGCCTTCGAGCTTGACGGTGCCAATCTCGAGCGGCTTACCCGCGGCGACGGCAATGGCGGCACGAACGTCCATCTTTTCCTCCCAATCGGCACGGACTTGCACGGACGGCCACGGACTGACACGGACATGCCGTGGCCGCAAGCGCTATGGCGGCATGCACGGTCCGTGTTCGTCCGTTGCAGAACTAGCCGCGCCACACCTCGCCGAGCATGCGCATCCAGTTTCCGCCCAGCACTTTCTCGATGCGTTTGTCGGAATGGCCGGCCCGCGACATCGCGGCGGCGAGGAGCTCGAGCCGGCGCGGCGTGTTGAGCTCGGGAATGTAGGCGTAGACGTCGGCGCTCTCGCCTTTGGCGCCAATGCCGAGCTTGCGGCGGACCTCGACCGAGTGGCGCCAATGCGCGCGGTATTCATCGGTCAACTCGAGTGGCGAGGTCGAGAGGTCGGAGCCGATGCCGACATGATCCTCGCCGCAGACGCGCAGCAGATGCTCGAGATGGCGCATGAAATCGTCGAGGCGCGGCTGACCTTCTTCGCGCAGATAGACGATCATATAGGCGCCGACCACGCCGCCCCGGTCCGCCACCGCTTTCAGGAGATCGTCGGGCTTGTTGCGGTCGTGATTGGCGACGGCGCGCGCGCCGCTATGGGTGATCGCGACCGGCTGCTTCGAGGCCTTGAGCGCGTCCCACGAACTGCGCAGGCCGACATGGCTGAGATCGACGAGGATGCCGAGCGCGTTCATGCGCTCGATGCAGGCATGGCCGAGGCGCGAAAGCCCGGCATCGGACGGCTCGACGCATCCGTCGGCGAGCAGGTTGCGGCCGTTGTAGGTGAACTGACAGATGCGCAGACCGAGATGGTAGAAGACGTCGACGCGGTCGGCGCGATCGTCGAACGCGGTGCCGTCCTGGAAGCCCGGAATGATGCCGAGGCGGCCGGTGCGCTTGGCCTCCTTGATGTCGGCGACGCTGCCGATCTTCATCAGCACGTCGGGGTGCGCCGCGCATTCGCGCTCCCAATAGGCGAAGTTGCGAACCGCATCTTCGAACGCCGAATATTGGTGGCTGATGTGGCTGAGCGTGGCGTTGACCGCCGTGATGCCGGAGCGGCGCGCGTTCGCGACCATCTCGGGCGTGAGCGGCGTGTCGTAGATGCCCGGCACGTTGAACGGCGTCGGCGTCGCCAGCATGTCGAGCACGAAAGCGCTCTCATAACCGGCCCATGCGGCCGTCTGCTGCACCGTATCCATCTCCCCCTCCTCGCCCGTTGGGCGCGATACTAGGATGCGCGCGGCGTGCGCGCGAAGATCTCGTTGAACGCGGCGACGGCGGCGGCCGGCCCCGAAGGAAAGCCCCAGACCCCGTTCACGACGGCGAGGAAATCCGCGCCCGCCTCCACCAGTGGCGCGCAGTTCTCCACCGTTATGCCGCCGATGGCCACGCAGGGCACCGTCATCGACAGCGACCAGTCGCGCAGCAGATCCACATCCGCGCGCGTCTTGGGCTCTTTGGTTGCGGTCGGAAAGAATGCGCCGAATGCGACGTAGTCCGCGCCCTGCTCCGCGGCCTCGTAGGCGAGATGCTTCGAGTCGTGGCAGGTAACGCCGACGATGCCGGCCGAGCCGATCGCGGCGCGCGCACTCGCATAGTCGGAATCTTCCTGCCCGATATGCACACCGTCGGCGCCGAGTGCCGCCGCCAGATCGGGCCGATCGTTGAGGATGAACGCCACCTCGCGCGCGTGGCAGACCGGCATCAGCGCGCGCGCCGCGCGGCGCACCGCGTCGTCACTTGCGCCCTTGAGACGCAGCTGCAGGCACGCGACATCGCCGCCGCCGAGCGCGGCCTCGAGTTCGCGCTTGAAGGCCTCGGGATCGAATGCGGGCGGCGTGACGAGATAGAGGCGACAGCGATTGTCGTCGTCGCGCTCCACGTCAGCCTTCTTGGCCCTTGTAGATCTTGATGATGCCGTCGAGGAGCTTGAGGGCCTCCTCGCGCGGGCGCTGGAATGCGTTGCGGCCCATGATCGAGCCGTTGGCGCCGCCCTTGTTGAGCTCGCGCACCTCGTCGAGGATCTCCTTCTCGCCCTTCGCGGCACCGCCGGAGAACACGACGATGCGGCGGCCGTCGAAACAGCACTTCACGACATGCGCGATGCGCGCCGAGAGCGTCGAGACGTCGATCTTCTGCTTCTCGTACACGGCCTTGGCCTCGGCCTGCTCGATGAACGCGGTGGGCGGCTTCACCTTGATGATGTGGGCGCCGAGCATCGCGGCCATGTGCGCGGCGTAGGCGGTCACGTCGATCGCCGTCTCGCCGTCCTTCGAGAGCTTGCCGCCGCGCGGATAGGACCAGATCACGACCGCGAGGCCGTTGGCCTTGGCCTCCTCGGCCATCGCGCGGATCTCCTCGAACATGCCGTACTGCTCGTCGGCGCCCGGATAGATCGTGAAGCCGATCGCCGCGCAGCCGAGGCGCAGCGCGTCCTTCACCGAGGCGGTGACCGCCTGGTCCTTGAGCGTCGAATGCGAGTTCGCGCTGTTGACCTTGAGGATGGTCGGGATCTGGCCGGCGAAGGTGCCGGCGCCCGCCTCGATCATGCCAAGCACGGAGGCATAGGCCGAGAGGCCGGCGTCGATCGCGAGCTGGAAGTGATAGTGCGGGTCGTAGCCGTCCGGATTGGGCGCGAAGCTGCGCGCGGGCCCGTGCTCGAAGCCCTGGTCGACCGGCAGGATCACGAGTTTGCCGGTGCCGGCGAGCCGCCCCTGCATCAGGATGCGCGCGAGATTGGCCTTGGTGCCGGGGTTGTCGCTCTCGTAATTGTCGAGGATACGCTTGACGCGGGGCGTGATCTTCATGGCTCTCGAGCTCGCGGGGGAATGTTCCGGCCGTTGACGGCGGCGGGTCGCGCGATGATTAAACCGGCGCCCGGCTCATTGCAACGGGCCGAAGGCGCGGATCAGTGTCGCGTCGCCTGCACGGCGTCGTGGGCGGCGGCGGCGGCCGACGACGCTCCGTTGCCGCTGCGCGCGATGCCGGCGAAGTCGCCGCGCAGGGCCTTCAGCGCATAGCGTTCGCGGTGAATTTCGGACGAGGTGCGAAAGCCGAGGCGGCGCAGCAGCGGCACTGGCGGGCACCAGCCACTGATCGCGTGCTGCAGCAGGAATCCGCCGACGATGCCGGGCAGGAGAAAGAAGACGCGCCGGCCCATCAACCCCATCAGCACGCCGAAGACCGAGATCGAGGCGGCGTTGGCCTCCAGCGCGCGCTCGATATCCCATTCGCGATCGAGCTCGAACAGACGCTGATCGATCTTCTCGGGATGCAGCGCGTGATAGCGGATGCTCGCCTCGATCTGGCCGTCGATGCGGCGGTTGATTTCGGGCGCGGTGTGGCTGCGGACCCGGTTGTCCGTGGTGGGCAGCATGGCGACCTCGGCTGCGGGGTATGCGGGAAACGCGCGCCCGGGCGCGAAGTTCCGAACCCGTCAGCGCCGCGGCGGGCGGGACAGCAGGCGGGCGCCCATCGCCCGCGCGATCGCGGCGACGCGGGCGCGGGCGCGCGGATCGCCGCGCAGCACGACCGTCGCGAAGCCCGCGCGCAACGCCGAGAGCGCGAACCCCGGCTTGTCGCCGCAATCCATGACGGCGTCGATCGCGGCGGCGGGGAACTCGCCGCGCGCGGCCTCGACGAGCGCCTGGAAGTAGCCGACGCCAAGAAAGGCGGCCGCGTTTGGCGGGCTCACGAGCAGCACGGGCCGATCCGGCACATCGGCCAGGACCGCGCGCGCCTCGGCCAACGATCCCACGACCGCAACACGGCGGGCCGGCTTGCGCTGCAAACGCTTCCCCGTCATCGGCGGCCTCCGCCGCGGCCGCGCGGAATGAGACAGAGTCGCGGCCGCTTGCCGCGGCGGCGTAGGTGGCGGCGGCCCCGGCCGCGTAATAACGTAGGGTAGAACCCGTGACAAAGGCTCCCGCCCCGAGCGGCGGGAGCTTTCCGGAGCGCTTCTTGAACGATCAACGCAAGTCTCGCCGGCGCTGGCGCCGGCTCATTCTCGCCGCCGTCGTGCTGGCCGCCGCGGCCGGCGGCGCGTGGTATCTGATGGGGGGCGTCACGTCGGTCACTGCCGCGCGGCCCGAGCGCGGCCCCGCCGTCGAGGCCGTGTACGCCACCGGTGCCGTCGAGCCCACCTTCTGGGCGAAGGTGTCCTCCACCGTGGTCGGCCGGATCGCCGAGATCCCGGTCAAGGAGGGCGACAAGGTGAAGACCGGCGACGTGCTTATGCGCCTCGACGACCGCGAGGCCAAGCACAAGCTCGCCGAAGCCGAGGCCAAGGAGCGGTTCCTGACCCAGGAGGTCGCGCGCATGTCGATGCTGGCGCAGCGCGACTACGCCTCGCAGCAGCAGTTCCAGCGCACGGTCAGCGACCACGCACAGGCGGTGGCCACGGTGGCGCAGGCGCGCCAGCGCCTGGCCGACCTCACGCTCACGGCGCCGCTCGACGGCGAGGTGCTGCGCCTCGACGGCAATGTCGGCGAAGTGCCGAGGAGCGGCGACGTGGTGGTGTGGATCGGCCAGCGCGAGCCGATGCGCATCGAGGCGGAGGTGGACGAGGAAGACATCCCGAAGGTGCAACGCGGGCAGAAGGTGCTGGTGAAGGCAGACGCGTGGCCGAACCGGACCTTCACCGCCCTCGTCTCCTCGCTCACGCCCAAGGGCGACCCGGTCAGCAAGAACTACCGCGTGCGCATCACACTCGATCCGGAGCAGCCGCTCCAGATCGGCATGACGGCAGAGGTGAACATCGTCGTGCGCGAAACGAAAGACGCGCTGCTCGTGCCGTTCAGCGCGCTGCGCGGCGAATCGGTCTTCGTCGTCGAGGGCGCCCGCGTGCGCCGGCGCGCGATCAAGGCCGGCATCGTCGGCACGACGAAGGTGGAGGTGCTCGACGGCCTCAAGGAAAACGATCTCGTCGTCTCCGACCCGCCGCCCGGCCTCAAAGACGGCGATTTCGTGAAGGCGAGCGCGCCGCCCGCGTCAAAGAACGGCGCCGCGGCGGCAGCCAAGTAGTCGGCGCGCCGTGAACCTCAAGCTCGATATCGCGCTGACGCACCTGAAGTTCAGGAAGCGCCAGACGCTCGTCTCGGTGTTGGGCGTGGCGATGGGCGTCGGCTTCTTCATCGCGATCGCCTCGCTGATGCAGGGCTTCCAGGAAGACATCGTGCGGCGCGTCATCGACAACTCGCCGCACATCACGATGAAGGACGAGTTCCGCGATCCGCCGCGCCAGCCGGTGGAGCTCGCCTTCGCCGGCGGCGCGATCGCGCTGCGCGGCGTGAAGCCCAAGACCGAGATCCGCGGCATCCGCCGCGCCGGCCAGATCATGCAGGCGCTGACGATCTGGCAGGGCCTCACCGTCTCGCAGGTGCTCTCGGGCCAGGGCTTCCTGCGCTACGGCAGCAAGGAGCGCTCGGCGACGATCACGGGCATCGAGCCCGACCGCGAGCGCCTCGTCACCCGCATCGACAAGGACATCGTCCAGGGCTCGCTCGACGCGCTCAAGACCGCGGGCAACGGCATCATCCTCGGGCGCGGGCTCGCGCGGCGCCTCGCGCTCGAGATGAACGACACGGTGACGGTCACGTCCCCCACCGGCGTCATCATGCGCATGAAAGTGGTGGGCATCTCGCACACCGGCGTGCTCGCGTTCGACGAGGTGAACGCCTACGTGCTGCTGAAGAAGAATCAGATCCTTCAGGGCAAGACGAACATCGTGAACCAGATCCGCATGCGCGCCGACGACGTCAACGCGGCGCGCCCGCTCGCGGCCAAGATCGAGGCACGCTTCGGCTACCGCACCGAGAGCTGGGACGAGGCGAACGAAGGCATATTCGGCGTGTTCTTCATCCAGAACATGATCATGTATTCGGTGACGAGCGCGATTCTCATCGTCGCCTGCTTCGGCATCTTCAACATCATCTCGACCGTGATCTTCGAGAAGACGCGCGACATCGCGATCATGAAGTCGATGGGCTTCGCCGAGGGCGACGTGCGCACCATCTTCCTGCTCGAGGGGCTGGCGCTCGGGGCGCTCGGCGCGATCATCGGCTGCGCGCTCGGCCTCTGCCTCACCTACATGCTCTCGATCATCCGCTTCAAGGCGGTGGGCCTCGTCGAGATCCAGCAGTTCATCCTGAAATGGACGGTATGGCACTACGTGATCGCGAGCGGCATCGCGATGGTCTCGGCCGTCGCCGCCGCCTACATCCCCTCGCGCCGCGCCGCCAAGGTGAACCCCGTCGAGATCGTGCGAGGCGCGGCGTGACGCCCGCGGTCGAAGCCCGGAACGTCACGCGCGTGCTGCCCGGCACGGTGCCGGTGACGCTCGTGCGCGAGATCAACGTATCGATCATGCCCGGCGAGTTCGTGGCGATCACAGGGCCGTCGGGCTCGGGCAAGTCTTCGCTGCTCTATCTGCTCGGGCTGCTCGACCGGCCCAGCGACGGCGCCATCCTCGTGCATGGCAACGACACGAGCGGATATTCCGGCGACGCGCTCGCGGCGGTTCGGCTCCAGCGCGTCGGCTTCGTGTTCCAGTTCCACTTTCTGCTTCCGGAGTTCAGCGCGCTCGACAACGTGCTGGTGCCGATGCGCCGGCTCGAGCGCTGGACCGACAAGGAAGCGCGCGAGCGCGCGGAACGGCTGCTGACCGACGTCGGGCTCGCCGACCAGATCAAGAAGCGGCCCGACCAGATGTCGGGCGGACAGCGCCAGCGCGTGGCCATCGCGCGCTCGATGGCCAACGACCCCGACATCGTCCTCGCCGACGAGCCGACCGGCAGCCTCGACCAGAAGAACGGCCAGATCGTCTTCGAAATCTTCGCGCGGCTCGCGACCGAATACCGGAAATCGGTCATCACCGTGACGCACGATGCCCATCTGGCCGCGCAGACACACCGCCAGATCCACCTCGTCGACGGCCGCATCGTCGACGACGGGAACGGCCTGAAAATCCCCGCCGGCGACACCGCCCTGCCAGTTCCGCCGGGCGCATAGCGGAGCGCCCCGCAGAGGCCTCGGCGAAGCGACCCGCCTTGACCTAGATCGTTTGCGGCGGCCGGCACGGCGCTATGCTTTGGCCATGGACCCTCTCGACCCTTTCCTCCGCCTCGGCGCCGCGCTCGCGATCGGCTTCCTGATCGGATTCGAGCGCGGTTGGCGGAAGCGCGAAGATCCCGAGGGCTCGCGCACGGCGGGCCTGCGCACATTCGCGCTGATCGGCCTCGTCGGCGGCATCGCGGGCTACTTCGCCCGGACTTCCGGCGACACGCTCGGCATGCTCGTGATCGGCGCCGGCTTTCTCGCCGTCGCGGCGCTAGCGGTCGCCATGTATCTCACCGCCTCGCGCACGCATGGCAACATCGGTGCGACGACGGAGTTCGCGACGCTCGTCGCCTATGGCCTCGGCGCGCTGGCCGGCCATGGCGAGATCGTGCTGGCATTGGCGGCGGCGCTCGTGACGGTGGCGCTGCTCGACACCAAGGCGCCGCTGCACGGCCTGCTGCAGCGGATCCAGCAAGATGAGATGCGCTCGGCGATCAAGCTGCTACTCGTTTCCGCCGTGCTGTTGCCGATCCTGCCCGATCGCGGCTTCGGACCGGGCGGCATTCTCAATCCTTACAGGCTGTGGTGGATCGTCGTGCTCATCGCCGGTCTCTCGCTCGCCGGCCATTTCGCGCGCCGCTTCGCGGGAGCCGGGACCGGGCCGATCCTGACCGGCCTTTTCGGCGGGCTCATATCCTCCACCGCCGTGGGCGTGAGCGCCGCGCGCCTTTCGGCACAGGCGGGCGCCGCGGCGCCGCAAGCGGCCGCGCTCGGCGCCGCGCAGGCGGTCATGTGCCTGCGCATCGTCGCCGTCGCCGGCGTGCTCAACCCCGGCATCGTCGCGCTGCTGCTGCCAGCCCTGGGCACCGCGGCGGCGGCGGCGCTGCTGGGTGCCGTGATGTTCGTCCGGGGCGCCGCCCGCACACTTCCGGGCGAAGGCGATGAGCGGGAGGCGCCGCCGAAAGCGCCCGACGATCTCGGCACGGCCATCGTCTTCGCCGCGATCCTGGCCGGCATGATGCTCGCCGCCCACTATGCGCGGGGCTGGCTCGGCATCTCCGGCTTTTACGCCACTGCCGCGCTGGCGGGGCTCGTCGATGTCGATGCGATCACGGTGACGGCGGCGACCCTCGCCGATACGCCGCCCACCGCCGCGGTCGCGGCCATCCTGATCGCGGCGGCGGTGAACTCGCTGGTCAAGATCGCGATCGCATTCGCCCTGGGGCCGCGCGCTTTCGGCCGCCGGGTCGCCGCGCTGATCGCGGCGGCCGTCATGGCCGGCGCGGCCGGCTTCGCGGTGGCAAGCGCATTTTAGCGCAAGCCGTCGCGCGTCGGCGCCGGGCGGCTTTCCTTTTCCGATTCCGCTATAAGCATCGCGCGCAACGAGGTGCGGTCGATGAGCGACGCAAATCCGCCGGCCTATGGGCTGGCCAGCCGCGAAGACTGGGCGCGGCTTTCCGGACGTGAACTGCTGCAGTCGGTGATCGACGGCACGCTGCCGCACCCGCCGATCTCGCGGGCGCTCGGCTTCTGGATCGTCGAGGTGGGCGAAGGCTTCGCGGCGTTCGAGGGCGATGCGGGCGCGCATCTGCTCAATCCGGCCGGCGGCGTGCATGGCGGCTGGGCGCTGACGATGATCGACAGCGCGACCGGCTGCGCCGCGCACACGCTGCTGCCGGCCGGCACCGGCTACACGACGATCGAGACCAAGGGGAATTTCGTGCGGCCGATCACCAAGGATTCGGGCCGCGTGCGCTGCGAGGGCCGCGTCGTCTCGCCCGGGCGGCAGATCATAACGGCCGAAGCGCGCGTGACCGGGCCGGACGGCAAGGTGCTGGCGCACGGCACGTCCACGCTGCTCGTCTTCGGCGCGGCGAAATAGGTGCGCGATGCCCAGCGTGACGCTCGCGAGCGGCGCGACGATCGCCTACGGCGAATCCGGCGAAGGCCCGCCGCTGGTGCTCGTGCACGGCTCGCCGGCCGAAGGCCGCGCCTGGGGCCGCGTCGCGCGCCACCTCGCCGCGTTCCGCGTGCTGACACCGGACCTGCCCGGCTACGGCGGCTCGGCGCGCATGCCGAACGCAGCCGGCACGGCGGCGATGGCGGAGGCCGTCGTGGCCGTGATCGACGCGGCCGGCGCTCCGGTGTGGCTCGCGGGACATTCCTACGGCGGCAACGTGGCATTGCACGCGGCGCTCGCGCGGCGCGCGCGCATACGCGGCCTCGCGCTGTTCGAGCCGGTGTTCTTCCGCGGCCTCGCGCTCGCGGGCGAACAGGCGATGCTCGCGGCCGCCGAGGCGCATTTCGGCGACTACGTGCGCCGCGTGGAATCCGGCGAGCACGGCGCGGTGAGCCGCATGATCGATTTCTGGTTCGGTGACGGCGCGTTTCCCAAGCTGCCCGCGCCGGTGCAGGCCTATCTCGTGAAATCCGCGGTGACCAACGCCGCCGACGTGAAATCGGCGCTCACCGAGATCGTGTCCGCAGAGGCGCTCGCGGCGTTCGCGGTGCCGGCGCTGATCGCCTATGGCGGGCAGAGCCCGGCGACCGTGCCCGCCATCGCCCAAGCGCTGGCGCGGCTGCTGCCGCAGGCGCGAACCGAAGCGATCGGCGGCGCGACGCACGCGATGCTCGATACGCATCCGGACATCGTGGCCGCGCTCATCGGCCGAGTCGCGGCTGCCTGATGCAGCGGAAGCAGCCCGTTCCCGAGTGGCTGCGCCGGCTGCACGCGGCGCCGCTGCGCACGCGGCGGCTCGTGATCCGTCCGCTGCGCCGTGGCGACGACCGGCTCATCTATCCGGCCGTGCGCGAATCGATGAGGGAGCTGACGCCCTGGCTGGTCTGGGCGACCGAGGCCTACGACACCAAGGCCTGCCGCGTCTTCGTGCGCGACGCGATGCGCAATTACGCGGCCGGACGCGGCTATGGGATGGTGATGCTCACGCGCGCCGACGAATTCGTGGGCGGAATCGGCTTCCACGTGCGCGGCGAGAGCGCGCGCTACTACGAAATCGGCTATTGGTGCCGAACCTCGATGGCCGGACGCGGCTACACGACGGAGGCGACGAAAGCATTGCTCCGGCTCGCCCTCGACCAGCGCGACGTGCATCGGGTCGAGATCCGTTGCGATGTGCGCAACCGCGCGAGCAAGCGCGTGATCCGAAAATGCGGGTTCGAAAAGGAGGGGCTCCTGCGCAAGATCGTCCGCCATCACGACGGGCGCCTCTGCGATCATCTCGTCTTCGCGAAAGTGCGCGACCGCGCCTACGGAAGATCGCGCCGGTAGAACCGCGTGTCGCCGCTCATCCGCGGGAAGGCGTCGGGCAGCGTCGCGCCGTCGACGCGACGGAAGCCGCATTTCTCATAGAACCGGTGCGCGGCGCGGAATGCTTCGGTCGTTCCGAGAAGGATCGTCGCCAGGCCGCGGGCGCGCGCGTGCGCGAGCAATGTCTCGACCAGCGAAAGTGCTACGCCCTGCTCCGGACCGCGCCACGCCTTCGTGACGAACATCTTGCGCAGCGCGCCCGCGCCGCCGCCGATGTCGCGCAGGCCGACGGTGCCGACGATGCGCCCGGCCGCGTCCTTCGCCACCCAGAACTCGCCGGCGCCGCGGCGATACCAGCCGTCGATGTCGTGGAGATCGGGCTGGTCGTCCCACGTGATCGGGAAGCCGAACTCACCCTGCTGGATGCCGAGGATGAGGTCGCGGACGCCGGCAACGTCTCCTGCGGCGAACGGCCGGATCGCAAACGTCACCGCGCGGTCCGGTGGCTCAGTGCATCACCTTGCCCATCACCACCGCGACGTCGGACATGCGATTGGAGAAGCCCCACTCGTTGTCGTACCAGGCGAGCACGCGCACGAACGTGCCGTCGATCACCTGAGTCTGCGTCAGGTCGAAGGTCGAGCTGGCCGGGTTGTGGTTGAAGTCGATCGAGACGAGCGGCGCGGAATTCACCGCGAGGATGCCCTTAAGCGGGCCCGACGCCGCCGCCTTCTTCACGGCCTCGTTCACCTCTTCCGCCGTCGTCGCGCGCTTGGCGTCGAACTTGAAGTCGATCAGCGAGACATTCGGCGTCGGCACGCGTACCGAGGTGCCATCGAGCTTGCCCTTCAGTTCCGGCAGCACGAGGCCCACGGCCTTCGCGGCGCCGGTCGAGGTCGGGATCAGCGAGACGCCGGCGGCGCGCGCGCGGCGCAGGTCCTTGTGCAGCGTATCCACCGTGCTCTGGTCGCCGGTGTAGGCGTGGATCGTCGTCATGAAGCCGCGCTCGATGCCGATCGCGTCGTGCAGCACCTTGGCCACCGGCGCGAGGCAGTTCGTCGTGCACGAGGCGTTCGAGACGATGCCGTGGTTGTTGTTGAGCTGCTGATGGTTGACGCCGTAAACGATCGTCATGTCGGCGCCCTCGCCCGGCGCCGAGATCAGCACCTTCTTGGCGCCGGCCTCCAAGTGCTTCGCCGCCTTGTCGCGCGCGGTGAAGAGGCCCGTACATTCCATCACGAGGTCCACGCCGAGCGACTTCCACGGCAGCTTCGCCGGATCGCGTTCGGCCGAAACCTTGATCGGGCCGCCGCCGAGATCGATCGTGTCGCCCTTCGCCGTCACCTCGCCCGGAAACGTGCCGTGCACCGAATCGTACTTCACGAGGTGCGCGTTGGCCTCGACCGAGCCGAGATCGTTGATGCCGACGAATTCGACATCCTTGCGCTTGGCCTCGTAGGCGGCACGGAGCACGAGGCGGCCGATGCGGCCGAAGCCGTTGATGGCGACGCGGAGAGTCATGGCGGAGTCCTTCTTTTTCCTTTTGCGTTGCGGTCAGAATGATTCGGTCTGGTCGGCAGGCGAGCCGGGTGCGTGGCACACGGCCTCGATATTGTGTCCGTCGGGATCGAAGACAAACGCGGCGTCGTAGTTCGCGTGATACCGGGGGCGCCGGCCAGGGGCGCCGTTGTCGCGCCCACCCGCCCCGAGCGCTGCCCGGTAGAACGCATCGGCCTGCGCGCGGTTCGCGGCCGGGAAGGCGAAGTGGAGGGGTCGCTCGACGGCGCCCGCAATCCAGAACGCGGGGTGCGTGGCGCCGAAGCCGGCGCGGTCCGGCTCCCCCGAGGGTTCCGCCGGCAGTTCCTTCTTCACGCCGTCACCTAGCGCCGCTAGGGCCGCCGCGTAGAACGCGCGGCTACGCCGATAGTCGCCGACATCGAGCCCGAGATGATCGATCACCGCTTCTTCCGTTTCGCCCCCGCCGACTTGGCTTTCGCTTTCTTCACCGGCGCGGGCTTCTTCGCCGCCGCGCGCTTCGGCTTCGTGCCGCCCGGCGCGAGGTGGCAAACCGCCTCGATGTTGTTGCCATCCGGATCGAGCACGAACGCGCCGTAATAGTCCGCGTGATAGTGCGCGCGGACGCCGGGCGGGCCATTGTCGCGTCCGCCCGCCGCCAAGGCAGCCTTGTGGAATGCATCGACGATCGCGCGGTTGCGCGCGCGAAAGGCAAGGTGCACGGGGGGCGCGGTGGGTTTGCCGCCCAGAATCCAGAGATCCGGATGGTCCTCGCCGAGCCCGGCCACGGGGTGGCCGCCGGCCTGCTCCGGTGGAAATTCCATCATCACCGTGTAACCGAGCGGCGCCAGGGCCTTCACGAAGAATGCCCGGCTCCTCACGAAGTCGCTGACCGATAGGCCTGTGTGGTCGATCATCCGATTGTCCTGCTTGCGCGAGCGCCTATCACCCGAGCCGTGCCTTCACGGCGGCCACGACGGCATCCGCCGTGATGCCGAAATGCTTGAAGAGATCGCCGGCCGGCGCCGAGGCGCCGAAGCTCTTCATGCCGACGAAGCCGCCCTCGTTGCCGAGCCACCGCTCCCAGCCCATCGCGACGCCGGCCTCGACCGCGACCCTGACCGTGCCGGCGCCGAGCACCTGCTCGCGGTAGGACGCCGGCTGCGCCTCGAACAGCGACCAGCACGGCATCGAGACGACGGCGGCCTCGATGCCCTCGCCGGCGAGCTTCACCTGTGCTTCGAGCGCGATCGAGATCTCGGAGCCGGTGGCGAGCAGCGTCACGCGGCGCGGGCCGGTCGGCTCGCTCAGCACATAGGCGCCGCGCGCGCAGAGGTTCTCGCGCTGGTGGATCGTGCGCACCGCGGGCAGTGCCTGGCGCGTGAGCACGAGCACCGACGGCGTTTCCTTCGCCGCGAGCGCCAACGCCCAGCACTCCGCGGTCTCGACCATGTCGGCCGGGCGCATCACCTGGAGGTTCGGGATCGCGCGCAGCGCCGCGAGATGCTCGACCGGCTGATGCGTCGGCCCGTCCTCGCCGAGGCCGATCGAATCGTGCGTCATCACATAGACGACGCGGATACCCATCAGCGCCGAGAGGCGGATCGAGGGGCGGCAGTAGTCGGTGAAGACAAGGAACGTGCCGCCATAGGGAATGACGCCGCGATGCAGCGCCATGCCGTTCATCGCCGCCGCCATTCCGTGCTCGCGCACGCCATAGTGGATGTAGCCGCCCGAGAAATCGCCGGGCTTGATGATCCTGTGCGCCTTCACCTGCGTGTTGACCGAGCCGGTGAGATCGGCCGATCCGCCGACGAGCTCGGGCATCGTCTTGGTGAGCTCCTCGAGCACGGCGCCCGAGCATTGCCGCGTCGCGAGCTTCGGCTTCTCGGCCGCGGCCTTGGCTTTCATCGATTCGATCGTGCCAGCGAACGTGGCCGGCAGATCGCCATGGACGACGCGCTCGAACTCGGCGCGCTTCTCCGCCGGAGCCGCCGCGAGCCGCTTCGACCACGCCGCATAGTCGCTGCTGCCGCGCGCGCCGGCGGCGCGCCAGGCCGCCACGATCTCGTTCGGCACCACGAACGGCGCATGTTTCCAGCCGAGCTTCTCGCGCGCGCCGGCCACTTCCTTCTCGCCGAGCGGCGAGCCGTGCGTGGCCGCCGTGCCGGCCTTCGTCGGCGCGCCATAGCCGATCACCGTGCGGCAGCGGATCATCGTCGGCCGGCCGTCGCTGCGCCGCGCTTCGCCGAGCGCCGCCGCGATCGCCGCCGGATCGTGGCCGTCGGCATCGAGCACGCGCCACCCGGCGGCGGCGAAGCGCAGCGTCGCGTCCTCGGACGTCGTAAGGCTCGTCGGGCCGTCGATCGAGATCTTGTTGTCGTCGAACAGGCAGATGAGCTTGCCGAGCTTCAGATGGCCAGCGAGAGTCATCGCCTCCTGCGAGATGCCTTCCATCAGGCAGCCGTCGCCGGCGAGCACATAGGTGTGGTGATCGACGAGATCGTCGCCGAAGCGCGTGGCGATGATGCGCTCGGCCAGCGCCATGCCGACCGCGTTGCCGAGGCCTTGGCCGAGCGGCCCGGTCGTCGTCTCGATACCGGCCGCATGACCATATTCCGGGTGTCCGGCGGTTCGGCTGCCGAGCTGGCGGAAGCGGCGCAGCTCGTCGAGCGTCATGTCGCCGTAGCCGGTCAGATGCAGCACCGAATAGAGCAGCATCGAGCCGTGCCCGGCCGAGAGGACGAAGCGGTCGCGGTCCGGCCAATCCGGGTGCTGCGGATCGAACTTCAGGAATTGCGTGAACAGCACCGTCGCCACGTCGGCCATGCCCATCGGCATGCCGGGATGGCCCGATTTCGCCTGCTCGACGGCATCCATGGAGAGCGCGCGGATGGCGTTGGCCATCGAGGTGTGCGAGACGGCTTGCTGATGCATCGCGTGGTTATGTCGGGCGTTGGAATTTCGGCGCGGGTGGCGCCGCGCGCGGAACATGGCGGCCACGAAGCACCGCGTCAACCGCCGTTGGGCGCGCACCGCGGACGACCGCGAGCGATCGCGCAGGAGCAACGCGAAACGGCGCACGCGACATGACTTTACGCCACGCCGTGCATCACACTTGTCCCGGCTTGTGGACAAGTCGGCGGCGCGAAATCGGCCTGAGCAGGCCTCGCCGCAATTGACGCCGCTTCCCGCATCCCCCTATCCTCCTGCCTCAGAGTTTCGAGCCAAGTAGCGGAAACGATTGACCTTCGGCGCCACCCCTTGAGGGCGCGAGGCGAACCTCCGGCGGAACATGGAACGGCTGGAACAAGCGAGGACGCGCCTCGACCGGGCGCTCGGGAGATTGGAAGCCGCGCAGCAGGCCTATGACGACCGCGTGCGCGTGCTGAAAGCCGCGGCCTCGCCGCAAGGCCCGGATTGGCAGGAGCTGATCCATGCCGTCGAAACCGTGCAGAAGGACAACCACGCGCTGATCGAGCGCGAGGACGCGCTGCGTGGCCGGCTCGACAAGGCGATCGCGCGGCTCTCGGCGCTGCTCGGCGACACCGCCGCGGCGGGCGCCGCGGAGAAGCGCGCGTGAGCGAAGTCACCGCGTGACCGGATACGTCATGGGCGAGGTTGCCGCTTGAGCGAAGTCACGATCACCGTCAATCGCCGCCCTTACCGCCTCGCCTGCGAGGACGGGCAGGAAGAGCATTTGAAAGGTCTCGCCGCGCGGATCGATGCCCGCGTCACCGACCTCGTCGGCAAATTCGGGCAGATCGGCGACCAGCAGATCCTCGTCATGGTCGGCCTGCTCCTGGCCGACGAAGCCGCCGAACTGCGCCGCCGCCTGGACGCGCAGGAACACCTCTCCGAGGAGCACGCATCGGCCTACGATGCGGCCGACGAAGCCGCGGCCGGCGTCATCGACGCGATTGCGGAGCGGATCGAGGCGCTCGCCGACGGCGTGGAACGCGCGGCCCAGGATCTGACCAAGTAACACCGCAACGGAGACACGAGATGCGCCACGCCATTGCCGCCTTGTTGGCCGGCCTCGTCATGATCGCCCTTGCCGCGCCGGCCGCGGCCGAGCAGAAGGGTGAGGACGCCGCGTTCAAGTTCATGAGAAGCGAAATGCTCGGCGCGCTGAAGCTCGACATGACCGAGGCGGAGATCGCGAAGCTGATCCCGGCGAAGCCGGTGCGCTCGCGCGAGCAGCTCTGGGGCGCCGACGGCCAGTATCATCTGAAATGGAGCTACCGCGCGCAGGGCCTCACGCTCGGCATGGTCTCGGCGAAGAAGGGCGCCGCGAAGACGCTCGAATCGATTACCTGCGCCGCGCGCTGCACGCTCAAGACCTCGCGCGGGATCGGCCTCGGCAGCACGCTCGCCGACGCGCAGAAGGCCTACGCCGCCGAGTTCAACAAGGAAGAGAGTGAACCGGGCGTCTTCGTCGCCGGCTCGATCTATGGCGGGCTCGTCCTCAATTTCGACAAGGCCGGCAAGGTGAGCGCGATGTTCCTCGGCGCGGCCGCCGAGTAGCGCCGCGTTGGACGAAACGGCCGCGCGCGCCCGCAAGGAAGAGCTTCGCGCCGAGGCGAAGGCCGCGCGCGCGCGCATCGCGCCCGATGCCGCCGCGGCCGCCGCGTTCGCGGTGCGCGACCGCGTGCTGACGGCGAAGCTCGTTCCCGGCGGCGCCGTGGTCAGCGGCTTCTGGCCGATCGGCGACGAGTTCGATCCGCGCCCGCTGATGGAGGCCCTGGCCGCGCAGGGCCACCGCCTCTGCCTCCCCGTCGTCGTGGGCCGCGGCCGCCCGCTCGCCTTCCGCGCCTGGGCGCCGGGCGATCCGCTCGAGCGCGCGGGCTTCGGCCTGTCCGTGCCGCGCTGGGACGCGCCGCCGGCGATCCCGCGCTTCCTGATCGTGCCGCTGCTCGCCTTCGACCGGCGTGGGTATCGCGTCGGTTACGGCGCCGGCTATTTCGACCGCACGATCGCCGAACTGCGAGCGAATGTGCCGGGCCTCTATGCGCTCGGAGTCGGCTTCGCCGCACAGGAGTCTCCCGCAGTGCCCGCGCTCGCGCACGATCAGCGCCTCGACGCCATCGCGACCGAGGCCTATCTCATCGAGACCGCGAAGGGCGCCTGAATGGACATCTACGACATCTGGGTCGATCTGAAACCCGGCCAGCGCGATGTGGAGTTCGCCGAGCACGTCGCCCGCTATCTCGGCAAGCTCAGGGCGGACGGCCTGATCGAAGGCTTCCGGATATCGCGGCGGAAGCTCGGCTTGGGCATTCCTGGCCTGGGCGAATTCCACATCGCGATCGAGACTCGCGACCTCGCGCAGCTGGACCGCGCGTTCCAGGCCGTCTCGAGCCGCGCCGACCCGATCGAGACGTTCCATCATGCGGTCAATTCGCGGGTGGAGAATTTCAAGGCGGCGCTGTACCGGGATTTCCCCGATCCGCACCGGCGGCGGGGCGAGGAAAAGTTCTGAGGGGCGCCGCCTGCCCTGCCGCCTCCCCCCCCCCGCATTGGCGTAGGCTTTTGTAGGCTTTCGTAGGCTTCGGCGGGCAAAACCGTGCAAAGGCCGTGCAACGTGCGGGCAAGCCCTCGGCGCAAGGCGAAGGGCACGCATCCTTCGTGGGCGCGCGCCGGTGACACGATTCACAATTCCAAACAGCAGCGTCCGCGCCGCCTTCCGGCGCGCGTCCGCGGGCGACCCGAGAGGGCACCTGGCGTAGGAAAGAACATAAATAGAACATTGTCAAGAGCGCACTCTACAACCGTGACGTGAAGCGGCCGTGCGGCCCCGTAGGCCGCGCATGGGCGAAAGGCGTGTTCGCCTTTGCTCCACGGCGCCTTCATGCCGCACCTCGATGCAGAATTCCTTTGACCCCGCGGCGCGCGCGCCCTATCTCGCGGCCATGCGCATTCTTTATTGCGGCGACGTGATGGGCCGTACCGGCCGCGACGTCGTCACCGGCGAACTGCCGAAGCTGCGCGAGCAGCTCAAGCTCGATTTCGTGCTCGTCAACGGCGAGAACGCCGCCGGCGGCTTCGGCATCACGCCCGAGATCTGCCGCGCCTTCTACCAGCAGGGCGCCGATACGGTGCTGCTCGGCAACCACAGCTGGGACCAGCGCGAGATCGTCGGCTACATCGACGGCGACCCGAAGCTGATCCGCCCGCTCAACTACCCGAAGGGCACGCCGGGCCGCGGCCTCGCCGTCTTCACGCTCGCCGACGGGCGCAAGATCATGGTCGTGCAGCTCATGGGCCGGCTGTTCATGGACCCGCTCGACTGCCCGTTCCAGGCGCTCGAGGAGGCGCTCGCCGCCTATCGCCTCGGCGGCAACGTGCAGGCCATCATCGTCGACATCCACGCCGAGGCCACGAGCGAGAAGATGTCGATCGCGCACTCTGCCGACGGCCGCGCCTCGCTCGTCGCCGGCACGCACACGCATGTGCCCACTGCCGACGCGCAGATCCTGCCCGGCGGCACGGCCTACATCACCGATGTCGGCATGTGCGGCGACTACGACTCGGTGATCGGCATCAAGAAGGAAATCCCGATCCAGCGTTTCCGGCGCAAGATGCCGGGCGAGCGCTTTGCACCCGCCGAAGGCCCCGCCACGCTTTGCGCCGTGTTCGTGGAAACCGACGACCGGACCGGCAAGGCCAAGCGCATCGCACCGCTCCGCCTCGGCGGCCGCCTTGCGCCGCAATGGCCGGTGGAACAGGCGGCGGAGTAAAGCAGGCGACCCCGAAGGCCGTCATCCCGACCGGAGCGAGCCGCCCTTTGTGGCTCGCGGAGTGGAGGGATCGCGGCGCAGTCGCACATGTCCCCTGCGGCGCGATCCCTCCAATCCGCGGTCGCGCCAAGAGGCGCGTCCGCTTCGGTCGGGATGACGGGTTGGGAAGACCGTCTTGAGCACCCGCAGCCGTGCCCGTCCTTACCGGTTGGTCTTTGCCTCTCGCGGGTGATTGATTTATTAGAAACAGATCGCGAACCGATCGATTATCGAGGCAAACGAGACGACGCATGGCCGGCCATTCCCAATTCGCCAACATCATGTACCGCAAGGGCGCGCAGGATAAGAAGCGCGCCCGCCTGTTCAGCAGGC
>CAYZSG010000033.1:0-30199 GCA_964481045.1 uncultured Candidatus Odyssella sp. | reverse complement strand
CTTCGCGGTTCTCATGCGAAGCGGCGAAATCATGCCTTCGCGAACACCCGCGCCAGCGCTGCGAATTGCTCGACCGTCAGTTCCTCCGCGCGCGCCGTGGGTTCCACGCCGGCGGCGCGGCAGAGCGTCTCGCCGCCGAGGGCTTTCAGCGACTGGCGCAGCATCTTGCGGCGCTGGCCGAACGCGGCGGCGGTGACACGTTCCAGCAGCGCGGGATCGGCCGGGGCCAGTGGGGTCGCGCGGGGGACGAGGCGCACGACCGCGGATTCCACCTTGGGCGGCGGCACGAAGGCGTTAGGCGGCAGCGTGAACATGAGATCGATCGTGCAGCGCCATTGCGCGGCGATCGCGAGCCGCCCATAGGCTTTCGTGCGCGGCTTCGCCACGAGCCGCTCGGCGACCTCCTTCTGGAACATGAGCGTCAGGCTCTCGTAGCGCGCGATGGTCGCGAGCCAGCCGAGCAGCAGCGGAGTCGCAACGTTGTAGGGCAGGTTGGCGACGACGCGGTAGGGCGCGGGCAGGGCGCGCGCCACGCACTCCGCGATGGTGTCGAGCTTCAGCGCGTCGCCTTCGACGATCGCGAGTCGCCCCGGATAGGCGGCGGCGATCTCCGTGAGCGCGGGGATACAGCGGCGGTCGAGCTCGATCGCGAACACGCGCGCGCCGGCATCGAGCAGTGCGCGCGTGAGGCCGCCGGGGCCGGGGCCGACCTCGATCGTCGTGCCGCGCTCAAGATCGCCGGCCGCGCGCGCGATCTTGGCGGTGATGTTGAGATCGAGCAGGAAATGCTGGCCGAGGCCGTGCTTTGCGCCGAGGCCGTGCCACGCGATGACGTCGCGCAAGGGCGGCAGATCAGGCACGGCCGTTCGCCGCCCGGCGGCAGCGCGCCATCGCCGCGGCCATCTCGAGCGCGGCGATGAGGCTCGTTGGGTTGGCCACGCCCCTGCCGGCGATGTCGAGCGCGGTGCCGTGGTCGGGCGAGGTGCGGATGAACGGCAGGCCGAGCGTCACGTTCACCGCGCGGTCGAAGGCCAGCGTCTTGATCGGGATCAGCGCCTGATCGTGATACATGCAGAGCGCCGCGTCGTAGCGCGCGCGGGCGGCGGCGTGGAACATCGTGTCGGCGGGGAGCGGCCCCACGGCGTCGATGCCGGCGCTCCGGAGGGCGTCCACCGCGGGGGCCACGATCGTCTCGTCTTCGTCGCCCATGCTGCCGGCCTCGCCGGCATGCGGGTTGAGGCCGGCCACGGCGAGGCGCGGCTTCGTCACGCCGAAATCGCGCGCGAGCGCCGCGGCGGCGATCGTGCCGATGCGTACGATCTCGGCCGTGCTCAGCACGCGCGGCACCTCGGCGAGCGGGCGATGGATCGTCACCGGCACAACGCGCAGCTCCTCGGCGGCGAGCATCATCGCCGGCGGGGCCTCGAGCCCGGCCAGAGCGCCCAGGAATTCGGTGTGGCCGGGATGTGCGAAGCCCGCATCGTAGAGCGGCTTCTTCTGGATCGGGTTGGTCACGATCGCGGCGGCCTCGCCGGCCAGCGCGAGGCGCGCGGCGCGCTCGATCGAAGCGATCACCGAGGCGGCAGTGGCGGCGCTCGGCCGCCCCGGCACGGCGACGGCATCGAGCTTCTGCGGCAGCACGGGCAGCGCCGTGGGGAAGACCGCGGCGGCTTCGCCCGGCGCCGATATCGGCTGCACCGGCACCGCGAGGCCCAGCGCCGCCGCGAGGGCCGCGAGACGCGCGGGATCGTCCACGGCGGCGAACGCGGGCACGCCCTCGCCGCGGCGCAGCCACGCCTTCAGCGCGATCTCCCCGCCGATGCCGGCGGGCTCGCCCATGGTCAGCAGCAACGGCGCGAAGGGGCGCGGCTGGTTTCCGTCAGACACGGATGTCGACGTATGCGGACCGGCGCAGCTCCTTGAGATACCGGTCGGCGAACGCGCCGAGCTTCTGGCGCTGGAGTGCCTCGCGCACTTCCTTCTCGTCGGGTTCCTTGGCGCCGTCCGGGCAGCGCATGTAAACGCTGTAACCACCCGCCTCGAAGCGCGGCCGGCTTCTCTGATCGACCTTCAGCGGGGCCAGCAACGCGCGGATTTCCGGCCGCTGCTGCTCGAGGATGACGTCGTCGACGACGCGGCCCTGGCCGCCCGCCTCCTGCGCGGCCTTGACGAAGCCGGCGCAGTCCTTGGCCTCGGCCGCGATCTTCGTGATCTGGTCGAGCACGGCCTTGTTCTGCGCCGGCGTGGCCTTGTCGGGCACGCGGATGATCGCCTGCGCGACCGCCACGCTTTTCACGTCCGGATTGCGGCCGCCGATCGTGCGGCGGTCGACGAGGCGCAGGATGTAGTAGCCGCCGGCGCCGCGCACCGGCCCCGCGATCTGGCCGGTCTTCAGTTGCTTCACGGCCTTCTCGATCTCGGCCTCCATCTGGCCCTCGAACAGGAAGCCCATGTCGCCGCCGGTGCTGGCGGTTCCGGTCTGCGAGAACTGCCGCGCCAGGATCTCGAAGCTGGCACCCGCGCGAAGCTGGCCCAGGACCATCTGCGCGGTCGCCAGCGCGCGGCCCTGCTGCTGCGGCGAATCGATCGGCAGGAAGATCTCCTGCACCCGGTATTGCAGCTTGTCCTTGTTCTCCTTGAGGCGCTTCAGGACCGCCTGCACCTCGACGTCGCTGACACGGATCTGCGGCAGAATCTTGAGCTGCACGACCTTGTTCCAGGCCAGCGAGGCCCGGACCTGGTCTTCGAAGGTGCGCGGATCGATGTTGCGCTGACGCAGCATCGTCGCGAGCCCGCCCTTCGGCATGCGATTGCGCTGCTCGATCTGGGCGATCTGTTCCTGCACCTCCTTGTCGCTCGCCACCACGCGCTCGCGCGCGGCCTCCTGGATCTGGAGGCGCTCGTTGATCATCGAGCGCAGGACTTCGTTGAGCAGGCGCTGGCGCGCCTCGCCGGCCGTCGGGATCTGCCCGCCAAGGCCCATGAAGCGCATGCGCTGCTCGACGTCGTAGAGCGTGATGGCGTCGCGGTTCACGATGGCGGCGATACGCCGGCCCCCGTCAAGCTGCTGCTGCGCAGCCGCAGGTTCCGCCAGTGCGGCGCCGAGGAATGCGAGCGCGCACGCCGCGTGGAGAGCCTTCAAAACCATAATCCCGGCCGTTGATGGAGACGATTCGGCTTATACAAGAAGCGCCGTAGCACGCCAATCCCGTCAGCGCGAGGCCCGAACTTCGCCTAGGTACTTGAGAGCGATGCTGACCAGGAAGCGGTCCGTGCGATTGCTGTCCGTGAAGAGGTCGATGCTGCGGATGTAGGCGACGCGGATCGTGCAGCATTCGTCCTGATACTGGACCTGAAAATTCATCTGGAACGGCTGCGGGCGGTCGGAGACGAGGTCGAAAGAGGCTCCGCCCGCCACGCTCCAGCGCGGCGTGATCTGCGACGATGCCGCGAGGTGGATCTGGCGCCGGCGCGCGAACTCGGAGTTGCCGATCTGGTCGGTGAGATCGATGTAGGTGACGGCGCCGCGCAGCGCCGGAATGCCGCCGGCCGCCACGATTTCCTGGCGCCGGAAGCGCGAGAAGTCGGTGTCGGCGCGGAAGCGGTAGGTGAGCGAGAAGTAGGGCCCCGGCGAGATGCGCACGCGCCCGACGATGTCCGAAAGGTCGCTGCGCAGGCCGGTCGAATCGACGAAATTGTCCTCGCCGAGGAAGCGGAAGCTCTGGCCGATGAAGAATTCCGCCTTGCCGCCGCGATTGGCGAACAGCGCGTTGTTGACGCCGTAGACGACGCGAATGCCGTCGTCGATGCGGTCGCGGCCGGGATAGCGGTTCTCGTCGAACAGGCTCATGTCGTCGAGCTCGAGGTCGAGGCTGTCCTCGTTCGGAATGCGCCAGGTGTTGAGCTTCGGCGGGGTCGCGACCAGCGCCACGCGCGGCTCGATCACGTGGCGCACGTTGCCGAGCTCGCGCGCAAACGGATAGCGCCAGTCCAACTTCACCTGCGGGTAGATGCGACCGACCGTGCCGCTGAAGGTCGGGATGTTGCCGACGTCGTTGTTCGTGACCCAATACATGTCGGCATTGAGGTTCGCGGTGACAGTCAGCAGCCACCCGGCCGGATCGGTGTAGGGCAGGCGCCAGCCGGCACGCACCGAGAACCGGCGTGATTCCACGCCCTCGTCGCGGCCGAGCGCCACGAGCGAGGTGTCGAAGTGCCAGCGGCCCCACTGGCCGACCGGATCGCCGACCGCGCTGAATTCGGCGAGCGGCAGCACGTAGGGGATGGTGTCCTGCGATTCGCCCTGGCGCAGCGTGCGGAAATGAATCATCCGCGCCCGCGCATAGTTGCGGTCGAAGAACCCTTCGGTGAAGGCGGTCGAGGCCACCGTGTCGCCGTGGAACACGTTGTAGCGGCGCAGGTAGGTCTTGTCGGTCACGTAGCCCGCGTCGACGCCGGTCCGCCAATTGTTGTCGATGTCGTAGCGCAGGCGCCCGAAGAGGTGCCCGCGCCATTCGTTGCCGGGCTGCTCGATCTCGCGCTCGTCGGTCCGGCGCACGTAGGTGATGCTGCCGTCGGTGATCAGCGCGCCGCCCGGAAAGCGCATGCGGTATTCGCCGAACAGCGCCACGCGCTGGCGAGTCGTGATCAGCGGCGTGATCGTGGCGTCCTTGTTGTCGTCGAGCACGATGAAGTAGGGGACGCGCAGCGTCTGCCCGAGCCTGCCCTCGGAACCGTAGCTGGGCGTGAGGAAGCCGGTGCGCCGGCGCACGGTGGGGTCGGGATGCGAGAGGTAGGGCGTCCAGAACACCGGGATGCCGAACACCTCGAGCGCGGCATTGCGGTAGATGATGTCCCGCTTCTCCTGATCGTGCACCACTCGGCGTGCCCGGAGCTGCCAGAGCGGCGCGCGTTTCGGATCCTCGGGGCAGAGGCGGCACGGCGAGAAGACGACGCGCGACATCTCGTTGCGCCGCCCGTCGACGCGAATCGCGCCGTTGGCGGCGAGCTTGCTGTCGTCGGGGAACAGCATGCGGAACTGTTCCATCACGCCGTCCTTCATGTCGCGCGAGAGCTCGGCGCGCGAGGCGAAGACGGCGGGCGCGCCCGGCTCGGTGAGCGTGACGTTGCCGACGGCGGTGACGCGGTTGGCGCGCTGGTCGAACACCACCTCGTCGGCGAGCACGACGCGGTCGCCCTGGAAGATGACGACGTTGCCGCGCGCGGTGACGGTGCCGCGCTCGCGGTCGTAGACGAGCTGGTCGGCGTTGATGACGACCGGCCGCCGGTCGGCGGCGGCGTCGCCCACCGAGGTGCGCATCGGCGGCGCCTGCTGCGCCGCGGCCGGCGCGGCGCCCAGCATCAACAGCGCCGCCCCCAGCGCCGCGATCGTCCCCCCCAGTCCCCTCATTCCCCCTCCACCTCCATCTTATCCGTCTTCGACGTGGATGAGGACGGCCAGTCCGATCATCGAGCTCGCGAGCGCCGGCGCCCAGGCCGCCAGCATCGGCGGCAGGCGCGTCGAATGCGCCAGCGCCAGCACGAGATCGGACAGGAAGAACAGCACGAAGCCGGTCGCGATGCCGCCCGCCACCGCGAACAGCACGCCGCGGAGGCGCGTGTGGCGCAGCGAGAAGATCGCGGCGATGAGGATCATCGCGCAATAGAGCAGCGGCTCGGCCAGCAGCGAATGCCAGTGCAGGCGGTGGCTCAGGGCCGAAAAGCCGGTCGCCTCGAGCGAGCGGATGAAGCGCGGCAGCTCCCAGAACGAGACGGTGGAGGGCGAGGAGAAGCTGTCCTGGATGCGCGCGACGGTGAGGTCGGTCTTGAACGTGTAGACCGGCATCGTGCGCGCCGTCTTCTCGGGCTCGGAGAGGCGCGCATTGACGAGTTTCCACTGGCCGGGCTCGAGCGCCGCGCTCTCGGCGTCGATGCGCCCGGCGAATTCGTCCTCGCCCTTGTAGAGCAGCACCATCACCTGCTTGAGCTCGAGCTCGTTGCGCCCGACGCGCGAGCTGCCGGCGTGGATGACGGACTGCCCGCTGGAATCGACCTGGCGCAGCCACACGCCGCTCGACGTCGCAGCCATCAGGTTCGAGCGCATCCTGAGGTAGCGGTTCTCGAGCTGCTCGAACTGCCCGGTCATGATCGCGCCGAGCGGGTTGATGGCCGCGATCTTGATCGCGCCGAGCAGGATGGCGGCGCCCACCGGCGGAATCAGGAACTGCCACACCGAGACGCCGGAAGCCCGCAGCGCCACGAGCTCGCTGTTCCGGTTGAGCCGCCAGAACGAATACATCGCGCCGAACAGCACGGCGAAGGGCAGCGTCTTCTGCGCGGTGAGCGGCAATTTGAAGAACGCCATGCTGAGCACGATCGAGAACGTCGCCTCCTGCTTGCCCGAGGCGCGGCGCAGGAGCTCGATCAGGTCGATGAGGAAGATGACGGCGAGAAAGACCGCGAGGATGCCGAAGAACGAAACGAGGAATTGACGCGCCAAATACAGCGTCGCGATCGACGACAGCCGAACTTTGAGTTCGCCGCTTGCGGATCGCTCGATCACGGCCGCGAGTCCCTGACGCCCCGACGAATGCAGTATGGAAAATCGCCCCTCATTCGCGACTTTGGCACAGAACCCCCGGCCGGAAAAAGGAGTTTTTCGCGCGGCGGCGCAACGACTTGCTTCGCGGCGTCGCGATCTACTTCGCCGACGCCATCGCGGGCCGCAGCGCGGGCGCGCGGCGCGCGCGCGGACTCAGAATCCAGGCGCCGACGGCGAGCGGCACGAGCGCGTTGAAATACATGAGCGGCACGAACAGGAGCTGCTTCGAGGCAAGCTGCAAGATCGCGACCGCGAGCGCCTGCACCGCGGCCGCGAGCACCACGGCGAGCAGAAGACGCGGAAGCTGGCCGCGCTTGTTGAACTGCCCCGGCAGCAGGATGAACAGCGCCACGAACGGCAGCGCGAGTGCCAGGATCGGCGCCACGAGGCGGCTGTGGCCCTCGGCGATCAGTTTCGTGCGATAGAAACGGTCGTGCTCCGAATCGCCGGGAAACAGGAGCTCGTGGATGAACCGCTCGCCGGGCTCGCGCCATTCGCGCCGCTCCTCGCCGAGCAGGCTCACTTCGAAGCTGTATTGCTTGAAGTAGAGAACCGAGATGTTGCCGCTCTTGCGGTCGAGCTCCTGGCGGTTGCCCTCGAACAGGATAACGCGCGGGCCGTCGGGGCCGGATTCGACCGCGCCGCGCTTGGCCATGATCGTCGTCGGCGTCGCGGGCTTGCGGTTGTCCTGCACGAGGATGCCGAAGATCTCGTTGCCCTCGCGCGAGCGGACGTAGATCGTGAGGTTCTGGCCCACCGAGTTGAACGTGCCCTCGAGCAGCAGCGCCGCCGAGAAGCTCTCGCGCGCCGTCGTCTGCACGCGGCGGAATTCCTGCACCGAAACCGGCAGCAGGTAGAGGCTGATCGAATAGCAGATCGCGATGCCGATGAAGCCGAGCAGGATGACCGGCTTCGCCGCCTGCCAGTGGCTCATGCCCGAGGAGCGCAGCACGATCAGCTCGCGGTCGTTCGTCAGTTTGTTGAGCGTGAACAGCGTCGCGAAGAACAGCGAGACCGGCAGCGTGATGAGCAGGAATCCCGGCAGCAGCAGCGACGTGATGTAGAAGAAAAGGTCGATCGACAGGCCCTTGTTCAGGATGAAGCGGATGAACCGCATCGCCTGGGTGAGCCAGATCACCGCGGTGAGCGTCACCACGATGAACACGGTCGAGACGCCGACCTGACGGAATATGTAAGCCTGGGCGCGGTTCATGCCGCGGGGGTTATAACCCCCGCCGAGGCCGCAGGAACAGCCCGCCGGGCGCGAAAATACCCCTTGCGCCGGGCGGCGTTGCCCTGACGCGGCCTCTGTCCTAAGTATCTGGGGCGCCGCGGCTCTCCGGTCCCCGGAGTGGCCGCGGCGCATTCGCGCCGAGGAGCCTCCACGCATGAAGATCGAATTCGCCGAATACGCCATCCCCAAGGGCGGGGTCGTGGTCGCCGGCGTCATGGACGACAAGGTGCTGACCCCCGGCGCCGCCGAGCTCGACCGGCGCACCGGCGGCGCCGTGAGCCGCGCGCTCAAGAGCGCGCGCTTCCAGGGCCGCAACGGCGACCGGCTCGATCTCGTCTCGCCCGGCGACGGCAGCTACGAGCGCATCGTTCTCGTCGGTCTCGGCAAGGGCAAAGATCGCGATGCGCTGAAGGCGCAGGATCTCGGCGGCAATCTCGTCGCGCATCTCAACGCGGGCGGCGTCACGCGGGCGACCGTGCTCGCCGACCCGATGCCCGATTCGCCGCTGCAGGCCGGACCGGCCGCCGCGCGCATCGGCTATGGCGCACGGCTGCGCGCCTACCGCTTCGACAAATACCGCACGAAGGAGAAGGAAGAGCAGAAGCCCTCGCTCACCGAACTCACGATCGCGGTCGCCGGCGCCAAGGCCGCCGAGGATGCGTTCCGTCTGCTCGACCGCGTCGCCGACGGCGTCGCCTTCACGCGCGATCTCGTCAGCGAGCCGGCCAACATCCTCTATCCCGAAACGCTGGCCGATGCCGCGCGCACGCTGGCCGAGCTCGGCGTCGAGGTGGAAGTGCTCGGCGTGCACGAGATGCAGCGCCTCGGCATGGGCTCGCTCTTGGGCGTGGGGCAGGGCAGCGCGCGCGAGCCGCGCCTTGTCGTCATGCAGTGGCGGGGCGCCGCCAGCCGCGCCGAAGCGCCGCTCGCCTTCGTCGGCAAGGGCGTGACGTTCGACACCGGCGGCATCTCGATCAAGCCCGCCGCCGGCATGGAAGAGATGAAGTGGGACATGGGCGGCGCCGGCACGGTCATCGGCCTGATGAAGGCGCTGGCCGGCCGCAAGGCGAAGGCCAATGTCATTGGCATCACCGGCCTCGTCGAGAACATGCCGTCCGGCACCGCGCAGCGGCCCGGCGACGTGGTGAAGTCGATGTCGGGGCAGACGATCGAGGTCATCAATACCGACGCCGAGGGCCGCCTCGTTCTGGCCGACGCGCTCTGGTATTGCCAGGACCGCTTCAAGCCGAAATTCATGGTCGATCTCGCGACGCTCACCGGCGCGATCGTGATCGCGCTCGGGCACGAGAATGCCGGCCTGTTCGCGAACAGCGACGAGCTGGCCGAGCGCATCGCCGCCTCGGGCCGCGCCACCGGCGAGCGCTGCTGGCGCCTGCCGCTCTCGGACGCCTACGACAAGGCGCTCGCCTCCGAGATCGCCGACATGAAGAACGTCGGCGACCGCGCCGGCGGCTCGATCACGGCCGCGCAGTTCCTCCAGCGCTTCGTCAACGACGTGCCCTGGGCGCACATCGACATCGCCGGCATGGCCTGGACGAAGAAGGATTCGCCCACGGTGCCCAAGGGCGCCACCGCCTTCGGCGTGCAGCTCCTGAACCACCTCGTGCAGGAGTATTACGAGGGGAAGTGACGCGGCGGACGCGTAGGGGCGCCTTACCGCACGGCGTTCGCAACGCGGCCGAGCAGCGAGTTCACCGTCTCCATCGGCGCGGGCGGAAGGCCTTGCTTGCGCGCGACCGCGAGCATGATTCGGCGCGCGCCGCCGAGCGTGCAGGCGGTGAGGGGACCGGTCGCGAGATCGCGGTCGGCGCGCGGCCGGCGGATCACGCACAAGGCCGCGCCGATGCGCCTCTGTTCGTAGCGATAGAGGTTCGGCTCGCGCCCGGCTTGCAGGCAGCCCACATCGCACGCCTCGGCGCGGGCGGGCAGAAGCGGGAACGGGCGCCCGTCCTGCCGGCTCCAAACAGTAAGCTCAATCGTCTCGCCCGGGTCGGTCTGCATCCGGCAGATCTGCCGCCGATAGGGACCGAGCCGGTCGTCGAGCGCATCCGCCCCGAACGCGCGCAGCTTCAGCGCCTGTTCCGCCTCCACCTTCGGCATCGCCGCACATAGATCGCGCGCGCGCGTTTGCGCGGCGGCCGGCGCCGCGGCGAATGCACAGATCGCGACTACGCACGCTTTGAGGATCGGTTTCACTGCGCTACATCTCTCGTGCGGAGACACCCCCGTCCAACCTTCCCCCGCGCTGCGGGGGAAGGATTTCGTGGTGCTTCTCCTTCCCCCGCTCGCGGGGGAAGGCCGGGATGGGGGCCTCGCCGCGCGACGGGTGCCCGCGATGACCGACGTGAACTTCTACCATCTGCAACGCTCGGCGCTCGATCAGGCGCTGCCGAAGCTCCTGGAGAAAATTCTCCAGGCCGGCAAGCGCGCGGTGGTGATCGCGCGCTCGGACGAGCGCGTCGAGGCGCTCAACGCGCGACTCTGGACCTACGATCCCAATTCCTTCCTGCCGCACGGCAGCAAGTCCGACGGTAACGCCGCCGAGCAGCCGGTGTGGCTCACGATCGAGGATGAGAACCCGAACGGCGCCACCGTCCTCGTGCTCACCGACGGCGCCGCCACGGGGAAGATGGGCCAATACGAGCGCTGCCTCGAACTCTTCGACGGCAACGATCCCGAGCGCGTCGCCGAGGCCCGCGAACGCTGGACCGCCTACAAGAGCGCCGGCCACGCCGTGACGTATTGGCAGCAGGGCGAGCGCGGCTGGGAGAAGAAGGCCTAAGGCCTGCGCCGATTTTGCCCCGGCGGCTCGCTTGTCGGCGCGCGGCCAAGCGGCTATATCGCGCGCCATCCCGAGGGCGCCGGGCGCCCATTCACCCAGACAAACAAAGAGCGGAACAATGGCGGTCGAGCGCACCTTTTCGATCATCAAGCCGGATGCGACCAAGCGCAACATCACAGGCAAGATCAATGCCCTCATCGAGGGCGCGGGCCTGCGCATCATCGCGCAGAAGCGCCTGAAGCTCTCGCAGCAGCAGGCCGAGGGCTTCTATGCCGTCCACAAGGAGCGGCCGTTCTACAAGAGCCTCGTCGCGTTCATGATGTCGGGCCCCGTCGTCGTGCAGGTGCTCGAGGGCGAAAACGCCGTCGCCAAGTACCGCGAGGTGATGGGCGCCACCGATCCCGCCAAGGCCGCGCCCGGCACGATCCGCAAGACCTGCGCCGAATCGATCGAAGCCAATTCGGTGCACGGCTCCGACGGACCCGAAACCGCGAAGACTGAGATCGCGTTCTTCTTCAAGCCGGAAGAGATCGTCGGCTGAGCCCACCCAGACGAAAATGCAAAAGGCCGCCCGGTGAGGCGGCCTTTCGTTTTGTGCGCCAGGCGCGCGGTATTACGCGACGAAAATTCCCAGCAGCGCCAGCAGCACGATGACGCCCACCGTGCCGTAGGTCAGCAGCTTGGTGAACCCGGTGTAGGTTCCCATGTGGCTGCGCATGTCGAAATTGTCGGCCATCTTCAACCCCATCTTTCGTTCCGCTCCTCCCAGAGCGCCGCGCTTCTCATAACCGATGCGACGTTTCGGCGCAACGCTCAGCCCATCACCGGCGGCGGGTTGATAAGCGTGGCCACCTGCATCGGCGCGCCGTCGACGAGGCAGCGCTCGTTCTCGACCCGGAGCCGTTTTTCGGCCGCGAGCTTGAGGGCCAGCGGATAGCAGCGATGCTCGGCGGCCAGCACGCGCGCGGCGAGCTTCGCCTCGTCGTCGCCGGGCAGCACCGGCACCGCGGCCTGCACGATGATCGGCCCGTCGTCCATCGCCGCGCGCACGAAATGCACCGTGCAGCCGTGCAGCCGCACGCCCGTCTCGAGCGCGCGCTTGTGCGTATCGAGCCCGCGGAACGCCGGCAGCAGCGACGGGTGGATGTTGATGAGGCGGTCGCGCCAGTGATCGACGAACGTGGCGGTGAGGAGCCGCATGAAACCGGCGAGGCAGACGAATTCGACTCCGGCCTCTTCGAGCGCCGCGGTCAGCGCGCGCTCGAACGCCGCGCGGTCCTTGGCGAAGCCACGATGGTCGATCACGCGCGTGGCAATGCCCGCTTCCTGCGCGCGCAAAAGGCCCGCGGCAGTCGCTTCGTTCGAGAGCACGAGCGCAATCCTGGCCGGGAAGCGCGGCGCGCGGCAAGCGTCGATCAGCGCCTGCATGTTCGAGCCGCGCCCGGAAATGAGGATGCCGACTTTCACGCCTCCGTCCCCACGCCGTCATCCCGAGCGAAGCGCGGCGTCTTCGACGCGCGAAGTCGAGGGATCGTGCCGCAGCTGGCCCGCGATGCCTCCACTCCGCACGGTGCAAGAGCACCGTGCTCCGGTCGGGATGACGCTAGAGGAAGGGTGGCCGCTAATCCGGCCACTGTGCGGACCAACTGACGAGCTCGACGCGTGCGGGCGCGGTTGCATCCTCCGCGGCGACGATCTGCCCGATCTCGCGTACGCTCTCGCCTTCGGCGCCGAGCAGGTGCTGGAGGGCCCAGGCGCGCTGCGCGTCCACCACCATCGCCATGCCGACGCCGCAGTTGAACGTGCGCACCATCTCCTCGCGCGCGACCTTGCCCGTCTTCATCAGCCAGCCGAACACCGGCGGCACCGGCCATGAGCCCGCGTCGATGCGCGCGATTGTTCCGGCCGGAAGCACGCGCGGGATATTCTCGGTGAGTCCGCCGCCGGTGATGTGCGCCATCGCCTTCACGCCGCCGGCCTTCACCGCGGCGAGGCACGAGCGCACATAGAGCCGCGTCGGCGTCAGCAGCGCCTCGCCGAGCGTCTGCGCCGGATCGAACGGCGCCGTGGCGGAGTAGGGCAGGCCCGATTGCGCCACGATGCGGCGCACGAGCGAGTAGCCGTTGGAATGCGCGCCGCTCGACCCGAGCCCGAGGATGATGTCGCCGGCGCGGATGTCGGGGCGCGGCAGCGTCGCGCCACGCTCGACCGCGCCCACCGCGAAGCCGGCGAGATCGTAATCGCCCTTGGCATAGACGCCGGGCATCTCCGCGGTTTCGCCGCCGATGAGGGCGCAGCCCGATTCGCGGCATGCCGCGGCAATTCCCTTAACCACGGACGCGGCCTCGGGCACCTTGAGCGCGCCGGTCGCGTAATAGTCGAGGAAGAACAGCGGCTCCGCGCCTTGCACGACGAGGTCGTTCACGCACATCGCGACGAGATCCTGGCCGATCGTGTCGTGCCGGCCGGTTTCGACCGCGACCTTGAGCTTGGTGCCGACGCCGTCGGTCGTCGCGACCAGGATCGGGTCGCGATAGCCGCAGGCCTTGAGATCGAACAGCGCGCCGAAGCCGCCGAGGCCGCCCATGCTGCCGATGCGCGCGGTCGCCTTGGCGGCCGGCTTGATCGCATCGACCAATGCGTTGCCGGCGTCGATGTCGACCCCGGCTTCCTTGTATCTTTCCGTGGATATGGACCAATCTCCCCGTTGCGTCGGGCGCATTTCGCCGCCCTTATAGCGCCGCTTCCTGAGGAGTGAAACCGATGCAGCACTTCGTCCGGGGACGAACGCTGTGGATTGCGCTGATCGCCCTGCTGCTGGCGCTGCCCGCGCGCGCGGAGCCGGCTGATGTCTTCGTCGTCACCGGCGTGAAGGTCGAGGCGACGGGCGCGCGGCCCGATCTGGCGCGCGCCAAAGCGGTGGCGGACGGCGAACGCGTGGCACTCGCCCGGCTGCTGCGCAAGCTCACGCTGGCCGAAGATCATGCGCGCCTGCCGAAGCCCGATGCCGAGGCGGTGCGGAATGCGGTGCGCAATTTCTCGGTCGAAAGCGAAAATCAGCTGGGCGACAAGTACACGGCGTCGGTCGCGTATAGCTTCGACCGCGACGCGGTCCGCGCGATGCTGGAAGGCGCCGGCGTGGCGTTCATCGAGGCGCCGAGCCCGCCGCTCGTCGTGCTGCCGGTGTGGAAGGAAGAGGGCAAGCCCACGCTGTGGGACGATCCCAATCCGTGGCGCGAGGCCTGGATGCGCCACGAGCCGGCCGACACCATGGTGGATTTCGCGCGGCTGCGCGGCGACCTCGCCGACCTCAAGGCGATCACCGGCGAAGAGGCGGCCGCCGCCAACCGCGCCGCGCTCGGCCGGATCGGCGATCACTACAAGGCCGGGCTCATCGCGGTGGCGCTGGGATCGGTCGAGAAAGGCCAGCGCCGCATCGCGGTGACGCTCTACGATCTTGCAAACGGGCGCACGAGCGCGATCGGCGTCTTCCCCGCCGGCACCGACGAGGCCGGGCTCGACAAGGCCGCGGCATCGATCGCGCGCGCGATCGACGCCGCGTGGAAGAAAGGCGCGGTGGCGATCGAGCAGAACGCCGCGGTGGTGCGCATCCGCGCGCCGCTCCAGGGCCTCGAGCATTGGATCAAGATCCGCCAGTCGCTCCAGAGCATGCCGCAGCTCCGCAGCCTCACGACGATTTCGATGAGCCCGGGCGAGGCGATGATCGAGCTACGCTTCGCCGGCACGATCGCGGAACTGCGCCGCCAGCTCGATCAGCGCGGCATGGCGGTCACGGTCGAGACTGCCAAGGAGGGGGCGCCCGAAACCTGGGTGCTCAAGCCGCCCTCGACGGCTGTGAAGGAGACAGACCTTGCGCCGGCGCCGGGCACGCCGCCCGCCAAGGCCGAGGAGCGTCCGAAGAACGGCGCTGCTCCGGACAAAAAGACGGAACCGCCCAAGAAGCCGTGAATGTCCCGAACCTGATCTCGCTGGTGCGGCTCGCGGCCGTGCCGGTCGTCGTCTGGATGATCGCCACGGAGCGCGTGGCCGGCGCGTTCTGGGTGTTCGTCGCGGCCGGGGTCAGCGATGCGATCGACGGCTGGCTCGCGCGCGTGCTGAACCAGCGCACGCGGCTCGGCGCCTATCTCGACCCGATCGCCGACAAGATGCTGCTCGTGTGCGTGTTCGTCACGCTCGGGCAGGTGGGCAAGCTCGACTCGTGGCTCGTGATCCTCGTCGTCTCGCGCGACGTGATGATCGTGGGCGGCATCATCCTGCTGTTCCTGCTCGAGCACCGGGTGGCCATCGCGCCGAGCTTCATCAGCAAGGCCAACACGATGGTGCAGATCGCGTTCGCGGGGCTGGTGCTGGCGCGCCATGGGCTCGACTTCCGCGGCCTCGGCTGGAACGCCGCGCTCGAATGGGCGGGCTACGTCGTGGCCCTGACCACGCTCTTCTCCGGCGCGCACTACGTCGTCGTCGGCATCCGCCACCTGGCGGCGGCCGACGGCGCGCACCCCAGGCATTGACCGGCCATGCCCGCGCGCCAACTCGTCCTCGATCTTCCGCACCGCATGGCTCAGGGGCGCGGCGACTTCCTCGTGGCGCGGAGCAATGCCGCGGCCGTGGCCTGGATCGATCGCTGGCCCGATTGGCCCGCGCCGGGCCTCGCGCTCTACGGACCGCCTGGCTCCGGCAAGAGCCACTTGGCCGCTGTGTGGCAGGCGCGCAGCGGCGCCGCCGCCGTCTCGGCCGCGGCGCTCGTGGCCGGCCGCATCGACGCGCGCTATTGTGTCTTCGAGGACGGCGAGGCCGCGCTCGGCGATGCCCGCGCGGCGGAGGCGCTCTTTCATCTCTACAACCGCATCGCGGCCCAGAGCGGGCACCTGCTCGTCACCGGCGCCGAGCCGCCGGCGCGCTGGAACCTGCCGCTGGCCGATCTCGCCTCGCGCCTTCGGGCCTTGCCCGCGGTGGAGATCCGCGCGCCCGACGACGAAATGCTCTCCGGCCTCTTCGCAAAGCTGTTCCGGGACCGCCAGCTTGTCGTGCCCGGTGAAGTGATTCTTTACCTCGTGCAGCGTATCGAGAGGTCCTGCGCCGCCGTGGCGCAGGCAGTCGAGACCCTCGACCGCGCCTCCTTGGCCGAGCGCCGACCGATCACCCTGCCATTCGCCCGTACGACGTTGGGGTTGGCCTGAGCGCCGCCGGGCGGCGTGGGGATAAGGCGAAGCTAGCGTTTGTGCGTAGGCCAAAAAGATGTTACAAGATATAGGGAATTTCACGGTCGAAGGCCCTATCGCGATGTGGTATGCGCTTTTCGGGGTCCGGGGCCCCGCCTCAGGAACGAAACGGCCGTTGAGGGGAAATGACGATCCGGAGAACACGCGGACCGACGGGTCGGCGCGCCTTGCGCGGGGGATTTCCATCCGCGGCATCGCCGCCGGCGCTATCGCGCTGCTGATCGCCGTCATGACCGTCATCGAATTCGGCGAAATCACCTACCCGTTCATCGCCTGCGCTACGGGCATTGCGTTGCTCGTGGCGATGAGGGCCGCCGCCATCCGGGCGGCCGAAGGCGCGTAAGACCTGTCGTTGCAAACACCTCAAAAGGGGGAAAGAGAATGAGTCCGAGCATGGTTCGACTGGGCGGGATCCTCGCCTTCGTCCTGATCGCGGTCGTGATCATCGGGGCCTTCCTGGCCCAGAACAGGGCCGTCGCCATCATCTTCGGCCTGATCCAGACGGCGATCATGATCTTCGTCTTCTGGAGCTCGAAGGGCCTGTTCAACAGCCGCAATTACCGCACGGCCGACATCGCGATCATGGGGATCATCGTGATCCTCGTCGTGCTGTGGCTCTTCTCTCTGCTCGGCGGCGCCGGCATCGGCGCGGTCGCCAATCCGCAGGCGATGGCCTCGGCGTTGGGCGTGATCGGCATCATCTCGCTGATCGTGCTGCTGGCCTGGCTGATCTTCTTCATCTGGTTCTCGATCGGCGCGATGGGCTTCGCCAACGTCGGCGGCGGTGGCCTCTGGAAGGCCATCGGCATCCTCTACATCGTCGGCCTCGGCCTGCTGATCCTGACCGTCGTGGTCGGCATCCTCGCGGCCATGGCGTCGTCGCAGGGCATGGTGGGCCTCATGGCCATCACCGGCCTGATCGGCGCGCTGGTGCTGCTGGCGGCCTGGATCTGCCACGGCATCGGGCTGATCACCGGCGCCGGCAAGATGGGCGCCTGATCGACGCCGGAACGTTCGCGACGCCGCGCCCCGGGATCAGACGAGATCCTTGGGCGCGGCGAAGCGCGTGAGCGTCCCGGACCTCTCTGCCAGCGCGGCCCAGTCGTCGAGCGTGACCGCGACGACGGCGACGGCCGCGGTCGGATACTTCTCGCTCAACCGTTTGCGCAGCGGCGCCGCGCCGTCTCCCACGAGGCGGCGCGCAAGCGCGTCAACGCCGCCTTCGTGTCCGACGACGAGCACCGACTTGACCGAGGCCGGCAGCTTCCTGAGGCGCTTCAGCAGGCGGTCGGCCGGCACCATATAGAGGCCGGGATCGAGCTCGACTTCGGCCGCGCGCGGAAGCTCGTGCGCCGCGATCTCCCAGGTCTCGACCGCGCGGCGGGCGGCCGAACACAGGACGAGATCGGGCACCAGCCCCTCGTCGCGGAGATACACGCCCATCACCGCCGCGGCCCGCCGCCCGCGCGGCGCCAATGGACGGTCGAAATCATCGATGCCGGGTTCGTCCCAGGCCGACTTCGCGTGGCGCAGCAGCAGGATGCGGCGGGACGTCATTGAATTGTTACAGAAATTTGACAGATGGGTGCGGGATTTTCAGGCATCGCTGTCCTGAAACCGGCACGAAATCCGTTATAATGGCGAGCGTCAACGCCCGTGATGGTCACGGGCGCGCGTGCCGCCGCAGCCCGAGGAGTGCCGACCCGTGAACGAGGCCATCGCCCCGCCGACCACGCGCGCGATCGACCCCGTTTCGCCGGCGCGGCTCATCAACCGCGAGCTTTCCTGGCTCGCGTTCAACGAGCGCGTGCTCGAAGAAGCGACGAACGCCAACCATCCGCTGCTCGAGCGCCTGCGCTTCCTCTCGATCTCGTCGTCGAACCTCGACGAGTTCTACATGGTGCGCGTCGCGGGCCTGAAAGGGCAGGTCGCGGCCAAGGTCGAGGCGCAGAGCCCCGAGGGTATGACGCCGGCGCAGCAGCTCGGCGCGATCCACGAGCGCGCGGGCGCGCTGCTGAAGCAGCAGACGCTGATCTGGCGCGACTTGAAGAAGCGCCTCCGCAAATCCGGCATCCTCGTGGTCGATCCCAGGGAGCTGGCCGAGGACGACCGCGCGTGGCTCGAGAAGTATTTTCTCGACAACGTGTTCCCGGTGCTGACGCCGCTCGCGATCGATCCCGCGCACCCGTTCCCGTTCATCCCGAATTTCGGCCTCACGATGGCGCTGGAGCTGGCGCCCATCGGCGGCGGCGAGCAGCTGCGCGCACTGGTGCGCCTGCCGAACCAGCTCTCGCGCTTCATCCGCCTCCACGGAACCGAGATCCGCTACGTGCCGCTCGAAGCGCTGGTGCTGCTGTGCATCCACCACCTGTTTCCGGAGTGCAAGGTGGTGGCGCATGGCTGCTTCCGCGTCATCCGCGACAGTGAAATGGAAATCGACGAAGAGGCCGAAGATCTCGTCCGCACCTTCGAATCGGCGCTGAAGCGCCGCCGCCGCGGCAATGTCATCCGGCTCACGGTCGAGACGCGCATGCCGGCCCCCTTGCGCGAGTTCGTCGTGGGCGAGATCGAGGTGCTGCCCACAGACGTGATCGAAGTCGACGGCATGCTCGGCCTCTCCGACGTGGCGCGGCTCATCACCAACGAGCGCCCCGAGCTGCTGTTCACGCCCTACAATCCGCGCTTCCCCGAGCGCGTGCGCGAATTCGGCGGCGATTGCTTCGCCGCAATCCGCCAGAAGGACTTCATCGTCCACCACCCGTTCGAGAGCTTCGACGTCGTGGTGCAGTTCCTGCGCCAGGCTGCGGCCGACCCCGCCGTGGTCGCGATCAAGCAGACGCTCTACCGCACGAGCCAGGATTCCCCGATCGTGCGCGCGCTCATCGACGCCGCCGAGTCGGGCAAGTCCGTCACCGCGATGGTGGAGCTCAAGGCGCGCTTCGACGAAGAGGCCAACATACGCTGGGCGCGAGACCTGGAGCGCGCCGGCGCGCAGGTCGTCTACGGCTTCATCAACATGAAGACCCACGCGAAGGTCTCGCTCGTCGTGCGCCGCGAGGCGGGCGAGCTGCGCTCCTACGCGCATTTCGGCACCGGCAACTATCACCCGATCACCGCGCGCATCTACACCGATCTCTCGTTCTTCACGACCGACCCCGTGCTCTGCCGCGACGCCGCGCATCTCTTCAACTACATGACCGGCTATGCCCGTCCGGAGCCGATGCAGAAGCTCTCGGCCGCGCCGCTCGACCTGCGCGAGACGCTGCTGCAGCTCATTGCCGACGAGGTCGCGCACGCCAAGGCCGGCAAGCCCGCGCAGATCTGGGCGAAGATGAACGCGCTCGTCGACACCGAGGTGATCGACGCGCTCTATCGCGCGTCGCAGGCCGGCGTCGAGATCGACCTCATCGTGCGCGGCATCTGCTGCCTGCGCCCCGGCGTGCCCGGGCTTTCCGACAACATCCGCGTGAAATCGATTATCGGCCGGTTCCTGGAGCATGTCCGCATCATCGCGTTCGGTAACGGCAAGAAACTGCCGAACCGCGACGCCAAGGTGTTCATCTCCTCGGCCGACTGGATGCCGCGCAATCTCGACCGCCGCGTCGAGGCCTTGGTGCCGATCGAGAATCCGACCGTGCACCAGCAGGTGCTCGACCAGGTCATGGTGGCGCAGTTGAAAGACGAAGCGCAGAGCTGGACGCTCGCCGCCGACGGCACCTACAGGCGCGTGAGCCCGGAAGGGAAGGGCTTCGCCTGCCACCACTATTTCATGACCAACCCCTCGCTCTCCGGCCGCGGCAGCGCGCTGAAGAAATCCAAGCCCCAGTCGAAGCTGCAATGGAGCGACGATTAACCAGCTTCGCGGTGGCTCAGAGCGCCACGCGGGCGCCCATCTCGGCCGAGCGATAGACGGCGCCTTCGATCTCGAGATTGCGCAAATATTCGGCGCCGGTGTTCTCGCACGATGTGCCGTGCCGCACCGCATCGGCGACGTGACACTGAAGGCGGAACACGCAATCTCCGCCGAAGCCGCGATCGTCCCACGCGTAGCGATGTGCGGCTTCCGCGTTGCTTCCGGCGGGCCGCAACCACAGACCGCCATCTCCGTCGAGACGCAGCACCGCCGCCGAGCCTTCGATCAGCATTTCGCCGAGCGTGAGGCGCCGGTTTCGCGCCGCATGGTCAACGAGCCGATTGCCGTCGAACAGCGAGCGCGCGCCGCCTGCGTGATCCATGAGGATCAGGCCGGCGTCTTCGCCGGCGATCGCGGGGTTCAGCCGGCGGAGGCTCGCATACACCGCGCTGGCCTCGCCGAGCAGAAATCGGAAGGTGTCGATGAAATGGATCGCGGTCTCGTGCACGAGGAACTGCTTCATCGTCTGGAAATAGGGCTGGCGGTCGAGATAGGCGGCAGCGCCCTGGCCGTCGCCGGGCCGTAGCCGGAACGTCGCCTGATAAACCTCGCCGAGAACGCCCAGATCGACAAGGCGCCGCGCCTCGCGATGCCAAGGCTGGAAGCGGAAATTCTCGTGTACGACCAGCAGCGACTTGGCCGCATCGGCCGCGGCGATCGCGTCGCCCGCCTCGACGACATCGCGGCAGAACGGCTTCTGGCACACGATTGCGCGAATGCCGCGGGCGGCGGCGGCACGAATGAGCGGCAGGTGCTCGGCCGGTGGCGTGACGATGTCGATGATGTCGGGTCGAACCGAGTCCAGCATCGTACAGGCGTCCGCGAACACGGCCGGAATCGAGAACGCCGCGGCGGCCTCGTGCGCCTTCGTCTCCGCGCGATCGCAAAGCGCGACGAGTGCGACCCCATCGACGCGCCGCCAGGCCTCGATATGGAAGCGCGCGAAATAACCGGCGCCGATACAGGCGACGCGAAGCGGTGCCTTCGCCATCGGCGTCACGCCGCGGCGGGCGCTTCGGCTTCGATCGCGGCCATGACAGCGGCGCTGATCGGGCCGGTGCCGGCGTTGCCGCCGCGCTCGCAGGGAACCAGCCCGCCGCGATGGAATGCCTGGCCGATCGCGGTGCGGATGAGCGCGGCGGCCCGTCCGCACGGTGGGTGCTCGTGCCGCTCCGCAAGCCATTCCAGCATCATTGCCGCCGACAGGAACATGGCCGTGGGATTGGCGCGGCCCATCCCCGCGATGTCTGGCGCGGTGCCGTGGCAGGGCTGGAATACGGCGTGATCGTCGCCAATGTCGGCGGACGGCGCGAAGCCGAGTCCGCCCATGAGACCGGCGCCGAGGTCGGAGAGGATGTCGCCAAACATGTTCTCGGTCACCAGAACGTCGAGGTCCCACGGGCGCTGCACCATGCGCAGCGCGGTCGCGTCGACGTAAATGTGCTCGACGGCGACGTCGGGAAAAGCGCGTGCCCGTTCGTCGAAGATCTTGCGAAAGAACGCGAACGACGCGAACACATTGGCTTTGTCCACGCAGGCGAGACGCCCTGGCCGGCCCAAGGCGCGGCGGCGGCGCGCAAGCCGCAGGGCGAAGTCGACGACGCGTTCGGTGCCGGCGCGCGTGATCACCATCGTATCGCGCGCCGCTTGGTCATCCTCGATCGTGCCGCGCCCGCGCGAGGCGAACAGGCCTTCCGTCGATTCGCGCACCAGCACGAAATCGAGCGCGGCGGCGCGCGCGTCGCCGAGCACCGGGGCGATACCGGGAACGCTCAGCACCGGACGCACGCCGGCATAGAGGCCGAGCTCGAAGCGCAGATCGAGCTGCGGTGCGATTTCGGTTCCGTCGGGCTGGCGCACGTCGGGCAGGCCCATCGCTCCGAGCAAGATCGCATCGGCCTTGCGGGCGAGAGCCATCGACGACGGGGGCAGGGCCTGCCCGGTATCGCGGTAGCAGCCGGCACCGGCCGGCGCGATCTCATAGTGCAGCGCGAAGCCACCGACGGCCCGCGAAACCCGGTCGAGCAACGCGAGGCATGGCGACATCACTTCGTTGCCGATGCCGTCGCCGGGAAATACCGCGATCCGAAACGACGATGTTGCCTTCATGCGCGCTCGCTCCCCCTCGACCGGCCCGGGATCACCCGCGACCGCGGCCCGCCGATTGGGTACACCACCGCCGCGTCGTGCGTCCACGGGGCCGCGGGGCGGCGTTAAGCAAAGCCGCGACGCGCTTTGACGCCATTGCGAACGCCAAGGCGTCGCATGCCGGACCGCTTTTGCGCGGACGCCGATTCGGGGTAAATCAGGGCGGGCAACGCAGGACCGGCATGGCGCTTCCGGCCCCCCAAATACCGACCCCCGCACCCGACGCACCGGCCGAGCGCCGGCGCGTGGGCGTGATCGATATCGGGTCGAACTCGATCCGCCTCGTCGTCTTCGCCGGGGCCACGCGCGCGCCGCTGCCGATCTTCAACGAGAAGGTGCTGTGCGGCATGGGCCGCCGCCTGCACTCCACCGGCAAGCTCGACCCCGACGGAGTGGAGCTGGCGCTCGCCAATCTGCCGCGCTTTGCCGCCGCCGCCGAATCGCTCGGCGTCGAGCGCCTGCGCGTCGTCGGCACTGCCGCGATCCGCGACGCCGTGGACGGCCCGGCCTTCATCGCGCGCGTGAAGGAGATCGCCGGCCTCAAGATCGAGACGATTTCGGGCGAGACGGAGGCGCGGCTCTCGGCGCTGGGCCTCGTCTCGGCGCTGCCGGATGCGGACGGCGCCATGGGCGATCTGGGCGGCGGCAGCCTCGAGCTCGTGCGGCTCGACAAGGGCGCGCTCGGCCCGCAGGCCACGCTGCCGCTCGGCCCGCTTCGCCTCAACGAGGCCGAGCGCGAGGGCGAGGACATCGGCGAGGTCGTCAAGGAAACGCTGGCCGGCCTGCGCTGGCTGCCGGGCCTTGCCGGCCGCACGTTCTACGCGATCGGCGGCGCGTGGCGCGCGCTCGCCCGCATCCACCAGGCGCACACCGAATACCGCCTGCGCGTCATCGACGGCTACCGCGTCGATCCCGACTCGTTCCGCGATTTCCTGCGCCTCGTCGGCAAGATGTCGGACCCCGCGCTCAAGCAGCTGCCGGACGTGCCGGCCAAGCGCCTCGACACGCTGCGTCCCGCAGCGCGCATCCTGCGCCACATCGTCAACATCGGCCGCCCGCGCCATCTCGTGTTCAGCGCGCAGGGCCTGCGCGAGGGCATCCTTTACGACGATCTGCCCGAGGCCAAGCGCAAGGAAGACCCGCTGCTCGCCGCCGCCGCCGACATCGCGCGCCATTTCGGCCGCTTCGCCAAGATCGGCCCGAGCCTCGCGCGCTGGAGCGAAGGCCTGTTCAAGGCCGAGAGCCGCGCCGAGAAGCGCCTGCGCGAGGCCGCGTGCCTGCTCTCCGACATCGCGTGGGTCGATCACCCGGACTACCGCGCCACGCTCGTGTTCGAGCGCGCGCTCACCATGCCGCTGCCCGGCATCGATCATCCGGGCCGCGCGTTCCTCGCCCATGCGCTGCACGCGCGCTACGAAGACGAGAGCGGCAGCAGGCAGCGCAAGACCGCGGGCGCGCTCGGCCTCGACGGCGACGGCCTGAAGCGCGCGCGCGCGATCGGCCAGGCGATCCGCCTCGGCTACACGATCGCGGCCGGCCGCGACGACGTGCTCGCGCGCACCGCGCTCGGCGCCGGCGAGAAGCTGCTGACGCTCACCGTCCCCCGCACCGACGGCACCTTCGCCGGCGAAAGCGTCACCAAGCGCCTCGATCAGCTCGCCCGCGCGCTGGAGCTGACGCCGAGGATCGCGACGCGGGGGTAGGGCGGCCGTCTCGCGCGTGCAAAGGCTCACCCGCGGCAGCCCTTGATCTTCATCAAAGCCACTCGGGCGCAGGTCTGCTTTAGTTCGTCGCGGTCGTTCCGGCGCGAGCGTGAGTTCATGGCGAATCCCCCCGATGACGGCGTGTTGCGCGGCGTCGATATCGTGCTGACGCAGTACGAGGTCTGCTGCTATGCGCTGGTCGTCTCGCTCACGGCGATCTCGCTGAGCGAAGCCGAGCAGCGGGCGCGGCGCCTCGCCGTGTTCAACGCGGCGCTTGACGATTTTGAGCGCGGCCTGTTCGAGATGGCGCTCGGCCGCGCCCGCGCCGCCGCGTCGCCCGACTTCGCCGCCGATGGCGACGCCGCCGCGCACGACTACGAGGCGCTCCGCGCGCGCCTGCACCGTATCCTCGCAAGCCGGCCGGGGCGGGCCTGAGGATTTCGTCCCGCTCCCCAACCGGCAGGGGAGCGCGTACACTCGGCGCATGGCCGATGCACTTTCCGATCTCCAACTGGGTGCGGTGCCCGCGCCGGGCCGCGCGTGCGGCGGCTGCACGCTGTGCTGCAAGATCTTCGAGATCCCCGAGATCGCGAAGCCGCGCCACGTCTGGTGCGGGCATTGCGACCCCGGCAAGGGCTGCAAGATCCACGACACGCGCCCGGCCACGTGCCGCGATTTCTTCTGCGGCTATCTGTTGATGGGCACTCTGCCCGAGCACTGGAAGCCATCGCAGGCGCGTCTGGTGCTCACCTGGGAAAGCGACAACAACCGCATGGTCGTCAACGTCGATCCCGGGCGGCCCGATGCCTGGCGCAAGGAGCCCTATTACGCCCAGCTCAAGCATTGGGCGCGTGTGGCCTTGCGCAACAAGGGGCAGGTGCTCGTCTGGCAGGGCAAGGACGCGGTCGTGGTTCTGCCCGATCGCGACGTGTTTCTCGGCCCCGTGCGGCCCGGACAGGCGATCGTCATGCGCGGCCGGCCCGGCCCCGATGGCAGCGGGATCGATGTCGAGGTGTTGGATGGCAGCCCGGCCAGTCGCTGACGGTTCGGAGTCGGCATGAGCGTGGAATCGCCGCCGCCGGCGCCGGGGCGCTCCTGCGAGGGGTGCACGTTGTGCTGCAAGATTTTCGGCATTCCCGAACTCGAGAAGCCGCGTCATGCTTGGTGCGCGCATTGCGAGATCGGCAAGGGCTGCCGCATCTACGAGACGCGCCCGGCCTCGTGCCGCGAGTTCGTCTGCGGCTGGCTCATCGATGCATCGGTGCCCGCGCACTGGCAGCCCGCGAAATCGCGCATGGTGCTGACGACGGAGGATGACGGGCGGCGCCTCGTCATCAACGTCGATACCGGGCGGCTCGATGCGTGGAAAAAGGCGCCGTACTATGCCGAGATCAAGCGCATGGCGGCGGCGATGGCGCGGAGCCGCGGGCAGGTGATCGTCTGGCAGGGCCGCAACGCGATCGCGATCCTGCCCGACCGCGACAAGCCGCTGGGCCCGATCGCGCCCGGCCACATCATCGTCACGACCGAAAGCACAGGCCCCGGCGGCGGCGAGATCGACGTCGAAGTGATGAGCCCCGAAGAGTTGGCCGCGGCGCAGCGGTAAAACGGGATTGATGCCCGCGTAGGGGCGCGCTGCGCGCGCCTCTACGCGATCGGCGCCACGGGCACCGGCATGGCGGTGAGCTTGCGGCCTTTGACGACGAGCGCGAGGCGGCCCTGCTTCAGGGCCATCGCGTCCTCGCCGAAGATCTCGCGCCGCCAGCCTTTGAGCGCCGGCACATCGGGCTCGTCCTCGGCGGCGAGGCGGTCGAGATCGTCGCTCGCGGCGATCAGGCGGGCGGCGACGTTGTGCTCGTCGGCGCGCATCTTCAGCAGCACGCGCAGCAATTCGGCGACGGCGCCGTTGCTGCGCGGCAGGTCGGCGCGGTCGGCCATGCGCGGCGCCTCGGATTCGGGCACCTCGACGCCTTTGGCGACGGCGGCGAGGATCTCGGCGCCGACCTTGCCGCGTGCGAGCCCGTCGGAGAGGCCGCGCGTGCGCGCGAGATCGTCGGCGCCCTTCGGCGCGTGCGCGGCGATTTCGATGAGGGCCTCGTCGCGCAGCATGCGCTGGCGCGGAATGTCGCGCTGCTGCGCGGCCAATTCGCGCCACGCCGCCAGTTCGCGCAGGATCGCGAGGAAGCGCGGCTTCGGCGAGCGCACGCGCAGCCGCCGCCATGCCTCGCGCGGATCGCCGCGGTAGGTGGCGGGGTCGGTGAGCGTCTGCATCTCGCTCTCGACCCAATGGTGGCGCCCGCTGCGATCGAGCCGCTCCTTGAGCTTCTTGTACACCGTGCGCAGGTGCGTGACGTCGGACAGCGCGTAGGTCACCTGCTTCTCGGTGAGCGGGCGCAGCGCCCAATCGGTGAATCGCGAGGATTTGTCGATGCTCGCGCGCGCCAGCGCCTGCACGAGCGTCTCGTAGCCGGCCTGCTCGCCGAAGCCGGCCACCATCGCCGCCACCTGCGTGTCGAACATCGGCGCCGGCACCGTGTCCATCTTCATCATGAAGATCTCGATGTCCTGCCGCGCGGCGTGGAACACCTTCAGGATGTTCGGGTTGCGCATCAGGTCGTAAACCGGCGAAAGATCGATTCCGGGCGCCAGCGCATCCACCGCGCGCGCCTCGCTCTCGCCGGCAAGCTGGATCAGGCAGACCTGCGGGTAGTAGGTCTTCTCGCGGATGAATTCGGTGTCGACGGCGACGAACTCTTCGCCGGAGAGGCGCGCGCAGAAATCGGCAAGGCGCGCCGTATCGGTGATCAGGGGCATGGCGCGGGCTATACACGCATCGCGGGCCCGGCGGAAGGGCGGAGGCGCCGCACCGCGGGGGCTCAACCCCATGCCGGAACACGAAAATGTTTCCCTGCCCGGGGGTTACGCGGATTGCAAAAGCCGCCCGCCGTGGGCAGCTTTCCTGCGTTCGACAAAGCGGAGATGAAGATTCGATGCGCTTTCTCGCCCTGATCGCCTGCTGCCTCTGGCCGGCATTGGCCGCCGCCAATCCGCTCGAACAGCGGCTGGCCGGCCCGTGGCCCAACGGCGCGGCGATCGACAAGATCGAGGGGCAGGCGGTGACATTCGCCAGCGCGTCGCCGTTCAGCCCGGCCGAGTTCGCCGTTCTCGCCGAGTCGCCCAGGGCCACCGCGCGCGCCACGCTGTTCCTGCCGCCCGGCAAGCACCGGCCCGGCTCGATCCCGGCCGTCGTCCTGCTGCACGGCTCGGGTGGCGTGCTGTGGGCGCGAGAAATGACGTACGGCCGCCAGCTCGCGGCGATGGGCGTGGCGGCGCTGGTGGTCGACGCATTCGCCGCGCGCCGCGAGCTCGGCGTGGGATTCATCGACCGGCTGATCAACATCACCGAAAGCATGATGATCGCCGACGCCTATGCCGGCCTGCGCTGGCTCGGCGAGCGCTATCCCGAGATCGACACGAAGCGCGTGGCGCTGGTGGGCTTCTCCTACGGCGCCATGGCGACGATGTATGCGATGAACGCGCGCGTGGCCGCGCAGCTCGGCAAGGGGCTCCGCTTCGCCGGCCATGTGGCGTTCTACGGTCCCTGCATCGCGCGCTTCTCCGATCCGCGCACCACCGGCGCGCCGCTGCTCTATCTCTACGGCACCGCCGACATTCTGATCGATCGCGCGCGCTGCGAAACCTTCGCGGCCGATCTCAAGAAAGGCGGCAGCAGCGTCGAGATCGTCGCTTACAAGGACGCGCCGCACCAATGGGACGGCGGCTGGGGCCGGCGCACGATCGGGCGCACGATGCACGCCTGCCGCCTGTGGGTGGAGCGCGACGGCACGGTGCGCGACCTCAACACGTTCCTCGCCATGTCCACGCCGTTCGCGCGCACGCTCATCCTCGGCCTCTGCGCCAGCGGCCCGCCTTATGCGATCGGCGCCGACGAAGAGACGCGCGCGAAATCGAATCGCGACATGGGCGCGTTCCTCGCGCGCGTGTTGGCCAAGCGATAGACGCTGCAAGCACCGTGCGAGGGAAAATATTCGGCGCTACGAATTTCTCCCCGCACGTGTTCCACGCCATCGCGGCAATTACGGACTTGCGCCGCGTCGCGATCGGCATAGAGTCGAAATCGCAGCGTAACCGCATGGACGCAATGCGCCCCGCGATCGCGCTGCGAAACGAGGAACCTCACCAGGGAGTGCCCCGCGGTATGACTCCACCGGGCATAAAACCTGGGCCTCGTCCGTGGACGAGGCCCGCGGCTCGTTGACCGCAGCTGCTTCAAGCCAGGCTTGGTCGCGAAGACGCGAGCCGTTTACGACAATTTGACCAAACGCAACGTGTCGCCGGGAAGCCGGCCACTTCCGGGCACGCGATATATCATCCGGCGACTGCCGGACATCGACACCATGTCGAGGACCCCGCCGATCAGCCTTGAATGGCGCGGCGGGGTCCATGATTCCTGCCCCAGCGCCGCCGCAAAGGCGCGCCAGTAAGCCGCGGCCGAAACAAGGGGTGGGAATGCACGCGACCGCGAGACTGGCGTTGTTCGCTCTGCTCGCTCTCATGGCGGCCGGAGCCTCTGCGCAGGAGCGCCATCGCGGCCAATCGCAACCCGGCATCGAGCGTCAGTTCGAAATCTTGCGCCGCGCCTTCGTCGAGCATGGGACGATCATGGACACGGCGCCCGACATTCACGGCGAACGGACAACGCGCCGCTTTTCGCTGCTGCGAGGCCGCGACGCATGCCGCTGGATCGTCGCGACCGATGCAGAAGTGACCGTGCGCCGCGTCTCCGCCCCGCGCTACCGCTATACGATGCAGATCGATCTCGCCGCCCTCGATCCCGAACGAATCGCCGCGCATCCGATGCGCGATTGGCAATGGTGCTGCCGCCGCAGCGCCGAGGTTTCGTTCGCCGACGCCGACGGAAGGCAAACGATCCTCACGCGCCATGGAGATTCGTGGTCGATCGCGCCGCGCGGCTGGCTGCACTTCTCCGACGAAGCGGCGGCAAAGCGCGCGGCGGCGGCGCTCGCCGAGGCGGTCAAGGTCTGCCGCCGGCCCGGCGCTTGAGCCGCGTCGCCTTGGCTTGACAAAGCCTTTGGCCGCGTGCCTTTTCGCGCGCGTTTCCAGCCCAATCCCGACCATTCCGAGCCCTTCCGATGCATCCCTATCGCACCCACACTTGCGGTCAATTGCGCGCGTCCCATGCCGGGGCGCCGGCGCGCCTCTCGGGCTGGGTCCACCGGAAGCGCGACCACGGCAACCTGCTGTTCGTCGATCTGCGCGACCACCACGGCATCACGCAATGCGTGGCCGATACCGGCAGCGCGGTCTTCAAGGTGCTCGACGAGGCGAAGCTCGAATCCGTGCTGACGCTCACCGGCAAGGTCGTGAAGCGCAGCGCCGAGACCATCAACGCGAACATCCCGACCGGCGAGGTGGAACTGCGCGTCGAAGAGGCGACGGTCGAGAGCGCGGCCGATGCGCTGCCGCTCCAGGTCAACAGCGACATGGACTACGGCGAGGAGGTCCGGCTGCGCTACCGCTTCCTCGATCTCCGCCGCGAGAAGGTGCATCGCAACATCATGCTGCGCGCGCAGGTGATCGCCAGCATCCGCCGCCGCATGATCGAGCAGGGCTTCACCGAGTTCCAGACGCCGATCCTCACCGCCTCGAGCCCCGAGGGCGCGCGTGACTACCTCGTGCCGAGCCGCGTGCATCCCGGCACGTTCTACGCGCTGCCGCAGGCGCCGCAGATGTTCAAGCAATTGCTGATGGTCTCGGGCTTCGACCGCTATTTCCAGATCGCGCCCTGCTTCCGCGACGAAGACGGCCGCGCCGACCGCTCGCCCGGCGAGTTCTACCAGCTCGATTTCGAGATGAGCTACGTCACGCAGGACGACGTATTCGCCGCGATCGAGCCGGTGCTTGCCGGCGTGTTCGAGGAATTCGCGGGGTTCGCCAAGGACAAGCCGTGGGCGACGACGAAGCCGCCATTCCCGCGCATTCCGTTCGACGAGGCGATGCTGAAATACGGCGTCGACAAGCCCGATCTCCGCAACCCGCTGGTCATCGCCGACGTCACGGATGTGTGGCGCGGCACCGGCTTCAAGATTTTCGCGGGCGCGATCGAGAAAGGCTCGGTCGTGCGCGCGATCCCGGCGCCGGGCGCCGCATCGCAACCGCGCTCGTGGTACGACAAGCTCAACGACTGGGCGCGCGAGCAGGGGCAGGGCGGGCTCGGCTACATCGTGCTCGAGGGCGGCGCGGGCAAAGGCCCGATCGCGAAGTTCCTCGACGAGGCGCGCCTCGCGCAGCTCAAATCCGCGATGGGTTTGAAGGACGGCGACGCCGTCTTCTTCGTCTGCAATCCGAAAGACCAGGCGGCGAAGTTCGCCGGCGAGGCGCGCATCCGCATCGGCCGCGAGCTGAACCTCTACGAGACCGGCTGCTACAAGTTCTGCTGGATCGTCGATTTCCCGATGTACGAGCTGAACCCGGACACCGGCAAGATCGACTTCAGCCACAACCCGTTCTCGATG
>CAYZSG010000032.1:0-30721 GCA_964481045.1 uncultured Candidatus Odyssella sp. | reverse complement strand
CCGGGATGCGGCGGGCGCGCATAGTCGTGGCGCGGCAGCGGGCGGAAGCTCTCGCGGACTCCCCCTTTGCCGACGGGGCCGGCGACATTGCGGAGGTTGAACGCCTCGGAATGGTAGAGCGCGAGCAGGCGGCCCTTCCAGACGCCTTCCTCGGCGTCCGCGGGGGCAATCGCGATCTCGCCGCCGCGTGCCGCGAAGAATTCGTTGGCCCGGCGCACGCCGCCTTCGTTGCTGTATTCGGCGAACTCCCAAGCGGCGAGGGCGGGCCGCGCATGCGCCAGTGCCAAGGCCAGCGCATTGGCGCAATCGTGATCGGGATGCGCGCCTTCATAGGCCGGCGCCCACAGCGTGTCGATCGCATGCGCGTCGGCGGCGGCTTCGAGGCGTGCAAAGGCGGCCGGCAGCGCATGGCGCAGGCGCCGCGCGGCGAGGCCGTCGTCGGGAATGCGCGTGATGCCGAGCTCGCGCGCGGCGGCCGCCGCTTCGCGCCGGCGGGTCTCGACGCGCGCGGCGTGCGTCATGCGCGCCCACGGCCACAGCGCCTCGCGCGGCGGGCAGCCATGCGTGAGGTCGAGGCCGAACACTTCGGCGCCCCGCGCCTGCGCGCGGCGGATGGCGAGCGCGGCGCCCAGCACCTCGTCGTCCGGATGCGGAACGAGAATCAGGATGCGCCGCCCGAACATCTCAGTGCCCCCGCGTCGATGCGCGTTCTGCGCGAAGGAAGAAAGATTTACAGGAGCCGGGGAGCCGGGGAGAAGGAATGCTCGCCATCAAGGCACCAAGACGCCAAGAACAAAAGCGAAAGCGCGCCAAGGGGCGCGCGAAAAGCGAATGTTCTCGGCGCCGCTCTTGCGCCGCGGTCCCTTCCTCTTGGTGCCTTCGTGTCTTGGTGTCTTGGTGGTGAATCTTTCTTTCTCCCCGGCTCCCCGGCTCCTGTTCCCTTATCTTTCTTCGCCGCGCGCGGCGGCGGACCAGATGGGGAGGAATTTCTCGGCGACGACGGCGCGCCAGTCGGTGAAGAGGCGCTCGGCCTCGGCGCGCGCGGCGCGGCCCATCGCTTCGCGGCGCGCGGTGTCGCGCAGCAACAGCGCGATCGCCTCGGCCCAGGCCGCGCCGCCGCCCTCGACGACGACGCCGGTCTGCCCGTCGATGACGCGCTCATGTGCCGCGCCGCGCGCGCTCACCAGCGCGGGCAGGCCGGACGCCATGCCCTCGGTGACGACGTTCGCGAACGTCTCGATCTCGGAGGGATGCGCGAGCAGGTCGGCGCTCGCATAGAGCCGCGCGATGTCGTCGCCGGCCACGATGCCGGGGCAGCGCGCGAGCGGGCCCAGCATGGCCTCGATGCGCGCGCGGTCCTCGCCCTCGCCGGCACAGAACAGCACGAGTTTCTCGCCGAGCGAGGCCAGCGCGCGCACGGCCTCGGCCAGCGCCATCACGTTCTTGCCGACGTTGACGCGCCCGACGCAGAGCACCACCGGCGTTTCCGGCGGAATGCCGTATGTCGCGGCGAGCCACGCGCGGTCGCGTCCTTTCGGGTGGAACCGGTCGAGCTCGAGGCCGCGCGGCAGCGGCAGCACGCGCTCGGCCGGCAAGACGCGGCGCGCGCGGTCGAGGTCTTCGGCGCGCGGCCCGAACACGAAGCGGCACGCCGCCTGGTGGCGCAGCAGCCGCGCGAGCTTGCCGCGCCCCGCGCGCACATCGAGGCGCATGTGCTCGAGCAGCAGCCGCGCGAGCCAGCCGCGGCCGAGCAGGCGGCGCACGGTTTCGGCGGTGTAGAGGCGCGTGTATTCGGGCGTGTCGGTGTGCACCGAGTTGACGAGCGCCACGCCGCGCCGGCGGGCCACGCGCTCGGCCGTGCGCGCATAGGCGAAGAACGCGTCGGTGGTGTGGATCACGTCGTGGCCGGCCAGCGCGCGGGCGAGGCGCGGATGATAGGGCGCCAGATCGGTGTGGTCGGGCACGTGCGAGAGGAACCGCAGGCGCTGCGTGCTGAACACGGGCCGCAGCAGCCGATAGCGCACGTTCGGCGCCACTTCGTGCTCGCCGTCCGCGGCGCCGGCGAAGAACACGGTGAGATCGAGGCCCGCGAGCCCGGCCGCGCCCTGCGCAGCGCGCTCCCAGAACTTCACGTGTCCGCCCGCGGCCGCCGACCAGAACAGGTCGACGAGCACCGCCACGCGCAGCGGCCGCGTCACGTCCGTCGCCTCGGGGGCGGTCAGGGGCCGATGCGTGTCCAGGCCGGCTCTCCCAGCGAAAGCCGCCTCTTAGCCCATGCGGCCGGGGCGCTCAATGCGGCGGGGTTCCGGGCCCCGGCCAAGTTCAAGGAAAATCTCGATTTCCGCGGCGGTTTCGGTCATAAACGCCCCACCGGCGTTCTGCGTATGGACTTGGAAGAACGTCCCGCATTTTCGTTTCCCGCGCGATTTCCGATTGCAACGAGAGCCATGGCGTCCGACGACGACGAGGTCGACGATTATCGCAATACGCTGCCGGAAAACTCGGTTCTCGAGGACTACCGGATCAAGCGCGTGCTCGGCGCCGGCGGCTTCGGGCTGACCTACCTTGCGCGCGATCTGCGCGAGGACCCCGAATCGCCGGCGCGCAACGTCGCGGTCAAGGAATACCTGCCGTTCGAGATCGCCACGCGGATGCCCGACGGCATCCAGGTCGGCATCCTGTCGGAAGCCGATCGCGACGATTTCATGTTCGGCCTCGAGAAGTTCGAGCGCGAGGCGCGGACGCTGGCGCGCTTCAAGCATCCGAACATCGTCGAAGTGCGCCGCTTCTTCCGCGCCAACGGCACCGCCTACATCGTGATGAAATACGAGCGCGGAGTCGATTTCGAGAGCGTGATCGAATCGCCCGACATGATGTTCGAGGAGGATCTGCGCTCGATCCTGAAGCCGCTGCTCGAAGGCCTCGGCGCCGTGCACAGCCAGGGCTTCCTGCACCGCGACATCAAGCCGTCCAACATCTACATCCGGAAGGACGACCTCACGCCCGTGCTGCTCGATTTCGGCGCGGCGCGCGCGGCGCTCAAGACGAAAAGCCAGAAGATGACGGCGCTGGTGACGCCCGGCTACGCGCCGTTCGAGCAGTATTCGTCCGACGGCAACAATGGGCCGTGGTCCGATCTCTATGGGCTCGGCGCGGTGCTCTACGCGGCCGTCACCAAGGACCGCCCGCGCGAGGCCACCGAGCGCATGGCGGCGCTGGTCAAGGGAAAGCGCGACCCGCAGATTCCCGCGGCCGAGCGCGGCAAGGGCTCGTTCTCCGAAGAGCTGCTCGTGGCGATCGACTGGGCGCTCAAAGTGCCCGAGCAGGACCGCCCGCAAACCGTCGAAGAATTCAAGGACGCGCTCGGGTTTTGAGCGTCCTGTCGACTCTCCGCATCGGCCACGACGCCGCGTTCGAGCCGTTCGCGATGGTCGAGAACGGCCGCGCGACGGGTTTCATCCTCGACATCGTCGCCGAGGCGATGAAGCGCCTGGATCGCGATTTCACGTTCGTGGTGCTGACGCTCGACGAGGCCGATTCGGCGCTCGCCGACGGCAAGGTCGATGCGCTCGCCTTCAAGGGCGACACGCCGGAGCGCCGCGCGCGGATGGATTTCTCGGCGCCAATTGTGGTGAGCGGCGGCGCGCTGTTTCCGCGAGCCGGCACGCCCGCGTCGAAGAGCCTCAAGGATTTCGCCGGCAAGACCGTGGTGACGCCGCGGCGCGGCCCGCTGTTCGCGCAGATCGCCAAGGCCGCGCCCGACGTGAAGCTCGCCGAATCGACGAGCTACGCCGAGAGCTTCGAGATGGTGATCGCCGGCAAGGCCGATGCCGCCGCGCTCAACTTGCAGGCCGGCCTGCGCATGGCGCGCAAGAGCCATCCCGGAAAGATCGCATTGCCGAGCGAGCCCTACATCGCGGTGCCGCTGTCGTTCGCCGTTGCCAAGGGTAAGAACGCCGGGCTTCTGAAAGGCTTCGACGCGACGCTCGCCGCGATGAAGGCCGACGGATCGTTCAAGGCGATCGAAGAGAAGTGGCTCGGGCGCTAGCGTCCGAGCTGCTTCATCGCCGGCTCGGGATAGCGGGTGCCCGAGGTGACGCCGACCGGGAACGCGCGCTCGAGCTCGGCGATCTCGGCCGCGGAGAGCGCGATGTCGAGCGCGGCGACGTTCTCCTCGAGCCATTTGCGGCGCTTCGTGCCCGGGATCGGCAGGATCTCGTTGCCCTTGTGCAGCACCCAGGCGAGCGCCAGCTGCGCCGGCGTGCACTTCTTCTTCGCGGCCATGCCTTCGAGCGCCGGCAGAAGCTGCGCGTTCTTGGTGAAGTTCTCTTTCTGGAAGCGCGGATGCTCGTGGCGGCGATCCTGCTGCGGCAGCGCCTCCGGCGACTTGAATTGCGCGGTGAGGAAGCCGCGGCCCATCGGCGAGTAGGCGACATAGGCGACACCGAGCTCGCGGCACACCGGCAGCATCTTCTGCTCGGCCTCGTCGCGGCTCCAGAGCGAGTATTCGGTCTGAAGGGCCGCGATCGGCGCCACCTTCGCCGCGCGGCGCAGCGTGTCGGCGCCGACCTCGGAAAGACCGATGAAGCGGATCTTGCCTTCCTTGCGCAGCGCGTCCATCGCGCTCACCACCTCCTCGATCGGGTTCACCGGATCGATGCGGTGCAGGTAGTAGAGATCGATGTGGTCCATGCCGAGGCGCGCGAGGCTCATCTCGCAGGCCTTCTTCACATAGGCGCAGCCCTTCTCGGCGATGCCTTCGGGATTGCGCCGGTTCTTGACGCCGTTGTGATACTTCGTGGCGAGGAACGCCTTGTCGCGCTTTCCCTTGAGCGCCTGGCCGAGCAGCTCCTCGTTGTGACCGTCGCCGTAGAGCTCGGCCGAATCGAGGTGATCGATGCCGAGTTCGAGTGCGCGATGTACGGTCTTGATCGACTCGGCGTCGTCGCGCGTGCCATAGGCCATCGACATGCCCATGCAGCCGAGGCCGAGCGCCGACACCGAGACGCCGGTGCGGCCGAGCGGGCGCTTCTTCATTCGAACCCTCCTTAGAAGATGTAGGTGAACGGCACCTTTCCGAGGCGGATCATACCGGCCAATTCGCGCGTCGTCTCGATATCCATGAAGTAGTGGGCCTTCACCGCGTGCATGTCGCGCATCGCGCGCTGGATCGGGTTGTCGAGCGCCAGCGAGGAGCCGCCGGCGGCGAAGAAGATGATCTCCATCGCCTCGTAGGAAAGCTGCACGGCGAAGGCGACATTGTTCCGGCTATCGGCGCGCTCCTGGACGCTCATCGGAGCGCCGGTGCGGCCGCACTCCATGATGCGCCGCGCATTGCCGAGGAAGAGCTGCTTCGCCGCGTGGATGCGCGCGGCCGCATCGCCGATCTGGCGGTCGGTGCGCACCATCTTCGACTGGGGGAGGTTCATCGGCGCCAACACGCGCTTCTCGGCCCCGGCGACGAGCGCCTCGAGCGCGCCTTCGGCGATGCCCGGCGCCGGGCTGGCGAGCGAGGTGACGAGGAACGCGTAGTAGGGCACGCGGAAGAGGGCGCCGGTGTGCATCGCACGGCCCGGTGCGTTGCCGTCGACCGTGTCCGGAATCGAGATCGAGCGGTGATCGGGGATGAACACGTCTTTCGCGACGATCGAGTGGCTGCCCGTTCCGGCCAGGCCCGCGGTGCGCCAGTCGCCGAGATTCTGCACGTCGCTCATCGGCATCAGGAACAGGCGCGCATTCGCCTTCGGCCGCCCGTAGATCGAGCCCTCGACCGGGATCTCGTTGCCCGCGTCGTCCACCACCGTGGCGCCGAGCATGATCCAGGTCCCGTGATCGCAGCCCGACGCGAACGGCCAGCGGCCATTGAGGATGTGGCCGCCCGCGACCTTCTTCGCCTTGCCGCGCGGCGAGAGCACCGAGCCGATGTGGAAATCGGGCTCGGCGCCGAGCGTCTCGGCCTGCGCCTGCTCCGGGAAATGCGCGACGATCCAGCTATGCTGCTGCCACACCGAAAGGCACCACGCCGACGACGCGCAGCCGCGCGCCGCTTCCCAGCACGTCTCGAGCCCCGCCTCGAGATCGAGCTCGTAGCCGCCGTAGCGCTTCGGAATCCAGATGCGGCAAAGTCCGGCGGATTCGAATTCGCGCACCGTCTCGGCCGGGACGCGCGCGCTCTGTTCCGCGGCCAGCGCGCGCTGGCGCAGCGACGGCGCCAGCGATCGCGCGCGGGCGACGAGGTCGGCGGCGCTCGGCAGAGCTGAAGCGGGGCGCGGCATGTCGTTCATGGGTTCAGCCTGTCGGCGACGCTCTTGAGGCTCTTCACGGCGAGCACGAGCATGTCGTGCGTGGCCTTGTCCTTGAGCGAGCCGTCCTCGTTGAAGGCGGTGTGCGCGAGCGGGATGTTCACGGTTTCGGGCACGGCGATGCAGCGCATCACCTGAAAGGAAACGCGCAATTGCTGCTGCTGGCGCGAGCCGCCGACGAGGCCGGCCGCCGCCGACAGGATCGTTACCGCCTTGCCCATGATCGCGGCGAGGTTGGGATCGCCGTTCATCGGCCGCGAGACCCAATCGAGCGCGTTCTTCGTCATCGGCGCCACGCCGCCATTGTATTCGGGCGTGCAGATCAGCAGCGCGTTGTGCGCCTTGAAGATCGCGTGCAGGCGCTTGGCGCCCTCGGGCATGCCCGCCGCCTCGACGTCGCCGTCATAGATCGGCAGCGCGAATTCGCGCAAGTCGACGACGCTCACCTCGGCACCGAGCGCGCGCAGTTCGCGCACGGCGATCGCGAGCAGCATCTTGTTGAGCGAGCCTTTGCGCGAGCTTCCCGAGAAGGCGAGGATCTTGGCCGGCATGGTTCCCCCGAATGGTTGATGTCGTCCTGAGTGAAGCGAAGGATCTCTATGCGCGAGAATAGTGCCTGCCGCCACGCCGTGCGAGCGCGCGTGCGCGCGATTGCGGCGAGAGATCCCTCGCTGCGCCCGGGATGACGGCCAAGAGCTCGTTTACTCAGCCGCGGCGCGCGGGCGTTCCCAGATTACCGGGAACACCGCGTCGTCGGCGGGATAGGCGCCGTTCGGCACCTTCGGCGGGTTCGGGATTTTGACGGTATAGGGCCGCGGGTCCCACTGCACGTCGTCGCCGAGGAAGCGGACCGAAAGGCCGATGCGCCCCTGGCTCGGCGACTTGTTGCCGCCGGCGCCGTGCACGGTCATCGGGTGATGGCAGACGACGTCGCCCGGCTCGAGCTCCCACGAGAGAAACTTCAGGTTCGGATCGCTCTGGCGTTCGCTGAAGTTGGGGCACGGCTCGAGATCGGGATTGGAGAAATTCGGATCTTCGTCGGGCGTCACCGGCCGGTAGAACTTCGGCCATTTGTGCGAGCCCTTGATGTACTCGACCCCGCTCGAGGCCTTCGATACCGGCGTGAACGCGACCCAGACCGAGACCAGGTGCTCGCCGCGGAACGGCCAGAACGGCAGGTCGTGGTGCCACTGCGTCGGCGCCGAAGTGCCGGGTTCCTTGATGAAGATCTGGTCATACCAGAAGCGCACGCGATCGACGCGCATCAGCGTGGCCGCGATCTCGGCGGCCGGCGATTCGTTGCGAAACGCCATGAAGTTGGGATCGAGCCCGCACATGAACACGTTGGAATAGAAGCGCGCGGTCTCGCCCGCCTTCTGGACGATGCGCTTGCGCCCGATGCCGCTTTCCATGAAGCGGATCGAGGCCTCGCGCATGCGATCGGTCCATTCGCGGTCGAACATGCCGCGCAGGCACACGACGCCGTCCTCTTCGTAGGTGCGGATGTCGGCCTCGGTGACCGGGCGTAAAGGGTGTCGGTTCATGGTGGGCGCTCCTCCTGCCGCCAGAAAGGCGCGCGGCGGGGGCGGGGGTCAAGACGGGCAGGAGGCCTGTCCGAGCCATGGACACATGCGGCCGAATTTGACCTGCATCAAGGTACGCGCGGGAAGGGCCGCGCAATCTACCGGTTGATCGTGGGAGTGAATGACATGTTGAAGCGCTTCGCCGCACTCGCCTTCCTCTTCGCGTTTGCAATGCCGGCCCAGGCGGCCGATCCCGCGCACCTCATGCTGGTCAAGACAAAGGCCAAGTTCGAGGACGTGAAGGAAGACGTCGTGAATGCCGTCACCAAGCGCGGCCTCGTCGTCGACTACACCGCGCAGATCGGCACGATGCTCGACCGCACGGCCAAGGACGTCGGCGCCACGAAGCAAGTCTATGCGCGCGCCGAGGCGGTGCAGTTCTGCTCGGCGACGCTCTCGCGCAAGATGATGGAGGCCGATCCGGCCAACATCGTCTTCTGCCCCTATGTGATCGTGATCTATTCGCTCGCCGCCGATCCGGGCACCGTGCATGTCGGCTATCGGCGCCCACAGCAGGCTGGCACGCCGGCGTCGCGCGCGGCGCTCAAGGCCGTCGACGATCTGCTGTCGGGAATCGTCCGCGAGGCGGTGAAGAAGTAAAGCCGCTATTCCTTGGGCGGCTTTGGCGCGCGCGCTTTCTTCTTCCCGCCGAGCATCGCCGAGGCCTCGGCGCGCAGCGCGGCGCGGTCGGTTTCGGGCATGAGGTCCCAACGTAGGTCCTTCAATGCGCCGCTCAGCGCATAGAGGTAGTTGAGCGACACGCCGCGGCCGAAATGATCCTTGAGCTTGAGATAGGCCGCGGCGGCGCCGGCCGCGCGCAGATCGGCCTCGGACTTGATGCCGATCTCGGCAAGCTGGCGCGCGGCGATCCTGCCGAGATTGGTCAGCGTCTCGAGCGGCCGGTCGCTCATGCGCCCCCCGCGAAGATGCGCCGCGCCTCGCGGCGCAGCACCTTGCCGACGGCGCTGCGCGGCAGCGATTCGGCGACGTGGATTTTCTTCGGCGTCTTCACCGAGCCCACGCGCTCCTTGAGGAACGCGACGATGCCGCCTGCGTCGAACTGCGCTCCGGGATTCAATTGGATCGCCGCTTCCACGCGCTCGCCCCATTTGTCGTCGGGCACGCCGAACACGATGCACTCGTGCACCGCCGGGTGCTGTACCAGCGCGGCCTCCACATCGGTCGGGTAGACGTTGAAGCCGCCCGAGATGATCATGTCGCGGATTCGGTCCTTGATGAAGAGGTATCCGCGCTCGTCGATGGCGCCGGCGTCGCCAGTGTGCAGCCAGCCGTTCACGATGGTCTTGGCGGTTTCCGCCGGCATGTCGAGATAGCCGTTCATCAGCAGGTCGCCGCGGCAGACGATCTCGCCCATCTCGCCGGGCGGCAGCATGCGGCCCTTGTCGTCCATGATCGCCACGTCCATGAGGACCGTGGCGCGGCCAACCGAGGCGATGTTGCGCTCGTTGGCGAATTCATCGGCCGTCATGCAGGTGATCATCATCGGCGCCTCGGTCTGGCCGAAGATCACCTCGATGCACGGGCCGAACTTCGCGCGCGCCTCACGGATGCGGTCGGGCGGCATCGGCGCGGCGCCGTATTGAAGATGGGTCAGCGACGAGACGTCGCGCCGCGCGAAATCTGGCTCGGCCATCACCGCGTAGATCATCGTCGGCGGCATGAACGCGGTCGTGATCTTCTGCTGTTCGATCGCGTCGAGGATCGTCGCGGCCTTGGGCTGCTCGAGCAGCACGTGACGGCCGCCCATCGAGAGGATCGGCAGCAGATAGTGCGACGAGCCGTGCGTCACCGGCGCCGCGCACAGATTCACGTCGCCGGCGTGGAAGCGGAAATGATGCAGATAACTCGTGATCGACGTGTTCACGCAGCGATAGGACTGAACGACGCCCTTGGGCCGCCCGGTCGAGCCGCCGGTGAACTTGATCGTCTGTGCCGCGTCGAGCGGCTGCTCGTGGCGCTTCGGGCGCGCGCCATGCTTCGCCGCGATCAGCGCCGCGATGTTCGTTTCGTTCCGCTGACCGTCGGTCTTGCCGAGGATCAGCGGCACGTCGGGCAGCGCGAAGCGGTCGAGGCAGTTCTCGTCGGCGACGATGAGATCGAGCTGCGTCGAGCCGATGATCGCGTCGAGCTCAGGCTTGCCGTTGCGCGGATTGAGCGCCACCCAGGTGTGCCCCGCGGCATAGACGGCGAGGATCGCGATGACGTGCTCGATCGTGTTGTAGCCGCAGATTCCGATCCGCGCCTGCGGGGCGGGCAGGCGCTCCTGCAGCGCGGCGGCGAGCGCATCGACGCGCGCGACGAGGTCCGCATAGGTGAGCCCATGCGCGCCATCTTCGACGGCGACGGCATCGGGCCGGCGCCGCCAGCCGCGGTAGAGATTGTCGATCGGATACATGCGCGCGCCCGCTCCCGCCTTGCGGGCGCTCTGTTTCAACAAAACGGGCGCGCTGTCAATTCATGGGCAGCAAGGCGTCCGCAGCGCGGCCGAGCGCAGCGCGGCGCGCATCGGCGAGGTTACCGAGGAAGACGGCGGCGTCGGCGAGGATCGGATCGGCGATCGCTTGCGTGAATTCGGCGTGGAGCGGGTGCTGCGGGCTCCAGACGCATTGGTCGTCGTATTCGGCCGCGCCCCAGGTGCCCCAATTCACCGCGCGCGAGAAGAAGATGCGGTCGGCGCCGAAGCGCTTTCCGAGCCGGGCGAAATCCGCCATCTCGCGGAAATTGGCCTTCTGGACGACGAAATAGAGGATCAGTTCGCCGATCTCGCCCGCGCGGCGGCGTCCGGCGAGGAACTCCATGATAGCGAGAAGCTGCCGCCAGTCGCCGCCGCGGCGCGTGATCGCATAGGTGGCTTCGCTGGCGGCGTCGAACGAGACGCGCACTGTGCCGATGGCGCCGTGGATCTTGCGCAGGTTCCCCCAAGTCTTCTCGGTGAACAGCACGCCGTTGGTCTGGAGGTCCACCTGCATGCGCGGAAACTTGGCGCGATCGAGGTCGAACAGGAAATCGCGGAAGATGCGCGAGCCGAACGGATCGCCCGAGCCGGTGACGTTGACGACGAAGGGCTGATCGCTCGGAACCGCGAAAAACGAGTCGACAAGGCGCTCCTGCAGCCGCTTGCGCGCCTCGTAGCCGGGCCCGTCGTTGAACTGGATGCGATGCGTTCGGCAGCTTGGGCAGGAGAGATTGCAGGATTTGTCGTTGGCGAGGTTGATGAACGCGGGGATGCCCTCGATGCGCGTGCGATTCTCCGCGATGATCGCGCGATAGCGCGGATTCGCCGCCGCCGCCTGACGCGTGGGCAGCGTGCCCGACTGGATCTCGGGGCAGAGGTCGTGATTGCAGTGGCGGAACGAGCCGTCGAGGATGCCGCGGCGGATGTCTTGCGCGGCCGGCGAGTTCCAGATTTCGGCGGCGGTCGAGTCGTTGAGATTGCCGGCGCGCTGGCGCAGCCAGGCGGGGCAGCAGAGATGGACGGTTCCGTTCTCCTGCAATTCGAAGCTCTCGAACGGCTTCGCGCAGAATCGATCTTCGAGGGCGACGTTCTTCGTGCTCGGCTGCCGCGCGCGCCGGGCCGTTCGCCACTCCGCGTAACGCTCGTACAGGTGCGTCAGGCGGCGCCAGAACGGCGACGCCATTCGGCGCTCGAAAATCCGAAAGACCGTGGGGATCAGCTGCATGCCCGCGCCATGATCCGCGAGCCCGAGCGCTACCCGAGCTTGCGCCCCGGCGCAAGGGCAGCCGGCCGGTGGACGGACAGGGCGACGGCACTCGATTGACAGCGAGGGCGTCGTTGCCTAGCGATCCGGCGAGGGCCTCGGGTGGTGGAATGCATCTCGCCAATCGCTGGTACGCGGCGGCGCTGGGCTCGGAGATCGGCGCTTCGCCTTTCGCGCGCAAGATCTGCGGGCGCGACCTCGTGCTGTTCCGCACCGAGTCCGGCCGTCTGGCGGTGCTCGAAGACCGCTGCGCCCACCGCCACGCGCCGCTCTCGCTCGGCACGGTCAGGGGCGAAGCGATCCAATGCGGCTACCACGGGCTTTGCTTCGACGCGGCGGGCGCGTGCGTGCACATTCCGGGGCAGGCGTCGATCCCGCCGCGCGCGAAGGTCGAATCGTTCGCCGCGCGCGAGGCACATGGCTGGATCTGGGTCTGGTTCGGCGACGCGGCGCGCGCCGACCCGGCGCTGATCCCCGACTGGCCATGGTTCCGTGATCCGGCCTGGCGTGGCTTCCAGCTCTATTTCCACGTCAATGCCGGTGCGCAGCTCTTCGTCGACAATCTGCTCGATCTCAGCCATGTCGCGTTCACGCACAAGAATTCGATCGGCGCCGCTTCCGCCGCGGATGCCGATGCGAAGCTCGAAGTCAGCGTCGAAGGCGATGAAGTGCGCGGGCGGCGGCTGCTCAAGGGCGTCGATCCGGGTCCGTTCATCGCGAGCTGGGGCAATTTCCCCGGCCGCATCGATCGCACCTCCACGTTCACCTGGCGCCCGCCGTCCAACGTCGAGATCCGCGCCGAGTTCAACGACGAGCGGCGCCGGATCACGATCATGGTGATCAACCCGATCACGCCCGAAACCGAGACGTCGGCCCACTTCTGGATCGGCTGGGCGCGCGATTTCGCGCTCGACGATGACGCGCTCACCGAGCGTGCCAAGGCCGAGAACACGCAGGTGATCCAGGAAGACGTGCGCGTGATCGAGGGCCAGCAGCGCGTGCTGAGCGCGCGGCCGGGCTTGTCCGCCGTACCGATCAATGCCGACGGCGCGCTCGCGGCGGTTCACAAAGTGCTGGACCGGCTTGCCGCGCGCTAAGGCTCAGCGGGGGGCCTTGGCGGCCGGCGCTCTCTCGGGGACGCTCTGCTGCTCGAGCGCCTTCTCGATCTTGGACGCGGCAGCGCGCATCGGCGCGAGATAGCGTTCGGCCACCTGCTCCATCGTCATCGCCGAGAGGATGTAGTGCAGGTTGATGCAGGCGATCGGCCGGCCGCGCCACATGACGGGCACTGCGATCGAGCCGGTCTTCGGCGAGATGCCGCCCTCGCGGAAACCGTAGCCGCGCCGGCGCACCTGGTTGAGCAGGGCGCCGACCGAGCGGCGGTCGCGCGCCAGGCCCGAATCCGCCCGGTCCGAAGCCGCGATCGCGCGCAGGATCGTGTCGCGCTCGGCCTCGCCGAGATGCGCGAGGTAGACGAGGCCGAGCGAGGACAGCAACACCGGCACCCGGAATCCGGCCTTTTCGCGGTTGATCGAAAGCGGGCTCGAGGCGTGGGTCGTCTCGCGCACCACCATCGCCTCGCCGTCGAACGTGGCGATGTCGGTCGGCCAGACGATCTGCTGTCCGAGATCGGCGAGGATCGGCGCCGCGATCTCGGTCATCCACGCTTCGTCGTTGAATCCGTCGCTCAGCGCGCGCACCGCGATCGTGAGCCGATAGATGTCGGGCCGGGTGCCATGCGCGACGTAGCCGGCCGCGATCAGCGTGTCGAGCAGGCGATACACCGTGGGCCGCGGCAGGCCGGTGAGGCGCGAGAGCTGCAGCGCGGTCGCGTAGTTGTTTTCGTTGAGCGCGCGCAGGATCGCGAGCCCGCGCGTCAGCCCGCGCACGCGGCGCCCGTTCGCGGTGCGCGGGGCCGGCTCGGCCGCCGCCCGGGGCGGGGCCGCGCGCGGCGGCGCGGCAGTTCTGCGGTCGAGGCTGTGCAAGGATCGGCTCATGCAAAAGCGAACATAGTTCAATCTTAGGCCCGCAGCCCGTTTTCGAACAGGCCTTGTCCGCTGAGTGGACAGGCTTCTGGCGGGCGTTGACCCTCCCGGCCGCGCGCTCGATTTTGGGCCGGTGGCGCTGCCGGCCGCTTCGGCTTAGGCTCCGCGTCCGCTGTGCGAGGGTAGAGAGGCGCCGCGCCCATGTCCAATGCTCCGTCCAAGGTCGCGTTCAGCCATTTCGGGTTCTACGTGAAGAACCTCGAGCCGATGCGCGACTTCTATTGCCGCGTGCTCGGCTTCGTCGAGACCGACCGAGGCGTGGCGCGGGGCCGCCCGATCGTGTTCCTCTCGCGCGATCCCCGGGAGCACCATCAGATCGTCCTCGTCGAAGGCCGTACCGGGAGCATCGACGAACTCGTCATCAACCAGATTTCGCTGCGCGTGGAGTCGTTGGCCGATCTCAAGGCGCTCTATGCGCTGATAAAACGCGAGACGGCCGTATCCGAGATGTACACCACCGATCACGGCACCGCGTGGTCGATCTATTTCCGCGATCCCGAGAAGAACCGCGTCGAGCTGTTCGTCGACTCGCCCTGGTATGTCGAGCAGCCGCGCGTCGATCCGCTCGATCTCGAGGCGAGCGACACCGACATCATGGCGCGCACGCGCGCCGCGATAGAGAAGCATCCGAGCTTCCGCCCGATCGAGGATTGGCAGCGGGAGTTCGCGGCGAAACTGACGAAAAAGATGGAAGAGGCGGTCCGCTGAACCGGCGGCCGCCCGTCTGAAACCCGAGGGAGGGATACGAATATGCGTAAGTTTCTGATTGCGGCGGGCGCGCTCGCCGCCACGTCGCTGGCTGCCGGCGCCCAGGAAAAGCTGAAGTTCGCGGTGTTTACGCCCGACGCCGAACTCACCCATCAGATCGTGATGAAGCCATGGGCGGCGCGCGTGAACAAGGACGCCGCGGGCGCGGTGCAGATCGACACGTTCCCGAACGGCGCGCTCGGCCGCAATCCGGGCCTCCAGACGAAGATGCTCAACGACGGCATCGCCGACATCGCCTGGGTGATTCCGTCCTACACGCCCGGCGTTTATCTCGACGACGACGTGTTCGAGCTGCCGAATATCATCCAGAACTCGGTCGAGGGCTCGGTCGCGGCCTGGCGCCTGCTGCAGAAGGGCATGCTGCGCGGCTACGACCAGTATTACATGATCGGCCTGTTCACCTCGTCGCCCTACACGTTCCACACGAACTACAAGGTGACGAAGGGCGCGGACCTGAAGGGCAAGAAGATCCGCGGCGTCGGCGCAATCTCGACCGAATCGATCAAGGCGCTCGGCGCGGTGCCGGAAGGCATGCCGTTCACGCAGCTCGTCGAGGCGATCTCGCGCGGCGTCATCGACGGCACGACCGGCCACCCGATCGCGGTGTTCGACTTCGGCGTGCACCGCGTGACGAGCAGCCACTATCTCGGCCGGATCGGCTCGGTGACTCTCGGCATCTTCATGAGCAAGAAGAAGTTCGACAGCCTTCCGGCGCCGGCCAAGGCCGCGATCGAGAGGCACCGCGGCGAGGAGCTCTCGCGCGCCTTCGGCAAGATGTCGGAAGACCGCAACGCGGAGCTGATCGGCGAGTGGAAGAAGGACGGCAAGCGCACGGTGACCGAGCCCGACAAGGCCGACGCCGCGGCGTGGGACAAGATGCTGGCGCCCGTCGTCTCGGCCTGGGAAGGCAAGGACGCGCGCAACAAGGCGCTGCTCGCCGCGCTGCGCCAGGAACTCGCCAACGTCCGCGCGGGGAAGTAGGCGGCCCCCACGGGTCTCCTTCTCCCGCAACTGGCGGGGGAAGGTCGGGATGGGGGTGGCGACGCGCTGGCACCATGCCGACACGGGCAGCGGCGTCTCGCGGGAGCTACCGCCGCGTTCTGCCGTCTTGACCCCTTCCGGCCCGCGCGCCCGAGGCGCGCGGTCCACCTTCCCCGCGAAAGGCGGGGAAGGGAGATATGGCCGTTTGCACGTGTGAGGTCGACAAGATGGTGACGGCGCCCAACTCAGGCCCGGGCGTGATGGCGCGATCAGGAAGCACGCTCGCCCGCCTCGAGCGGGCGGCGCTCGTGAGCACGCGCGCGCTGTCGGTGCTGGGCCTCGTCGCGCTGATGGTCCTCGCGTTCCTCACGCTGGCGAATGGCCTCCTGCGCTGGGCGATCAACCAGCCGATCGCCGGCGTCGTCGATGTCGGCGCTCTGGCCATCGCGATCGCGGTTTGCTGCTGCATGCCGGTGGCGCTGATCGAGCGCAGCCACATCGCGTTCCGTCTCGTCTCGGCGCTGAGCCCGGCGCTCGGCCGCATGCTCGACGTCGTGGCCGCGGTGGCGGTGGCGGTGGTGCTGGCGCTGATGGCGTACGAATTCTACCTCTACGCCGGCACCCTCGTCGTCTCCGGCGAGCGCACCTACGTGCTCAAGATCCCGGCGGCACCGTTCTGGTATGCGGCCGACGTCATCCTCTGGATCGCCGTCGCCGTGCAGCTCATCGTCGTCGCGGTCGAGTTCGGCCAGCTCTTTGGCTACCGCTCCGTCCGCGTTCCGCTGAAGCACTGACGCCATGGGTCCGCTCGAGATCGGGGCGCTCGGCCTCGCGGCGCTGTTCCTGCTGATGCTGCTGCAGATCCCGATCGGCTTCGCGATGATCATCGTCGGCGTCGTCGGCTTCGCGCTGCAGGGCGGGTGGGCGCCGGCGCTGACCCTGCTCGTCAACGAGCCGACCGGCGTGCTGTCGAGCGCCGACCTCGCGACGGTGCCGCTGTTCCTGCTGATGGGCACCTTCGCCAGCGTCGCCGGCTTCTCCACCGACATCTACAACGCCGCCGCCGCGTTCCTCGGGCACCGGCGCGGCGGCCTCGGCTACGCCACGGTCGGCGGCAGCGCGGCCTTCGGCGTGGTGTGCGGCTCCTCGACGGCGACGGCGGCGACCTTTGCGCGCGCGGCCCTGCCCGAGATGCTGAAGCGCGGCTATTCCGAATCCTTCAGCACCGGCACGATCGCGGCGGGCGGCACCTTGAAGTCGCTGATCCCGCCCTCGATCGTGATGATCCTCTATTGCATCGTCGCCAAGACGTTCATCCTCGATCTCTTCCGCGCGGCGATCATTCCGGCGCTGCTCGCGATCGCGGTGAACCTCGCGGCGATCTGGATCATCGTGCGGCTCGACCGCGGCGCGGCGCCGGTGGGCCCGCGCGTACCGTGGCGCGAGCGCTGGGTTGCGCTGCGCGGCGCGGGTCCCGTGCTGTTCTTGATGATCGCCGTGTTCGGCGGGCTCTACAGCGGCATCTTCACGGTCACGGAGGCCGCGTCGGTCGCGGCCGTGCTTTCGCTGCTGTTCGCGTTGGCGCGCGGGCGGCTCAACTGGGCGCTCCTCTGGCAGGGGCTGCGCGAATCGGCGGCGGCGACGGGCATGATCTACCTGATGATCATGGGCGCGCTGATCTTCACCTATTTCCTCAATCTCGGGCGCGTGCCCGAAGCGCTCGTGCAGGCGATCGCCGACATGAACGTGCCGCCGCTCGTCATCGTGTTCGTGCTGCTCGTGGCCTACCTCGCGCTCGGCGCGATCTTCGACGAGATCTCGGCAATGCTGATCACGCTGCCGCTCGTCCTGCCGGTGATCCAGAAGCTCGGCGCCACGATGATGCCCGGCGTGTCGCCGGAAATGGTCGCCGTGTGGTGGGGAATCGTCAACGTCGTGATCATCGAGCTCGGCATGATCATACCGCCGATCGGCATCATCGTGTTCATCCTGCACGGCCTCGCGCCGCAGGTCGCGATGCGCACGATCTATCGCGGCGTGACACCGTTCATCATCGCGGACCTGCTGCTGCTCGCGGTTCTGACGCTGTTCCCCGCCATCGCGCTCTGGCTGCCGCGCGTGCTGCCGAGTTGACCGGGCGGGCGCCATGACAGTGCGCAGCGAAGCGGAATGCCTGCCGCAGGATGTGTCGATTCCGGTCGCCGGCGGAGCGCTCTCAGCGCGCGTCGCGGCGTGCGAGGCCCCGCGCGGCGCCATCCTGGCGATCCATGGCGGCGGCTACACCGGGCGCTACTTCGATGTGCCGGGGCAATCCTTCCTGCGCCTCGCTGCCGCCGCGGGCTATTGGACGGCGGCCATCGACCGCCCCGGCTACGGCGCGATGCGCGATCGCCCGATGCCGTTCGACGGGCAGGTTGCCGTGCTCGGCGAAGCAGCACACTGGCTGCTCGCGCGAGCGGGTGCCGGATTGCCGCTGTTCCTGCACGGGCATTCGATCGGCGGAATGCTCGCGCTGCTGCTCGCGGGCGCCGAGACCGAGCTACCGATCGTGGGACTGGCCATGACCGGCGCGGGCGCGATCAATCACGAGCGGGCGGCAGCCGCGATCCGCGCGCGCGCCGCTTCCGCCGAAACGCACAGCGAAAGCGCGCCAGACTTGCGCAAGCTGCTGATGATGGGCCCGGCCTGGAGCTATGATCCCGCGCATGCGAGGTTCGACGCCGAGCGCGACGCGCCCTCGGCCGTCGCCGATCTCAGAGATGCGTCGGCCTGGAGCGAGCGTTTACCGGCTGCCGCCGCGCGCTGCCCGGTGCCGGTGCAGTTCGTGGTGCCGGAGCACGACGCGCTGTGGCGCTCGGACACCGCTGCCCTTGATGGCGTAGCCGCCCTGTTCGCAAAAGCACCGTTCGTCGAGGTTCGCGTGCAGCGCATGGCCGGCCACGCGGTGGAACTGCACCGCCTGGCGCGCGCGCACGCCTGTCGTGTCCTGGCCTTCGCCGACGAATGCCGCCTGCACCGGGAACGCGCTCAATAACGATATCCGCAAGGAGAGAGTGATGCTGGAACTCTATCACAACGACATGTCGGTCTGCGCCGCCAAGGTGCGGCTCGTGCTCGCCGAGAAAAACCTCGAGGCGAAGCTGCACCATTTCAATCTCCGCAAGGGCGACCAATTTGGGCCGGAATACTTGAAGCTCAATCCGAACGCGGTCGTGCCGACTCTGGTGCACGACGGCCGTGTGGTGATCGAATCGACGCTGATCGCCGAGTATCTCGACGAGGCCTTCCCTGCGCCGCCTCTGCGCCCGACCGATCTTGCCGATCGCGCGGTGATGCGGATGTTCGCGAACATGCCCGACCAGGGCCTGCATGCGGCCTGCGGCACGATCTCGACGGTCGTCGCGTTTCGCCATCAGTTCCTGGCACTGAGCCCCGAGGAGCTCAAGCGCAACATCGAGGAGACGCCAGACGCCGCGCGGCGCGAGCGGAAGCGTCTCGGCATCGAGAAGGGCCTGGATGCGCCATTCGTGCCCGATGCGCTGCGCGTGTACGACGGCGCGCTCGCGCGGATGGAGGCGCGGCTCGCTCACGGCAAGCCCTGGCTCATGGGCGAGCAATTCACCTTGGCCGATATCGGCCTCACGCCCTACGTCACGCGCCTCGCGCATCTGCATTTCGAGGGCATGTGGGCGAAGCGCCCGCGCGTTGCGGCCTGGTACGAGGGCATCCAGGCGCGGCCGAACTACCGCGCGATCCGCGATTTCATGAACTGGGGCTATGTCGAGCTTTTCGACAAGCACGGACCGGAGGCGTGGACGAAGGCGCGGGCGATCCTCGGCGCCTGAGCGGCGCGGCTCCCCGCTTGATTTGCATCAATGCCGGTCCGCTCCTTTACATTACATTTCACGAATATGAATGCGGCAGCCGCCGCTTTCGCGAAATGGAGAGGGGATCATGACCGCCAATATGGGATCGATCGACCGCATCGTGCGCGCCGTCGTCGGGATCGCGTTGCTGAGCTTGGTGTTCCTGCTCGAGGGCGGGGTGCGCTGGTTCGGCTTGATCGGCATCGTGCCGCTCGTCACCGCCGCTTTGGGCTGGTGCCCGGCCTATCTGCCGTTCGGCATTTCGACCTGCGCGCGCCGCGAGGGCAAGGCGAAGGCATAGCCGGCCGCGGCGTCGCGGTCGCCGGTCTGGCGCCCGAGATTCGCCGGCGATAAGGTGAAGGCCAGCCGTGCGCTGCGCCTTCGCCGACAGCCGGGACCGCGATGAAACGTTCAGCCGCTCTGGCTTTCCTCGCCGCACTGGCTTTCGCACCGGAGGGCGCCGCGGAGAGCTTGGCGCCGACCGGCACTCTGCGCGCGGTCTACCTTGCGGGCAACCCGGCGCAGGCGGTGCAGGACAGGGCCACCGGCGCGATCCGCGGCGTATCGGCCGACCTTGCGCGGGAACTCGCGCGGCGGCTCGGCGTCGCGGTCGAGATCAGGCCCGTCGCCAATCCGCAGGCCGTGATCGACGCCGTCGCCGCCGCCGCCGGCGATATCGGCTTCGTCGCTTTCGCGCCGTCGCGCACCGGCACGGTCGAATTCTCGCAGACCTATATGCACGTCCAGCAGAGTTTTCTCGTGCCGGAGTCGTCGCCGATCCGCACGATTGCCGACATCGACCGCGCGGGCCAGAAGATCGCGGGAAGCCGCAACGACTCGATCACGCTGTACATGAAGCGGAAGCTCGCGCGGGCGGCCGTGCTGGAGATCGATCCGGCCCCGGCGGAAATCCGCCGGCTGTTCGCCGCCGGCGAGATCGATGCATTCGGCGCCAATCGCCAGCGCCTCACCAACCTCATGAAGGATATTCCCGACCTGCGTCTCCTGCCGGGCAGCCTGTTCGGCGTGCCCCAAACGATCGTCGTGGGCAAGGGCAAGGCCGAGGCACTGGCGGCGGTCAACCGCTTCCTGGACGAAATGCGCGCCACGGGCTTCATCGCGCGCGCGATCGAGGCGAGCGGAATCGTCGGCATCGAGGTGGCGCCGGGCGGCTCGTGGCAGCCGCGCGTGCCCGATTGAGAGGCTATCCGGCGCGGCGGACGAGCGTCATCGGCGGCTGGGGCACCGCGGGCGGCGGCGTCGAGGGCCGCGATTCCTTGGGATGCAGGTTCGCGATCGCCATGTCGACGAATTCCGGCCTGTATTGCGCCTGGATGCCTTCGAATTTGCAGGCCGCGATCACCTGATCCACGATGAATTTTGGCTGGTAGCCGGCGAACGGCACGTCGCCGAGCTCGCCCAGCTTCATCATGACGTAATCGATGACCTCGTCCGCGGCTTCGAGGCCGAGCGCGCGCGAGACGGCGCGGAAGATCAGGCGATAGTCGTCGGCGCTCGGCGTGCCGATCTCGAGCTTGTAGGGGATGCGGCGCAGGAACGCCGGATCCATGAGATCGCGCGGCGACAGGTTGGTCGAGAAGATCACGAGCTCGTCGAACGGAATCCGGAAGCTCTTGCCGGTGTGCAGTTTCAGGTATTCGACGCGGCTCTCGAGCGGAACGATCCAGCGGTTGAGCAGGGCTTCCGGCTTCACGAGCTGACGGCCGAAATCGTCGATCACGAAAATGCCGCCGAGCGCCTTCACGTGGAGTGGCGCCTCGTAGAACTTGGCGAGCGCGTTGAAGCTCAAGTCGAGCATCTCGAGCGTGAGCTCGCCGCCGGTCACGATGAACGGCCGCCGGCAGGGAACCCAGCGAAGATCGAGATCGTCGCGGCGCAGGCCGAGCGCGCGCGAGTGGCCTTCCTGCGTGCTGCGCTCGACGCGGTGATGGATGCCGGGGTCGAACACCTTGATGATCTGGCCTTCGACCTCGAAACAGTAGGGGATATAGATCACGTCCTCGAAGATGCCGCCGATGCGCTCGGCGATCGTCGTCTTGCCGTTGCCGGGGGCGCCGTAAAGCAGGATCGACCGGCCGGAATTGATCGCCGGGCCGACCATGTGGATGAACGCGTCGGAGACGACGAGATTCGAGAACGCCTGCTGGATCGCGGCCTTGTCGATGCGCTCGTTGACGATGCGCTGGCGCTGGATGCGGTCGATGTAGCTCGCGAGCGACACCGGCACCGGGCCGACATATTGGTTCTGCTCGAGCGCGTCGAGCGCCCAATGCTTTCCCTTCTCGCCGAGCACGTAGCGGACTTCCGACATGCCGTCCGCGGCGCCGAGCACGTCGAGCAGCTTCCGCTGCTGGGCCTGCTCGATCAGCAGCTGCACGGGGCGGGATGGGAGCGCCAGGAATTTCGCGATCTGCGAGGGCGTTTCGCAGGCCCCCGAATACATCGCCTTGATCATCAGGTTGAGCAGCGTAGGCAGCGCGAGGCCGGTTTCCGCCAGCGTGCGCGGCGCCGAAGGCGCGCCGTGCATGATGGCTTCTAGATCCTCGGATCTCAGCTTGCCCTGCGCGACGAGGATGTCGCCGAGGCGGCCGCCCTCGCGCTTCTGCCACGCGATCGCTTCGGCTACGTCAGCCGGGGTCACCAGCTTGTGGGCGACCAGGATGTCTCCAAGGAACATGCGATAGCTCTCCGCCGTCCCGGCGGCCGGCGGCCGCGCGGAGTAGGTGCGACCGGCATTAACCCTGTCCGTGTTTACGAAAGCCTTAACGGGCGAACGGACAGGGCCATCGGCGCGGGCGCTTTTTGCCGCGCCGCCCGTTTTGGGCGCGTTCAGCGCGCCTTCTTCAGCGCCGCTTCGAGCTGGTCGAGCCGGTCGGTGCCCCAGAACAGCGCGCCGCGGAACACGATTTGCGGCGAGCCGAAAATGCCGGCCGCGAGCACCGCGCTGCCCTTGTCGATATAGCGCTGCTTGACGGCGGCATCGTCGAGCGCGGCCCGTAGCGCGGCACGGTCCTCGCCGGCCGCCGCGCCGATATCCGCCACGACATCCGCGTTCGCGAGCGCCTTGCCCTGGGCCCAATAGGCGCGGAGCGCCGCATGGGCGAACCGCTTCGCGGCCTCGGGGTCCCGGTCCTCGATCCACGAGAAAGCGCGGCCTGCGGCGACGAGGTTTTCGGGCCAGGTGGCGGGAAACTTGAATGGAACGCCGAGGTGCGCCGCCGTACGCGGAATATCGTGCTGGAAATAGTTCTGCTTGGCCGCATGGGCGAGCGGATTGGTGGCATTGAACTGCTTGTAGGCCGACGTCACCATGAAGGCGTGCCAGCGCGTGGCGCGGCCATGCCGCGCGGCGGTGCCGTCGATCACCTGGCTCGCGATGTAGCCGTAAGGCGAGGTGAAGTCGAAGTAGAAATCGAGCGTCTCGGCCATGCGTTTCCCTCCGCAGGGCATGCTATGCCAAAGCCCGCGCGCCTTGCCAACCGGCTCGCGCGGCGCGTGAAATGCATGATATAAGCCCGGGAAACCGCCTGAGGGCGGCCCGCTCTTGGGAGTTGGTGCAATGCACGGCGCCGAAATGGATCTGCTGAAAGACAGCGCGGGAGACGCCACGCGCTATCTGAAGGCGCTGGCCAACCAGAACCGGCTGCTGATCCTCTGCAACCTCATCGATGGCGAGAAATCGGTCGGGGAGCTCGAGCGCGTTATCGGCCTCCGCCAGCCGACGCTGTCGCAGCAATTGGCGCGGCTGCGTTCCGGCAATCTGGTGCGCACGCGCCGCGATGCGAAGTCGATTTATTACTCGATCGCCGACGCCGACATCCGCGCCGTGCTGCAGGTGCTCTACGGCAAGTTCTGCGCGCCGCGCGGCGGGGCGCCGAAGCGCGGGCGCGCGAACGGCCGCCGCGCCGCTGTCCGCTAGTCCACCCCCGGCCGCTTCTTGTTGCGCTCGTCCTCGGGCGTGACGCCGATCTTGCGCGCTTCGGAATGGATCTCGGCGGGGGGCCTGCAATCCTTCATGCACAGTGTGCCCTTCACGTCGGGGCGCGGGTCGGGCGTGAAATTCGCGGCGTTGGGCAACTTGATCTTGAGCATCGCGTCCCGATCGAGAACGGCGTCCTGCTTCAGCACGTCGTTCATGTGCAGCACGTAGGCCGTGATCGCATAGACCTCGTCGTCGCTCAGCGACTGCGCATTGCCGAAAGGCATCGCACGCTTGATGTAGTCGAACAGTGTCGTCGCATAGGGCCAGTAGTTGCCGACGCCCTTCTTGGGGTCGTCGTCGGTGAGCTTGCCGCTGCCGCCGATGAGCGCCGGCCAGCGGTCCTTGCCCTCGCCGAACTCGCCGTGGCAGGCGGCGCAGCGATCCTGATAGAGCGCCTCGCCGTCCTTGACCGAGCCCTTACCGGATGGGAGGCCGTGGCCATCGGGCCGCACGTCGATGTCCCAGCCCTTGATCTCATCCTTGGTCGCGGGCCGGCCGATCCCGAGCGACTGTACCGGGAGGGTGAAAGCGGGCTGTGCGGGCAGGGTCTTGTCCTGGGCGAATGCCGCTCCGGCGATCAGCGCCATCACGGCGGCGAAGGCGAGTCTATTTGAGCTGGACATTCTCGACCTCGCCGCCCGGCTTCACGTGCCAGGTGAGCATGGAATTGTTGTGATAGATCGAATTGGTGCCGCGCACCTTGCGCAGATCGGCGATCGAGGGCTGCACGTAGCCGGTCTCGTCCTGCGCACGGCTCATCACCAGCAGTGGCTCGCCGTTCCAGCGCATCGGCATCGTCCAGCGCGTGAGCGCCTTCGGGAAAGCCGGCTCCTGGAGGCGCGCGGTCCCCCAGTTGCGGCCGCCGTCGAGCGAGACGTCGACGCGCTGCACGCGGCCGAGCCCCGACCAGGCGAAGCCGCTCATCTCGTAGAAGCCCTTGCCGTCGAACGGCCGCTCGGGCGAGGGGAACGTGACGACGGAGTTCGCCTCCATGAACCAGGTGAACTGGCGCGCTTTCCCGTCGGGCATGAGGTCGGTGTACTTCGACGTCTCCTCGCGCGTGTGCCAGGGCTGATCGCCGAACTCGAGCCGGCGCAGCCACTTCACGCTCATGTTGCCCTCCCAGCCGGGCAGCAGCAGGCGCAGCGGATAGCCCTGCTCGGGCCGGATCGCCTCGCCGTTCTGGCCGTAGCAGAGCATCGCGTCGTCGAGCACCTTCGTGATCGGCACGCTGCGCGTCATCGCGGCGGAGTCGGCGCCTTCGGCGAGCATCCACTTGGCGGTGGGCTTGAGACCCGTCTCGCGCAGCACCGTGCGCAGCGGCACGCCGGTCCATTCCGAGCACGAGATCATGCCGCGCACGTATTGGCAGCGTTCGAGCTGCGCGCCGCGCCACTCCATGCCGCCGTTGGCCGGGCACTCGATGAAGCGCACGACGCTGATCGCCGGGAAACGCTTGATGTCTTCCATCGTGAAGATCATCTCGCGCTCGACGAGGCCGTGCAGGACGAGGCGGTGCTGCTTCGGGTCGATCTCGGCGCGGCCGGCGTGATGGCGCTCGAAGTGCAGGCCCGAGGGCGTGATGATGCCCATCTGCTCGGCGATCGGCGTGAACGAGACCGAGGATTCCTTGGAGGCCGTCAGCCAGTCGACGGTGCGGCGGACGACATCCTTCTCGAACGTCGAAGGCGCGCCGTAAGGCCGGTCGCCGACGCCGGGGCCGAGTTGCTTCGTCCAGTCGGGCACCGCGGGAGGGCCGGCCTTGTTCTCGGTCGTCGCCTCGGCGGCGCGCGCGGCGAGCGCGGCGGCGCCCGCGGCGGCACCAGCGGCCAGAAAGCGGCGGCGTCCGAGCTGCGGCTCGGCGCGGTGTACGCGCCTCTCTTCATCTGCCGGCATGGAGCGTCCTTTCGCGATGGCCGGCCGCGATCCTAGCGCGGACGGCGGCGGACATCATATTCGCGAAAGGTAGAATATCAAGACGCGCCGCCGGGTGGTCGGGAACGCGCGGTCGCTGGCGCTGCGGCTATTTCGCCGCTTCTTTCAGATAGGCGATGACGTTCTTGCGCAGTTCCTCGTTCGGGAACTTGTTCGGCATCTTGTTCGAGACCGAATCCTTGCTGAGGTACTTCTTCAGGAACGCGGCCGGATCGGCGAGATACTCGAAAACGTTCGCCTCGTCCCATTTGAGGCCCTTCTCGCCGGCGGCCTTCATGTCCGACGAATAGGAATACTTCTCCGCCGTGCCGGCCGTGCGGCCGAAGATTCCATGCAGGCTGGGGCCGACGCCGTTCTTGCCCTTGTCGAGCGAATGGCAGGCGCGGCACTGGCCGAACTGCGATTTGCCTTTTTCCACATCCTGCGCGAGCGCGGGCACTGCGGACAATGCGTAGGCGGCGAGGGCGGCGGCGGCGAGACGCTTCATAGTGTCGAACTCCGTTGGATTCGCTGACATGGTTATTCCGCGGCGGACGGACAAGCTCAGCCGGCCGGCGAGGCGGAAGGGGAAGCGCGCGGCGGCTTCGCGCGGTCGAGCTTGGCAAAAAGTTCGGCGAGCAGCGACCAGAATATCTCGTCGCCGCCATAGCCGACGATGCGGCCGATCTCCTTGCCGTCCTCGAGCAAAACGAAAGTTGGCGTATAGACGATGCTGGCGATCGCGGCCAGATCGGATGGGCGCGGCCCCGCGATATCGACGCGCCTCAGCGGCGCGCGCCGGCCTTCGGCGGTCTTCGGATAGACGGGCGCGACCTCGCGATTCCAGCGCGCGCAATAGGGGCAGCCTTCGCGCTCGAACATGACGAGCTCGGCGGCTGTTGCCGGAAAGCCGGTCGCGAGCAGGAGCAGCAGGACACAGAGCCGGAGCAAGTAGGGCCTCATCCGCGCGTGGGCACAGTCCGGTTAGCCTCGCCGGCGCTGGGCCGCAAGAGGATAAAGGCGCGCGGTTGGGCGCGCGGGGGCGACTCTTGATAATTTATAAAACTCGAATATGATCGTCGCGCGGCGGACGCGTTTGCCAGTCGCGAACCATTGCGCGGCATGATACAAGCCCGTCCCGTGGCGAGGCGCCGGACGTCCGGCCCGCCTCCGGCGTGTTCTACGGACAGGAGAGCATAGATGCAGCAAGGTGCAAGGCCGTCGGGATCGTCCCGGAGGCGCGTGCTCGCGGTAGGCGCGCTCGGCGGTATCGTCGCGGCGCTGGCGCCGCGCCTGGCGGTCGCCAAGCCCGAGGATGTCGCCGCTGCCATCAAGAAGCTCTACGGCGACAAGGCGATTGCGGCCGGCAAGGTGAAGCTCGAGATGCCGCAGATCGCCGAGAACGGCAACGTCGTGCCGATGACGGTGAGCGTCGACAGCCCGATGACCGACGGCGACTACGTGAAGGCCGTGCACGTCTTCGCGGAAGGCAATCCGATCCCCGCGGTCGCGACGTTCTACTTCACGCCGATGAGCGCCAAGGCGGTGTGCTCGACGCGCATCCGCATGGCGACGACGCAGAACGTCGTCGCCGTGGCCGAGACGAGCAAGGGCGAGCTCTTCACCGGCAAGACCGAAGTGAAAGTCACGATCGGCGGCTGCGGCGGCTGAGCAGGGCAGAGGAGTACAGGATCATGGCGACCCCCACACCGCGCGTCCGCGTTCCGGCCAAGGCCAAGAAAGGCGAGGTCATCGAGATCAAGACCCTCATCTCGCACGACATGGAGATGGGCACCCGCAAGGATGCCGAGGGCAAGACGATCCCGCGCAAGATCATCAAGCACTTTGCCTGCACCTTCAACGGCAAGGACGTGTTCAAGTCGGACTGGCAGCCCGGCATCTCGGCGAATCCCTACATGGCGTTCTTCGCAAAGGTTAACGAGTCGGGCACGTTCGAATTCGCCTGGCACGACGATGACGGCTCGGTTTACAAGTCGACGTCAAAGATCGAAGTGGCGTAAACCCGCGCGGTATCGAGGCGCGGACGTGGTCCGCGCTCCGGCGGCCGCGAATTTCCTGCTGCAAGCGATGGGCCCGTTGGTGGTTAACGGGCCCATCGCTTTTTCTGCGCGCGTGTTGCCGCAGCGTTGCGTTCATAACACTTCGTCAAAGATCGCGAAGGCATGATGTCTCCTGCGCGCGGCTCCGCGGGAGCGAGGGATGCAGGACTGGATTAACGAGAAGGACAAGCCCGGGCGTTCGGCCGCCTCGTTCGGCCGCCGCAATGCGGGCTCGGGCCCGATGCGGCCGGATCCGGTTTCGGGCGCGCCGCCCGCGGTAATGCCGCCCGCCTCGCCGCTGATGGCTGCGGTTGCCGCACCTCCGAGCGCCGGACACGCGCCAGCGACGCCGGCGCCGCCGCGCGTGCCACTCTCGACGATTCCGCAAACGCAGGGTCCTGCGCCCGCGGCGCCAGCCGCCGTGCCGCCGATGATGTCGTCGCAGCAGCTCCAGCTCTTCACCGGGCCAATGGGCAAGCGCGCGCCGTCGCCGAGCGACGCGCCATACGATCCACCGCCGCTCGAGCCGCCGCCGATGCCGGCGGAGCCTGCGGCCGCGCCGGCAACGGGTGGCAGCAAGCGCAAAAAGATCATCGCCGTCGTCCTGGGCGCCGTCTCGGGACTGATCGGCGGTACGCTCGTCGTCGAGGCGGGGCGCATGGTCGGCGAGGCGAACCGCACCACGCCGATGACCACCGAGGGCGCCGCCGCGGCGCGCCCGTGGAAACGCTACGCAGGCTGGCCCTCCGGAGACAACGCGCAGTTCAGCAATGCGTCCGCCACACGCTCACCCGCCGCGCCCAAGGCGCCGCGCAAGCTCGCAGGGCCGCTCAACGGCGATGCGGCGAAGGGTGCGGAGCTGACAGTCGCCGGGCGCGGCGCCGCCAATTGCCTCGCGTGCCACGTCGTCGGCGACCGCGGCACGAACCTGCCCGGCAATGTCGGTCCCGATCTTTCCGAAGTCGCCAAGCGCGGCCACAGCGACGAGTATCTCTACAACTACATCTACGATGCGCGCGTCTACAACGCCGCCACCGTGATGCCGCCCTGGGGCACGCATGGCGTGCTCAAGGATGAAGAGATCCGTCACATCGTCGCGTACCTCAAGACCTTGGCCACGCCGGCGCGATTCAAGAATCCGCTCGACGATCCCGACAAGCGCCCGCTGCCGAAAGAGGATCGCGACAATCTCGATCCGATGGTCAATCCCGGCATGTGGGTGATCGACAAGGCCAAGGAGATGTGGAGCGCCAAAGGCCCGACCGGCGCCTCCTGCGCCGCGTGCCACCACACGCCCGATCCGGAGCTTCGGTTCAAGACCTGGGCCGCATCGATGCCGCGCTGGGACAAGACGCTCGGGAAGGTGCTGGGGATCGAGGAGTTCCTCTTCCGCCACGCCAAGGCCACAACCGGCCATACGTGGCTGATGGGCGGCGACGACAACACCAACATGGCGACCTATCTGCGCAATCTCGCCAACGGCGCGACGATTTCCGTCGACGTGTCGGGCGGCCCGGCCAAGGAAGCGTGGGCGCGCGGCAAGGCGGTCATGGAGCGCAAGATGGGGCGCCTCAACTTCTCTTGCGCCGACTGCCACTCGGCGCAGAAATCGGCCAATCGCTGGGTGCGCGGCCAGTGGCTCACCGACGCGAAGGGGTACACCGTGCACTTCCCCACCTGGCGTACGAGCCGCAACCAGATGTGGGACATCCGCCGCCGCTTTCAGTGGTGCAACGTCGCCATCGGCGCGAACGAGTTGCCGCCCGATGCCAGCGAGTACGGCGATCTCGAACTCTATCTCACCTCGCTCAGCAACGGCCTGAAGCTCAGCGTGCCGGGCATCCGTCCGTAGCTTCCAGCGCCATCCGGCGCGGCGCGCATGCGACGGCGCGTGCCGCGCGCTCGCCCGTTGTCATTTCATATAAAATGAATATGATCGCCGGTGCCGTCCGCGCCCCGGCTTGCCTGGACCGGCGGCGGTGACTCCGTCTACAAGGCTGCACCGGCCATCGCGAGGCTGTAAGCAGTCCAGCGGAACAAAGAGGGAGGAAGCGGTGCAACCGAGCGCGAAGCAGGAAGCAAGGCGGGTGTCTGGCACGGGCGCGCGCAAGACCGCGCTGTTCGGCGCGGTCGCGGGCGTGCTCGGCGGCGTGCTTTGGATCGCGCCCGGCCCGGTCGAAGGCCAAGCCAAGCGCGAGGCGCCGTTGGCGCTCGAAGGCCCCGCATCGGCGGTCCCGTGGAAGCGCTACGGTGATTGGCCGAAGCCGAATTGGGAAAAATACAACACGCTGGCCAAGACCGACGCCTCGCCGCCGGCGCCGAAGCCAGAAGCGGTCAAAAAGATCACTGAGGAGATCAAGGGCGATCCGGCCTTGGGCCAGAAGCTCGTCTTCGACCGCAATCGTGGCGGTGGCTGCCTGGCCTGCCACGCGATGGGCCCAGCGACGGCCGGCGCGCAGGTCGGCAACGTGGCGCCCGATCTCTCCGAAATCGGCAATGCCGGCCGCACCGACGAATGGTTCTACAACTACATCTACGATGCGCGCGTCTATAATCCCGAGACGGTGATGCCGCCCTGGGGCACGCACGGCCTCTACAACGACGAGGAAATCCGCCACATGGTGGTGTTCCTCAAGACGTTGAAGACGCCGGTGAAGTACCGCTCCGACGTGGACAATCCCGAGAAGCGGCCGGTGCCCAAGGAAGACCGCGACAATCTCGATGCGCTGGTCAATCCGGGCATGTGGGCGATCGACAAGGCGAAGGAGCTTTGGTCGGCGAAGGGGCCGAGCGGCGGCGCCTGCGTCGCCTGCCACGCCAACCCCGAAGCTCAATTCAAGACCTGGGCCGCTTCGATGCCGCGCTGGGAGCAGCGTCTCAACAAGGTGCTCGGTGTCGAAGAGTTCGTGTATCGCCACGCGAAGGCGACGACCGGCCATTCCTGGCTCATGCAGAGCGAGCAGAACCTCGCGATGGCGGTGTATCTGCGCAATATCGCGAACGGCGCCGAGATCAAGGTGGATGTCGCGAGCACGCCGGCGAAAGCCGCCGCCGCGCGCGGACACCAGCTCATGGAGCGCAAGATCGGCCAGCTCAACTTCGCCTGCCTCGACTGCCACAATCCGGCGAAGGGCGCGCTCAAATGGATCCGCGGCCAGTGGCTCGGCGAGAGCAAGGGCCAGATCCCGCATTTCCCGACCTGGCGCACGAGCCGGCTCGAGATCTGGGACATCCGCAAGCGCTTCCAGTGGTGCGGCGTCGCGATCCGCGCCAACGACCTGCCGCCCGATGCGAAGGAATACGGCGAGCTCGAGCTCTATCTCACCTCGCTCAACAACGGGCTGAAGTTCAACGTGCCGGGTATCCGGCACTGAGCGCGGACTTCTCGTAGGGGCGGGTTCCCGGCCCGTCCGTGGCGCCGCGGTCGCGGTGCCGGCGCGGAATCCGCGGCCACGCGGG
>CAYZSG010000031.1:0-31000 GCA_964481045.1 uncultured Candidatus Odyssella sp. | reverse complement strand
ATCTTCATCAGCATGCGGATCGCCGTGGGCGCCGTGTACCAGACCGTCACCTTCTCGCGCTCGAGAATGCGATACCAGCGCTCGGCGTCGAACTCCGCCTCGTCAACGATGAGCGTGGCGCCGTTGGTGAGCGGCGCGATGATTCCGTAGGAAGTGCCGGTGACCCAGCCGGGATCGGCCGTGCACCAGAAGACGTCGTCGCGGTGGAGGTCGAGCGCGTATTGGCCGGTGATGTGATGCGCGACGGCGGCATCGTGAACGTGGATGGCGCCCTTGGGACGGCCAGTGGTGCCGCTCGTGAAGTGGAGCAGCGCCATGTCCTCGGGCTTGGTGGCGACGGTGGCGAAATCCGGCGATGCGCGCTCCATCGCCGCCGCGTAGTCGAGGCAATCGGCGGGCAGGTCGGCGCCGCGGCCGCCGACGAGAAGCACATGCGTGAGCTTCGGCAGGCGATCGCGGATCGGTGCCACTTTCTTCCGATAGAAGGCCTCGGTCGTGACCAGCACCTTGCCTTCGCCGATTCCCATGCGCGCCACCACCGGCTCCGGTCCGAAGGCGGAGAACAGCGGCGAGAAGACGGCGCCGGCCTTGAGCGTGCCGAGCGCGGCCGCATAGAGCGCCGGCACGCGGCCGAGCAGAGAGAACACGCGCTCGCCGCGCCCGACGCCGAGTGACGCAAGTACATTGGCGAACCGCGCGCTCAGCGCGGCCAGGCCGGCGTAGCGGATATCCTCGACGCGGTCGTCCTTGCCGATCCAGCGGATCGCGATCTTGGCCCCGCGGCCGGCGGCGACGTGGCGGTCCACCGCCTCGTGCGCGATGTTGATCGCGCCGTTGCCGAGGCCATCGAGCAATGCGCGCGCCTTCGGCCACGAGAATTCGCGGCACGCCCGATCGTATTCGCCGAGGCACGGGGCTACCTGCGACGCTAGCGGCGCTTTGCGGATCGTCGCGAAACCCATCGGGGATCCTTGGCGGCCGGAATCATGATCGTTCTCGAACCAAGATCGGGTGCGGCCCGAGCGGCGGCTATGATTTGGATCAACCGGCCTTGCCGAGATCGACGAGCATCCGGCAGAGCGCCTCGCCGGCCTGTTCGAGCGGCCCCGCATTGTCGATCGTGACCAGCGCCGGATGCTTCGGCGCGAAATTGCGCGCGCGCCGCAGCCGGCGCTCGATCGCCGCACGGCCCTCGCGGCCGCGCCGGATCAGGCGGCGGCGCAGGTCGGCCTCGTCCACCGTGATGAGGACGGGCAGCACGCCGGGCAGCCGCGCGGCGTGGCGCGCGAAATGGGCACGCGAGCCGTCGATGACGACCGTCAGCCCGGCCGCGCGCCAGGCGCGGATTTCGACGCCGATGCCGTAGCGGAAACCGTAGGCGCTCCAATCGAATGCGAACAGCCCGCGCCGCTTGCGCAGCGCGAACTCGCCGGGCGAGAGCGCGATGTAGTCCTCGATGTCGTTCCCCTGAGGCCGGGTGATGTAGCGGTGGGCGAAGACGACCGGATAGCGCCCGTCGAGGCGCTGGCGTGCGTAGCGCAGCACGCTGTCTTTCCCGGCGCCGGCGGGCCCCATGACATAGACGAGCGCGGGCCTGCCCATTCAGCCTGCCCCGATGCTTTCGCTTTGCGCGACGGCCACGCCGAGCGCCGCGAAGCCGCGCCGCGCGGCCGCGATCGTATCGTCGCCGATACCGCGGCAGGCATCGATGACGACCGTGGCCGCGAACCCGCCTTTGATGGCATCCTCGGCCGAATAGCGGACGCAGTAATCGAGCGCGAGGCCGGCGAAGAACAGGCGGCGGAAGCCGCGCTCATGCAGATATCCCGTGAGGCCGGTGGGCGTCGTACGGTCGTTCTCGAAGAACGCCGAATACGAATCGACCTCGGCGCGAAAGCCCTTCCGCAGGATCAGTTCGGCATGCGGCACGCCGAGACCGGGATGGAACTCGGCCCCGCGTGTCCCCTGCACGCAATGATCCGGCCACAGCACCTGCGGCCCGTAAGGAAGCGCGACCGTTTCGAACGGTTTCTTCCCCCGATGCGCGGACGCAAAGGAACGGTGATCGGGCGGATGCCAATCCTGCGTGAGGATCGCGTGCCGGAACCGGCCGGCGAGCCGGTTGATGACCGGCACGACCGCATCGCCGCCGGGCACCGCGAGGCCTCCGCCAGGACAGAAATCGATCTGAACGTCGATGACGAGCAAGGCGTCGCCGTCGCCGAATTCGAACGCTGCCATCAGCCCGCTCCCTCAGTGTTCCGCTTGCCGGCGATCCGCCTCCGTCGCCAGGCGGACGAGCGCGTCTGACACGGTGACGGGACAGGTGACGCCCGGCTTCAGCGCGCGCAAAGCCGGCGGCAACCGGGCGAGATCGCGCGCGGCATGCGCGCGGCACTCGGCAAGGCCCGGACGGAGCTGCAAGCGGCGGCCCGCGCGCATGACTTGGTGGATCAGCGCTTCGCCGGGATGCATGTCGGTCTCGAGCGAAAGGACATCGCCTTCGATCCGCCCCTCCGCATCGTACCGGCGCCACACCTGTTTGCGGCCCGGCCAGGTGGCCTTGCCGGCCGAGCGCTTGCGCCGCGGAATGCCGGCGTATTCCTGCAGCTTGTAGGCGCAGTCGAGCGCGGGAACGTCGGACGACGTCGTGAGGCTGGTGCCGATGCCGAAGCCGTCGATCGGCGCCCCGGCCGCCGCCATTGCCAGCAGCGAGTCTTCATCGAGGCCGCCGCTCGCGAAAATGATCGTCTCGCGGAGCCCGCCCTCGTCGAGGATGCGGCGCACGCTCTTCGACAGCGCTACGAGATCGCCGCTGTCGAGCCTCACGCCGCGGATCGCGATGCCCTTGCGCGCGAGCCGCGGCGCCAGCGCCACGACTTTGCGCGCCGCCGCTTCGGTATCGTAGGTGTCGATCAGCAGCACGAGGTTCTCGGGCCGCGCTTCGGCGAAGCGCTCGAAGGCCTCAACCTCGTCGTCGTGCGCCTGGATGAACGAATGCGCCATCGTGCCGTAGATCGGGACTCCGTAATTCCGCTGCGCCAGCATCGTCGCCGAGCCGGCGAAGCCGGCGATGTAGCTCGCGCGCGCGGCCATCAGCCCCGCTTCCGCCCCGTGCGCGCGGCGCAGGCCGAAATCGACGAGCTGCTTGCCGGGCGCCGCCAGCACCATGCGCGCGGCCTTGGCCGCGATCATCGACTGGAAGTGCAGGATGTTGATCAGACGGCTCTCGACAAACTGCGCCTCGAGCAGCGGCGCGGTGACGCGCAGGATCGGCTCGTGCGCGAAGAACACGGTGCCTTCCGCCATCGCGTGCACGTCGCCGGTGAAGCGGAAACCGGCGAGATGGTCGAGCAGGTCGCGGCCGAAGCGGCCGCTCTGCGCCAGCCAGGCGATTTCTTCCTCGGAAAAGCGGAGCTGCTCGATGAATTCCAGCGCGGTTTCGAGGCCGGCGGCGACGAGGAAGCCGCGCCGTTCGGGCAGCTTGCGGAAGAAGAATTCAAATACGGCCGTGTCCGTCTTGCCGCCCTCGAGATAGGCCTGCATCATGTTGAGTTGATACAGATCCGTCAGAAGCGGGCTCGTTGCGGAATCCATGCCGGCACCAGATCGCGGACTCGCGCGCCCTCGCGGAAGTCTTGGCGCATCATCGAAGCCGAGCTTGCGGCGGCATTGAGCCAAATCAAGGCCGCCGCCCGCAATTCTTCCGATAGCTCGCGGCCCCGCCCTTCATGGAGACCGTTTGCGTGCTCAAAGTCAAAAGCATCGGCATCAACACCTACCAGGAAAACCTGGTGCTGATCGCGCGCACCTGCCAGGACTTCCGGCCCGAGGAATACCAGGCCTACAAAAAGGTGGAGGTGGAGGGACCGGACGGCCGCAGGCTGCTGGCCACGCTCGCGGTCGTGGACGACGAGAGCATCGTGGCGCGCGACGAGATCGGCCTCACCAAGGCGGCGTTCCGGCGGCTCGGCCTCGCCGAGGGCACGCCGGTGACCATCGCGCCGGCGATGCCGCCGCGCAGCCTCGAGGCGGTGCGCGCGAAGATCAGCGGCCACGCCTATGACGAAGCCGCCATGCGCGCGATCGTGCGCGACATCGCCGCCCATCGCTATGCCGAGATGGAGATCGCCGAGTTCCTGATCTCGGCGGCGCGCCATTTCAGCCCCGAGGAGGTTCTGGCGCTGACCAGGGCGATGGCCGATGCGGGCAGCAAGCTGCATTGGCCCGCGCGCATGGTGGTCGACAAGCACTGCATCGGCGGCATTCCCGGCAACCGCACCTCGATGATCGTGGTGCCGATCGTGGCCGCGCACGGGCTGCCGATCCCGAAGACATCGTCGCGCGCGATCACCTCGGCCGCCGGCACCGCCGACACGATGGAGGTGCTGGCCCGCGTCGATCTCGATTCCGAGGAGATGAAGCGGGTGGTGAAGGACTGCAGCGGCTGCCTCGTCTGGGGCGGCCACGTGAATCTTTCGCCGGCCGACGACGTGCTGATCTCGGTCGAGCGCCGCCTCGGCATCAACATCGCCGAGCAGATGGTCGCCTCGATCATCTCGAAGAACTTCGCGGCGGGCTCGACGCACATGGTGCTCGATATCCCCGTGGGGCCGACCGCCAAGGTGCGCTCGCAGGAGGAAGCGCTGCGCATGCGCAAGCTGTTCGAGTTTGTCGGCGACAAGATCGGCCTCGCGATCGACGTGGTGATCAGCAAGACGAACGAGCCGGTTGGCCGCGGCATCGGCCCGGCGCTGGAGGCGCGCGACGTGATGGCCGTGCTCGGCCGCGATGCATCGGCGCCGCCCGATCTGCGCGAGCGGAGCCTTCAGCTTGCCGGCCGCGTGCTCGAACTCGATCCGCGCCTGCGCGGCGGCTCGGGCCAGGCGCGGGCGCGCGAGCTGCTCGATTCGGGAGCGGCGCTTGCCGCCATGCAACGCATCATCGCCGCGCAGGGCGCGCCGCCGCAAGCGTCGCGCCCGGCCCGCCTTCAGAAGGATATTGCAGCGCCGGCCGACGGGGTCGTGGAGGCGATCGACTGCTACCGCACCGGCCGCATCGCCCGCCTCGCCGGCGCGCCGATGGACAAGGCGGCCGGCGTGGACTTGTTCAAGAAGGTGGGCAACCGCGTCGAGAAGGGCGAGCCGCTCTACCGGGTCTATTCCTGCATCGCTTCGGATTTTGGATTCGCGACCGAGATGGCGGAGGAGGATACCGGCTATCGCCTGAGCGCCGCGTGACCGCGCCGATTTAGGCGCTCATCCGCAAATGCCGTGCGAGATGCTCGCCGATCGTGGCGATTGCCGCGCGGGCCTCGGCCAGTTCGGGATAGAGCTGGAAAACGTGGAACATGCCTGGCCAGATCTCGAGCTTCGCATCGACGCCGGCCGCCTGCGCGCGCTCGGCGAGAAGGCGCGAATCGTCGAGCACGGTTTCGCATTCGCCCACCTGGATCAGCAGCGGCGGCAGGCCGGCGAGGTCGCCACGGATCGGCGAGGCCAGCGGATCGCGCGGATCGCCGCCGCGGCCGAGATAGGCGCGGGCCAGCGCCTGGATCATCGCGCGCTGGTGGAACGGATCGGCGGCCGCGCGTGTCTCGTAGCTCGCCCCGCTCGCCTCCATGTCGGTCCAGGGCGACATCAGCGCCGCGGCGGCCGGCAATGCGCGGCCGCGTGCCTTCAGCGCAAGCATCAGCGACACGGCGAGCCCGCCGCCGGCCGAATCGCCGGCCAACGCAATGTGCTGCGCTTCGAGGCCCGTCGCGGCGAGCCATTCCCAGGCCGCGAGCGCATCTTCGAGCGGCGCCGGAAAGCGATGCTCGGGCGCGCGGCGATAGTCGACGGACAGCACGCGGCAGCCGGCGCTTTCCGCGATTGCCGCCGCGAGCGCGCGATGGGTTTCGATCGAGCCCGTCTGGAAGCCGCCGCCGTGGAAGAACAGGATGGCGCGGTCGCGGCGAAGCCCCTCGCGGCCAATCCACGCCGCCGCCACGCCATTGGCCGACACCGGCTCCGCCGGCGGCGCCGACGCATCGGGCGCATGCAGCGCTTCCCAATCGCGGCGCATCTCTTCGATGCCGGTCGTGCGCCCCCAGCGCGCATAGACGGCGCGGATGCGCGCGATGACGGCTTCGGCCGCGCCTTCGCTCACGCGCCGAGGCCCATGCCGCCGGAGACGCCGAGCGTTTCGCCGGTAATGTAGGACGCCTCGTCGGAGGCGAGGAATGCCACGGCGGCAGCGACCTCGTCGGGCGTGCCGAGGCGCTTCATCAGCGTGGCATCGGCGACGGCGTCCTTGAGCTTCTCGCCCACTTTGGCGAGGCCCTCTTGCAGCATCGGCGTGTCGATCGGGCCGGGCGCCACGCAATTCGCGGTGATGCCGTAGCGCGCGTTCTCGCGCGCGATCGATTTCGTGAACGAAATGACGCCGCCCTTCGCGGCGGCATAGACCGATCCGCCCTTGGAGCCGAGCCGCGCCGCCTCGGAGACGACGTTCACGATGCGCCCGAAGCGCGCCGCCTGCATGGCCGGCAAGGTCGCGTGGACGACGGCGAGCACGGCGACGAGATTCACTTCGAGCAGCCGGCGCCACTCCGCCTCAGGCATTGCGGTGAAGAACGCGTGCTGATCGACGCCGGCGTTGTTGACGACGATGGCGAACGGCCCCGTCTCCGCCACGACGGCGCGCAGTTGGGCGAAATCCGTGACGTCGAGCGCGGCGGCGCGGCCGCCGATCGCCCTCGCGACCTCTTCCGCGCCGGCAGCGTCGCGGTCCGCGACGACGACCTCGCGGCCCTGCGATGCGAGCCGGCGCGCGATCGCGGAGCCGATTCCTTTCGCGGCGCCCGTGACCAGCGCGCGGCGCGGACCGGAAGGTTCGGCCATCGCGGCGGCCTCAGGAGCCGGTGAAGTTAGGCCGCCGCCGCTCGATCACGGCGGCGAGCCCTTCGCGCGCGTCGGCGGTGCCGGACAATTCCGACACGGTGCGCGCCTCCTCGGATAGGCATGCTTCCATGCCGAGCGCCATGCCGGCGCGCAGCAGACGCTTCGTCGCCGCCAGCGCGAGCGGCGCGCCTTGCGCGAGTTCCGCCGCCAGCGCGCGTGCGGCATTGCCGAGCTCCGCGTCGGGAACGACTTTCGTGACGAGCCCGAGCCTGAGCGCTTCGGCCGCGTCGATGACCGGATTGGTGAGCAGGATCTCGGTTGCCTTGCGCAGGCCGACGAGCCGCGGCAGCGTGACCGACACGCCGGCATCGGGCGCCATCGCCACGCGCGTGGCGCCGGCGAGGAACTTCGCGCTTTCGGCCGCGATCACGAGATCGGCCGCGCAGACGAGGCCGAAGCCGCCGCCGCCCGCCGCGAAGCCCTGCACCGCCACGATCACCGGCGCCTGCAAGCGCGCGAGCGACAGCACCGAATCCTGAAGATACGCCGTGGCGGGACGGATGTAGTCGGGCAGCGTCTTGCCGCGCGCGGCGAAGGCCTGCACGTCGCCGCCGGCGCAGAAATTCTTGCCCTCGCCGGTGATGAGCAGCGCGCGGACGCCCGGCGTGCCGTGGCACAGCATCACCGCGTCGTAGAGCGCCTTGAGCAACTCGACGCTCATGCCATTGGCCGATTGCGGCCGGTTGAGCCGAAGATGAGCGACTCCGCCCGCAAGGCTCAGGAGAACGGGCCCATCCGCGATGAGCGTCTTCGTTTCCGGTGTCGTGTTCACGCGCCGATCCCCCAGCCGTGCTCAGATCAGGAACGACAGCGTATAGAGCGGCTTGTCGTTGTTGACGAGCTTCACCGTCTTGCGCGCCATGCGCAGGCCCTCGCTGCCCGCGCGCAGCAGATATTCCGTCCGCGCGGCCCACAGCGTTTCGCCGCGCAGGTTCGATTCGAACACGAGCACGTTGCAGGCGGCGGCGATCTCCGGCCCGTCGCGGCGCGTGATCTCGACGTTCGTCACCATGTGGCGCAGGCGCGAGCGCGGCTCCTGGCTGTAATGCCGCCCGCTCAGAAGCTGGCGTACACGCAGGGCGATGCGCGAGCGGTTGTCGTAGATGATCGACATCTGCTGTTCGGGGTCGATGTCGTCGCCGTTCGCCGGCACCCAATAGACGCCATCGTCGGCCCAGAGCGATTCCCACTCCGCATAACGATGCTCGTCTTGCAGCCGCGCCTCGCGATAGATGAAGGCTTCGACCTGGCGCAGCAAGGAATCCCGATCGAATTCCATCAGCATGGCGCGGCCTCCATCAGCGCGCGGTAGTGGCGCCAGATTCCGCGCTGCGGCACCTCGTCGGTGACGTGCCCGATGCGGAATCCTTCGTCGTCCGCGCGTTCGCGATGCATGCCGCGCGTGAGCTGCACCCACTCCGGCTGGCGCTGCACCACGCCGCGCTGCGTGCGCTCGTACATTTCCGAATCGTCGGCGAGCAGGAAGCCGGCGGGGCCGACCGAGCCCATCGTCTGCTGGCGCAGTCGGCGATTCATGTCGGGCGCGCCCTTGAGCTGCAGCGCCGTGACGTGCTGGATCGTGTCGTCGACGGCCCGCGCCTGGAGAACGAATATCTGGATCTCGGCGATGAACAGATTGGGGAAGATCATGACGTGGGGCGTGCCGTCGATCATGATCTGCCGCGCCTTCTCCGCGCCGTAGCGGCCGTTCATGCGCGAAACGTAGTCGGGCAACCGGTCCGCCGAGGTGCCGAACCAATGGAGCGGCTTGCCGATGCGACGGAACTCGGGGCGGAGGTCGATCTCGGTGTGGCCGTTGCCGAGATCGCGGCTCAACGCCGCGGATTTCGAGCCGTAGAGCGCGCCGATGCCGCTCTCGGCCACGCCGAAGATCGAGGAATGCACGAAGGCCGGGTGATAGCCGTCGCACTCGTTCTCGGTGAGGAACTTCCAGTTCGCCTTGACGCGATGCTGGAGGAAGCCGGCCGTGATCTCGACCTCGCCCTCGGGCGACGCTTCGCAGAGGCGGTCGATCGTCTCGGCGGCGGCGCCGAGGTGCTCGACGAGCGAAGGACCCTCCGCGGCGAAGGAGCCGAACACGAAGCCGCGATGGCTGGCCACGCGCGGCACCGGCGCAAGCCGCAGGTTCGACATGTCGCGGCCCTCATACCCGTCGGCAAACGCGAACGCGGTGAGGCGGCCGTCGATCGCGAAGGTCCAGTTGTGGAACGGGCACGAGAAGCTGCGTGTGTTGCCACGATGCTCGGTGCACACCTGGTTGCCGCGATGCGGGCAGCGGTTCTGCAGCAGATGCACGCGCCCTTCCCCATCGCGCGTCATGATCACCGGCTGCGGGCCGATCGATTTCATCACGAAGTCGCCGGACTTCGGCACCTCGCTTTCGTGCCCGACATAGATCCAGGTGCGATACCAGATCTTTTCGAGCTCCTCGGCGAAGACCGCGGGATCGTGATAGAGCGAGCCGTGGACCTGGTCGCTGCGAATCAATTGGCCGAAGCCATTCGTGCGCGGGGCGAGCTGCATGCCGACACCGTTTGCGGGAGATCGAAGTTCTGGCCGGGCAATTAATTGACTGATCGTCCGGCTTATAATAGAATTTGCGCGCGAAATCAAGACGGGGCCGAGGCAACCGGCCCGAAGCAGGGAGATCCGCCATGACGCCGCCCAACGACACCATGCTGCACCCCGAGATCGAACGGCTTGACCGCGACGATCTCACCGCGATCCAGCGCAAGAAGCTGGCGGCGCTCGGCGCGCGGCTCGCGCATTCGCCGGAATGGGTCGCGCATTTCGCGAAAGGCGGGGTGCATCCGCGCGATCTTTCCGATCCGCAGGCGCTCGCGCGTGTTCCGTTCCTCGAGAAATCGCAGCTTCGCGACCAGTACCCATTCCCGCTGCTGACCGCGCCGGTGGACTCCGTCGAACGGTTCTGCGCGACCTCGGGCACCACGGGCCTGCCGGTGCTGTTCGGCTTCACGCGCGCCGATATGGCCATGCTCTCGAAGCAGGTGGCGCGGCAGCTCTATTGCCACGGCCTGCGCGCCGGCGACCGCGCCTACAACGGCTTCGGCTTCGGCCTGTGGGTGGGCGGCCTCGCCTTCGATCTCGGCCTGGCCGAACTCGGCGCCGTCAATTTCCCGGTGGGCCCCGGCCGCAGCGACCTCGTCGTCGAATGGCTGCGCGACATGAAGCTCAAATTCGCGTCGGTCTCGCCGGTGTTCCTCGCCACGCTCATCCGCACCGCGCGCGAGAAGGGCATCGACCCCAAAACCGACTGGGTGCTGCGTTACGCCGTGATCGGCGGGCAATCCGTTTCGCGCGCGTTCCGCGACGAACTCGAGGCCGGGATGCCGGCGGGCTTCAAGACCTACAACACCTACGGCACCACCGAGGCCGGCGGCCCGATCGTCTCGAGCACCTGCGACCACAGCCACGCGCGCGACGAGATGCACCTGATCAACGAGGACACGATCCTGACCGAGATTCTCGACCCCGACACGTTCAAGCCGGTCGGACCCGGCGAGGTGGGCGAGCTCGTTGTGACCACACTCGACAAGCAGGCCTCGCCGGTCGTGCGCTGGCGCACGCGCGATCTCGTGCGCGTCTCCGACCGGCCGCACGATTGCCCTTGCGGCCGCAAGGGCATGACGACGATCGGGCGCATCATCGGCCGCTCCGACGACATGCTGAAGGTGCGCGGCGTGATCGTGTATCCCTCGCAAATCGAGGACGTGGTGGCGGCGACGCGCGGCACGGTGAAGGAAGCCTGGCAGATCTATGTCGACGTGCCTGGCCCGGCGCCAAAGCACCTCGTCGTCGCCGTGGAATGCGAGCGCACCTACAACGCGCCGCGCGAGGAGCTGGCCGCGATCATCGAGCGGACTTTGACGAGCCGCCTCGGCCTCAAGGTTCCGGTCGAGTGCCATCCCGAGGGCACCCTGCCGCGCTACGAGGCGAAGGCGCAGCGCGTGCAGGTCCGCAAATAAGCGAATGGCGCGCACGCAGTCTCTGAACTATCCGGAGATCCGCCGCGAGATCCTGCGGCGCTCGGCGGCGCTGTTCGCGCGCGTGGGCTATCCCAATGCGAGCATCGCCGATCTCGCCAAGGCCAATCATATCTCGCGCGGCCTGCTCTATCACTACTTCGATTCGAAGGAGAAGATCCTGGCCGAGATGCTGACCGGGCATCTCGACTTCCTGCTCGGCGAAGTGAAGAAGGCCGCGCAGCGCGGCGCGGACGCCGAGGCGCGCTTCCGCGAGACCGTGCGCGCGATGGTGCTGGTGAACGCCGATTCCAAGCACCTGCAGATCGTGCTGCTGCACGACCTGCACAATCTCGACGCCGGCCACCGCGCCGCGATCGTCAAGAAGCAGCGCGACATCATCGCGATCGTGAGCGAACTCGTGCGCGCCTGCGATGCGCGGCGCAAGATCGACCGCCGCACGCTGATGGTGCAGACGATGATGCTGATCGGGATGATCAACTACACCTATATCTGGTACGACCCGGCCGGGCCTGTGACGCCGGCGGAGTATGCCGAGCTCGTCTCCGCCACCTATCTCGGCGGGCTCAGGGCGTGACCGCGGCGGCGAGATGGGGCTCGAGCCGCGCGCGCAGCGTGTCGGGAACGCGCATCGCCTTGCGCTCGACGGGCACGACGCAGATCGTCGTCATGCGCGCCGTGAAGCACGGCTTGCCGCCTTGCGTGCCCAGGAATTCGCACTCGAACGTGGTGTTGCGGATGCCGGCGACGCGGACCTCGACGTCGAACCTGTCGTCCGGGCGCAGCGACGACTCGAACACGAACGAGATCGCCTTGGCCGGGAAATCGACGCCGTAGCGCGCGACATGGGCCTCGATGTTGCCGTCGAGGATGTGCGCGAGGAACGCGCGGAAGGCCGTGGTGACGTATTCGACGAAGCGGCCGGTGTACGCCACGCCGGCGGGATCGCAGTCGCTCCACTTGACGGTCTGGCGCAGCACGAATGGGCGATGCGAGCGCACATACTGCATCGGCTCTTCGGCGGCGGGGCGCGTGTCCATCGCTCCGGCGCTCACGGCTTTCCGATCACGAGGCGCTCGGCGCTGAATTCGACGACGCGGCCCTCGTAGCCGCCCGTGAGCGCGCCGAACCACACCGCGTCCGGCAGGCCGCTCTTGGCGCGCTCGACGACGACCTGGTCGGCGGATTCGATCGCCGCGTATCCGTTGCGGCGGCGCACCTTGTGCGTGCCGGCGGCGCCGGCGATCAGCGGCGCGAATTCGGGCACGTCGAGAACGAACAGGCTCGGCATCATGCCGCCTCCCCGAGCAGCGTCCGCACCTTGGCGCCTTTGCGCCGCCACATGTCTTCGATCGTGCCCTTGCCTTCGTGGTCGCCGAAGGTTTCGCACATCGCGTCGATCGTCAGCTCCGCGTCGCGGATGTCGGCCGCTGCGAGCGGACGCGCCTGGAGCGTGATCTCGAGCGCATAGCCGTTCGGGTCGCGGAAATAGATCGAGCGGATCGTTTCGTGCTCGATCTCCTCGCTCACCTGCACGCCGTGCGCGCGGAGGCGATCACGCCACGCGGTCAGCTCCGCGGGTGTTTCGGCCGTCCAGGCCGTATGCCGCGCGTTTCCGAGATAGCCGCGCGGGCCGGTGAGTTCGGGGCGCGGGTCGGTTCCGATGTAGTAGAAGAACGCGATCGTGCTGCCGTTTCCCGCATCGAAGAAGAAATGGAGAAAATCGGGATGGTTCTCGGGGCCCCAGCCCTTCGCCGTGATCGCGTGGCGCACCTTGAGGCCGAGGATGTCGCGGTAGAAGCGCACGGTGGATTTCGGCTTCCAGGTGGGAAACGCCGTGTGGTGAACGCCGTGCAGCGCCGGTTTGATCTCGCTCATCGCCGTCTCGCTCGCTTGATTCATGGGACGCCCTAGCCGGCCTTGCGCAGCTTCTCCTGCTCCAGCTTGGCCGAAACGTCGGCGCGCAGCAGCGCCTTGCTGACCTTGCCGACCTTCGTGACCGGGAAATTCTCCATCACCTCGATGCGCTCGGGCCATTTGAATTTCGCGAGGCCCTGCGTGCCGAGGAAGGCGCCGAGCTCGGCCACCGTCGGCGCCTTCTGACCCGCGTTGAGGATCAGATAGACGCAGACGCGCTCGCCATAGGTGGGATCGGGCATGCCGATGGCGGCGACGCTGGCCACGGAAGGATGGCGGCCGACATAGGTCTCGATCTCCTCGGCGGAGATCTTCTCGGCGCCGCGATCGATGTTGTCTTTGATGCGGCCGACGAATTTGTAATAGAGCCTGCCGTCGACGCGCATCGCGCGCATCAGATCGCCCGAGCGATACATGCCGTCGCGCGTGAAGGCCTTCTGATTGTGCTCCGGCGCCTTGTAGTAGCCGTGCAGCGTGTAGGGGCCGCGGCAGCAGAACTCGCCGTCTTCGCCCTCCGCCACCGGATCGTCGGTGCCGGGCCGCGCGAGCCGGATCTCGTCGAGCTCGGAGATCGGCCGTCCGATCATCTCCGCGCGCACCGCCGGCGGATCGACGGCCCGCGTGAACATCACGACGCCCTCGGCCATGCCGAAGATGTGGTAGGCCGGCACGCCCAGATCGCGCTCGATCATCGGGCTCGAATCGAGCGAGATGAATTGCCGGATCGAGGAGATATCGTAGGGATTCGCGCGCTGGCGCTCGATCGAACGCACGACGATCGGCAGCGCGCCGCCGGTGTAGGTCACGCGCTCGCGCTGGCAGGTCGAAAGGAACGTGTCGGAGTCCGCCTCTTCGGTCACGACGACGGTGCCGCCCATGAGGTGCGTCGGCAGGTTGAAGCCGACCATGCCGGCATTGTGGACCGCGGGCAGCGGCCAATACACGACCGTGTCTTTCGTGACGCCGACCCATTCGGCGACGGCGCGGCTGTTGTAGAGGTAGTCGTTGTGGAAGCGCGGGATCACCTTCGGCAGGCCGGTGGTTCCGCCGGACAGCTGGAAGATCGCGACGTTCCACGGGTCGATCGCCAGCGCCTCGATCGCGCGGCGCGCTTCCTTGGCGTCGATGCCGGCAATCAGCGCTTCGAGCGAATGCACGCCGGGGCGCTTCATGCCGCCGGTGGCAATGATGTGCGCGACGCCGCTCTTGGGCTGCATCTCCACGGCGAAGGCGCAAAGATCGAACTTCGCGAGATTGCCCTGCACGAAATGTGCGCGCGCCTCGGTGAACGGTGCGAGAAAGCCGATTTCCGATTCGCGGTGCGCCGCCAGCGTGCACACCGGCACGAGGCCCGCCTTGAAGCAGCCATAGGCCGCGAAGAAGAACTCGGGCACGTTGCCGATCTGCATCATCACGCGATCGAGCGGCCTGAGGCCGAGCCCGAGAAGCGCCGCCGCCACCTTGTCGGTGATCGTGTCGAGCTCGCGATAGGTCCAGCGCCGGCCGGGTCCGACGAGCGCGGTGCGGTCCGCGAAGCGCTGCGCGGCCTCGTGCAGGGCCTGGCCGAGCGTGGTTTCGCCAAGCACGCCCGCCGCCTTGTAGCGTGCCGTTGCCTCGGCCGGTGGATAGACGACGCCCGGAAGTGGCTCTCGCACCATGTGTGCCTCGGATCCCGTTGCCTTGCCGCCGCGTTCAGGTCAGCGCGAGCGGCCGCAGCCACTCGGCGATGCGGCGGCCCGCCTCGTCGCGCCCGGCCGGCTCGCCCTTGGCGATCGGCCGCCCGTGATGATCGCCGCGCACTTTTGCGCGCTGCTTGTTCGCGCTCGGTATCGCGCCGAAGAGGCGGTCGATATCGCCCGGAAAGATCGTGTTGTCGCCGCTATATTCGATCATCAGCACGGGCTGCTCGACCGACTTCAAGGTCTCGTACATGTTCGCGCGCGAGGTGAGGCCCGACCACGTGGAAAGCCAGGCTTCCGGCGTGCAGAAGCGCGCGAAGCCCACGGCGCCGTAGTTCGACGCGAACGGATCACGCCCCCACACCGAGCCATAGCGCCGCTCCGAAGGATCGAGCTTCAGGTCCCAGCAGCGCAGATCGGCGTCGGTGCGCCAGATCGTCATCACCGGCGTATGCGCGCCCGCGATGCGGTCGGCACGAGTGCCGCCTTCTTTCGCGCGCTTCCGCGCCCCGAGGCGCTCCTTGATGAGATCGCGCGCGATGCCGTCGAGCCGCGCCACGCGCTTTTCCTGCGCGGCGCGGTAGCGCGCGACGAAATCGGGCGCATAGGTGGCGCTCGCCGGCGGTTCGGCGAAGCCGTTGGCCATGGCGAACGGATCGAGCGCGGGATCGACCGACATCGGATCGCGCTCGTCGGTCAGCGACGGATCGATGGCGTTCATCAGCAGGCGCCCTTGCCCCGGATGCGGCGCCACATAGACGATCGCGTCGGGCGCCGGCATCGACAGCTCGGCGAGGCCGGTCGGCCGGCCGCCGGGCGTGCGCTCGAGGCGCTTCGCGGGCTCGAGCAGCGCTTGCTGGTTATAGAAGGTGTAGAGGCTGGAGCCGCCCGAATTGCCGAGCAGCACGATGCGCTCGAACCCCGCCGAACGGAGATGATCAAGCCCCGCGGCCACGTCGAGCAGCGCGATCTCGTGCTCGAGGCGGATATCGTTGCCGACCGAGCGCGGCGTCTGCGTCCACGCGGCGCAGCCCGACTCGATGATGGCGGGGATGAGGTAATGCGTGACGAGGAACTCGCGCGGATGCATCACGCAGACGACCGTCTTCGGGCTGCCGCGCCAATACAGAAAGCCCGAACACGACGCGCTGTCGGCCGTCGTGAGCGGCACCGGGATGCATGACGTGCCCGCCGGCAAGCCGCGCATCGTCCATTGCGCGTTGCGCAGCCCGGCCGTTTCCAGCTGCTCGTTGGGCATTTCTCCCGCCGTTCGATCTGTTCTTACTTGACGAATTTTCGACGATAGCGTTCAATATGTCAAGAGCCGCGGCGGCGAGGCCGCGCGGCACCCTCGGAGGCGGCGGCACATGAAAATCGCGATCGTCGGCGGCGGCCCGTCCGGGCTCTATTTCGCGCGGCTGATGAAGCGCCGCGATCCGCGGCACGAGATCGCCGTCTTCGAGCAGAACCCGGAAGGCGCCACCTATGGCTTCGGCGTCGCGATGGGCGACAAGGCGGTGGAACGGCTGCGCGCGGCCGATGCCGAGCTCACGGACCGGATCGCGGCGGCGATGGTGTTCGAGCACCGGCAGGACATCCGCCTCGACGACGCGTGCGTGCGGCTTGCCTACAGCGATCGCGGCGGCGCCATCGAGCGGCTGAAGCTGCTCGCGATCCTCACCGAGGGCTGCCGCGAGATCGGCATTCCCGTCGAGCACAATGCACGCCTCGAGACGATCGATCGCTTCGCGGGCTGGGATCTCGTCGTCGCCGCGGACGGTGCCAACTCGGCGGTGCGCAAGCTTTACGCCGCGGAGTTCGGCACGCGCAGCTACAATGTCACCAACTATCTCGCCTGGTATGGCCTCGCCCGCCCGCTCGTCCCGAACGGGCTCACGTTCCGACGTTTCGGTGGCGGCTACTATGTCGGGCACTACTACGCCTACACGGCGTCGATGAGCACCTTCGTGACCGAATGCGACGCGCAAACCTGGCGCGACTCGGGCCTCGCGGAGATGAGCGAGCCCGAGCGCCGCGCCCACATGGAGCGCGTGTTCGCGGACGATCTCCAGGGCGCGCCGCTGATCGACAACAAATCGAACTTCCGCAACCTGCCCGTCACGACCAACGAGCGCTGGCATCACGGGAACGTCGTGCTGGTCGGCGACGCGCTGCGCAGCGCGCATCCCTCGATCGGATCGGGCACGCGGCTGGCGATGGACGATGCCGGCGCGCTGTTCCAGGCCTTTTGCGAGACGGGCGACGACGTCGCCGCCGCGCTGCCGCGCTTCGTCGAGATCCGCAAGCCGGTGCGCGAGCGCTTCGGCGTCGCGATGGAGCGCAGCTTCATGTGGTACGAGCGGCTGCGCACGGTGATGCAGCAGCCGATCCTCGATTTCGTGTACGATTTCCTGATGCGGACGGGCCGAGTCGACGACGCGCGGCTCGCCGTGTACGCGCCGGATTTCTACCGCGAGTATCAGGCCTATCGCGCGGCGCGCGACCCGACGGAGCGGCGCGTCAGTTCTCGCGCTCGATAATTCGCTCGAGCTCCGCGAGGTTGCTGCGGAGATCGCGCAGCGCCGTTTTGGCCGTGCGCGCGCCGTTGACGGGCTCGGCGCGGCGCACCGCGCGCACCGCCATGTCGGCAACCATCTCCCCGATCTGCGCCCGCGTCATGGAGCCCTTGGGGTTGAACCACCAGACGCTCCAGTTGCACATGCCGATGACGCTGAGCGCCATCACGCGCGCATGGCCGTCGCGGAACTCGCCCGCGTCGATTCCGGCCTGGATGATCGCCGTGAACTCCGCGAGTACTTCGCGCTTGGCGCCCTCGTGGCGCCGCAGGATCTCGGGCGGCAAGGTGTGTTCGTCGCGCACCAGCACCTTGAAGCGGTTCGGCCGCTCGAGCAGCCAGTCGAGCTGGGTCAGCGCGGCCTGGCGCAGGCGCTCGCCCGGCGACACTTCGGCCTTCATGCGGATCGTGCGCATGCGGCGCGAGGCCGTGATCGTCACGTCCTCGACGAGCGCGGTCAGGAACTCGTCCTTGCTCTTGAAATAGTGATAGAGCGTCGTGCGGCCGACCTTGGCGGCGTCGGCGATATCCTGCAGCGTCGTGTTCGCGAAGCCGCGCGCGGCGAAAATCTCCGCCGCGCGCTCGAGCAATTCGCGCTCCATCAGATCGCGGCGGGGGCCGGCCTTCTTCATGCAGCGATACTAGGCGGCGCGGCGCCGAGCGGCAATCGTCCGCGCGGCCTCGCGCCGCGCGGACGAATAGCAGCCGCTAGAGCTGCCTGTCTTTCGGGCATTTCTCGGCGAACGAATCGCCGCGCTCCATTACCTTCTCACGGCCGCGCTCGATGGCCTTGCCGCCCTCGCCCGCCACCACCTCGAGCTTCCAATAGGGCTGAACGAGGAATCCGTTGACGTTGTATTTGAGGTCGCCGCGCACCGAGGCAAGGCCGTCGCGCATGGTCTTCGCGATCAGCTTCGGATCGTCGATCTTGCCGTTGAGCTTCTTCACCGCGGCCGCGATGCCGCGCGCGGCATCGTAGCCCTGCACCGCGAAGAGCGAGGGAAGCTGCCCGTTCGCGGCGAGGTAGGCCTTGACGAATTCCTGATTGCGCGGATCGGGAAGGTCGGGGTTCCAATGGCTCGTGTGCGTCGAGCCGATCGCTGCCGCGCCGATCGCCGGCAGCGTGGAATTGTCGATCGTGTAGAGCGTGTAGAGCTTGATCGTCTTGCCGAGGCCGGAGCTTTCCCATTGCTTCATGAACGAGACGCCCATGGAGCCGGGCGCGAACACGAACACCGCCTCGGGCGCCGCCGCGCGCACCTTCGCGAAATCGGCCTGGTAATCCGATTCGCCGAGCTTCACCAGCGCCGTGCCGGCGACCTTGCCCTTGTAGGTGCGCTGGAAGCCGGCGACGTTGTCTTTCCCGGCCTGATAGTTCGGCGCGATCAGGTAGACCGACTTCACCTTGTCTTTCGTGACGAGCTCGCCGGTGGCCTCGGCGTTCTGGTCGTTCATGAACGAGGCCGAGACGAACAGCGGATTGCACTGCTCGCCCGCCAGCGGCGCCGGACCGGCATTGGTGCCGACCAGCACGACGTTCGCGTCGGTGATCACCTTCGCGATCGCCATCATCACGTTTGAGGCCATCGTGCCGGCGATGATCTGCGTGCGCTCGCTCTTGATCATGCGCTCGACTTCGCGCAGGCCCACATCGGGCTTCGCCTGGTCGTCGGCGATGAGGACGCGCGCCGGCACGCCGCCGAGCTTGTCGCCGTCTTTCGTCCAGCCTTCTTTCGCGAGGCCGAGCTTCCAGCCCTTCTCGTTGTGCCCGCCGATGCCGGCGAACGGGCCAGTCAGCGTCGTCAGGTAGCCGATCCGGAGCTCCTGCGCCGACGCGGGCAGAGCGGCGCCGGCCAGCAGAGCCACCGCCGCGATCATGCGAAATCCAGACATCGTTCCCTCCACGGTTAGCCGGCCTCTCTCGGGCCATGACACACCCTAGCGGAGCGGAATTATCATGTCAAATTTTCGACATTAGAGGACAGGGATCGGCAGGGCGCCGTCGCGCGCTATCCGATCTCGCGCAGCGCGCGCGGCAGCTTGCTCATCGGCTCGTGGCCGTTCTCCGTCACCAGCATCTGATCCTCGATGATCATCCCGCCGACGCCGTCGACGTACCACGGCGTCTCGAAAGCGAGCACCATGCCCGCTTCCATCGGGATCGCGCTCTCGGCCGAGATGAACGGCCACTCCTCGCTGCCGACATTGGCGCCAAGCCCGTGGCCGAAATGGCCGCGCGTGAATTCGGGAAAGCCGGCACGCGCGAGCCCGCGCTGCGCGGCATGGAAGACATCCGAGAGCAGGTTGCCCGGCTTGATGGCGGCGCTGCCCTCGGCGAAGGCCTCGGCGAGCGCGCCGAACAGGCGGCGCTGGAGCGGGCTCGCGCGGCCGACCGCGTAGGTGCGGCCGGCATCCGAGGAATAGCCGGCGATCACGCAGCCGACATCCACCTTCACGAGATCGCCGCTTCGTGCCACGGCGTCGCCGCCCCAGGGATTGGGCCCGACCGAGACGTACTCCCAGACGCCGGTCAGATTGCCGACGCCGCGCGCGGCAACTTCGGCATCGACTCCGGCGCGCCAGGCGGCGGCGAGCGCGTTGCGCGAGACGCCGGGCGCGATCGCGCTCACCAGCGCGGCGGTGCCCGCCTCGGAAAGCTCGACCGCGGTGCGGAGGTGCGCGATCTCGGAAGCGCTCTTGACCATGCGCGCGAGCGCCAGCGTGCGCGTGCCGTCGACCCATTCGGCCTCGGGGATCGCCGACTTCAACGTGGCGTGATCGGCGACCGAAAGAAGATTGAACTCGAGGCCGATGCGCCCTCGCAGCAGCCCGCGCTCGGCAAGCTGATCGCGCAGATGCGCGAAGCAGGCGCCGGCGTCGAAGGTCTGCGGGCGCACGAAGCCCCTCGGCCGCCCGGCGCGGCGATGGCTGTCGGCCAGCGCCGCCGCCGGATCGTTGGTGCCGGGATCGACGTCCGAGAGATCGTCGGTCTCGACCCAGATCGGATGCGTGCGCATGTCGGCGATGCCGCTCGCGGCGCGGAAGCGCGGCGCGAGCAGATCGTAGACGACGGCGCCTTCGGCGAGCGCCGGATCGGCCGGCACCAGCGCCGCGGCGGCGCCCGCGCGGCGCCACATGAAGGCCGGCCCGCCCGGCACGCCGGTGGCGTATGCGAAGCCTTCGGGCGTCAGCAGCACCAGCGCATCGAGACCCGCCTCCGCCATCAGGCGGCCGGCACGCTTGCGGTCGAGGTAGCCCATGCCTAGCGCTTTCCCATGACGAGATCGGGCAGCCCCGTGGCAATTCCGGGCACCACGACCATGATCGCGACAAGGCTTATCAGCGCCAGCCAATAGGGAAGCGCCGCCCGCGCGGCCTCGCCGAGCGTGATGCTGTTGCCCGAGATGCCGACGAGCACGAACAGGTTCATCCCGACCGGCGGCGTCAGCATCCCCACCTCGATCATGATCGTGACGATGACGCCGAGCCAGATCGGATCGTAGCCGAGCCCCGTCAGCAGCGGAAACACCACCGGCAGGGTCATGATCATCATCGAGAGGCCGTCGAACAGGCAGCCGAGGCCGAGATAGATCAGCACCACGAGACCCAGCATCGCCAGCGGCGGAATGCCGAGATCGGAAACCGTGCGCAGAAGCTGCTGCGGCAGGCCAAGAACGCTGATCGACTGCGCGAGAATGATGGCACCCATGAACACGACGGCGATCACGGCGAAGGTCTTGACCGTCGACATCAGCGCCTCGCCGAGCTTCGCGAGCGTGAGGTTGCCGAAGAAGACGCCGACGAGCACCGCCGCCGCGACGCCGGCGCCTGCAGCTTCGGTGGGCGTGGCGATGCCGGCGAACAGCGTGCCGAGCACCGCCGCGATCAGGAGCAGCAGCGGCCAGATGCGGAGCATTCCGACGAGCGCGCGGCCGAGGCGCGTCGCCGGCGCCTCCTCCGGCGCCAGCGCGGGGTTGCGATAGGCCGACCACCAGATCCAGGCCATGAACAGCAGCGCCGCGGTGAGGCCCGGCACGACGCCGGCGAGGAACAGCCGGCCGATCGAGGTTTCCGTGATGGCGCCGTAGATCAGCAGGCTCAGGCTCGGCGGGATCAGCAGGCCGAGCGTGCCGCCGCCGGCGAGGCTGCCGACGACGGCGCCGCGGTCGTAGCCGCGCTTCGTGAGCTCGGGATACGCGACCGAGCCGGCCAGCGCGGCCACCGAGATCGACGATCCGCTGACCGCGCCGAAGACGGTGCAGACCGCGATGTTGGTGTGCAGCAGCCCGCCGCGCATGCGCGCGAAGACCGGCGCCATCGCCTTGTAGACGTCGCCGGCGAGGCCGCTGACCACGAGGATGTCGCCGAGCAGGATGAACAGCGGAATCGCGGTGAGCGTGAAATCGTTGAAGACGTTCCACACCGCCTGCACGCCGAGCTGCGTGCCGCCATCGGCATAGAAATGGAGGATCGCGAAGCCGGTGAGGCCGAGCGCCGCGCCGAGCACGGCGCCGCTCGCGACCGTGATCGACAGCAGGCCCGCAAGAACGGTCCAGACCATTGCCTCAGCCCGGGCGCGGCGGCGGGCGCAGCGCGCGCCAGACCGCGAGCAGCGTAAGGAGGCCCACCGCCGCCATCATCGCGATCATCCACGGCGCCAGCACGAGGCGCGCCTGCTCGGTCTTGAGATTCCGCGCGATCGTGAAATCCGCGAGCTTCCACGCTTCCAGCAGGAACACGGTTCCGAACGCGGCGAGGATGAGCTGACCGAACACGAACAGCGCGCGCCGCGCCGGCGGCGGAAGCCTGTCCGGCAGCAGAGTGACGCGGATGTTGAGATCGGCCGCGACCGTGAGCGGCATCGCGAGGAACGCGGCCATCGCCAGCAGCAGGCCGGCCAGTTCCTCGCTGAAGCGGAACGGCGAGCCCAGCGCATAGCGCATCACCACCGACGCGACGACGATGACGGCCATGCCGGCGACCGCGGCGGCGGCGAGCGCCGCCAGCGCGCGCGCCAGCAGCAGAACGGCCGCGTCGAGGCGCGGCCGTTCCGGTGCCGCTCCGGCCGGCGTCATGCTAGTCGCTGCGGCCCAGCGCCTTCAGGATGCGCTCGCGGTTGGCGACGGCCGTGGCGCCCGCCTCGCCGGCGATCGTCTTCCAGGTGGCGAGCGACGCCTTGCGGATCGCTTCCTGGTCGGCGGCGGAAAGGTCCGGATGCCAGGTGACGCCGGCGGCGCGCAGCTTCTCGCGTGCATCCTTCTCGGCCGCGGAGTCCTTGCTGAAGTCGGACGAGGCTTCCTTGAGGCGCGCGGTCGCCGCCGCAAGCGCCGCCTTCATGTCGGCGGGCAGCGCCGCGTGCTTCGCCTGGTTGACCATGATCACGTAGGGCACCGGCGGGAACGGGAAGCCGGTGTAGGTCGCATGCTTCGCGACCTCCTGCAGCGAGACCGATTGCGCGAAGCGCGCGGCATAGAGCGCGCAATCGATGACGCCGGTCTGGAGCGCAGAATAGAGTTCGTTTTGCGGAACGATCTGTGCCGCGACGCCGAGCGCCTTGAACGTTTCCACCTGCTCGCGCGTGCCGACTCGGAGCTTCACGCGCTTTAGCTCGTCGAGCGTGCGCACCGGCTGGCGGCAGAACAGCGTGGCGTCGATGATCGGCAGGCCCATGAAGCCGGCAACGCCGATCTTGGCCTTGTTGTAGCCCTCGGTGAGGATCTGCTCGAGGGCGGGCAGCGCTTTCAAATGCTCGGCGGCGGTTGAGACCGAGCCGTAGACGTAGAGATTGGCCAGCTCCGGCGCGTCGCGGCCGAGGAACGGCGGCCAGTTGAACGCGATCTCGGGCGTGCCGATCGTCATCCAGCGCAATGCATCGGCGTCGCGGAGGTTCATCGCGCCGCCTTCGAGCACCGTGATCTTGAAGCGCGCGCCGGTCGCCGTCTCGAGGTCCTTGGCGAAGGCGCGGATGTGCGCCGATTCGGGCCGCGTCGGCGCGTAGTTGTTGTTGAACTTCCACTCGATCGTCTGGGCCGAGGCCGCGGCGGAGCACAGCAGCGAAAAAGCGCCCGCGACGGCGGCGGGAAAGCGAAGCGACATGGTGTCCCCCTCGATGGACTGCGCGGCAATGCTAGCGGCTGCCGCCAGCGGCGCCAAGCGGCGGCGAATGGGCTTGCCCCGCCGCGGTTCGCGCGACAGGTTGGCCGCCGTGCAGCAGGGGAGCATCCGATGATCGATCCGTTTTGCCACACGAGCAGCATCGCCGTGGCGGTGCCGGCCGAGGCCGCGTTCAAGATCATGGCCGACGGGCTCGAGCAGGGCCGCTGGGCCTGGGGCAGCTGGCAGCGCCGCGAGGCCGAGCCCGGCCTGTTCGTGGGCACATCGATCTTCGACGGCAAGGAAACCTGGGTGCGCCTGCACGCGGACCCCAAGCGGCTGACGGTCGACTACGACGTGGGGCGGACGCGCGACAAGATGCAGTTCCGCAATGCGGCGCGCGTGCTGCCGGGCGCGCTGCTCGGCCGCGACGCCGCAAGCTGCGTCATCACTTTGATGAGCTGGCGCCTCGCCGCGCAATCCGAGGATGCGTGGCAACAGACCTGCACCGTGCACGAGGCGGAGATGTATTTGATCCGCGGGCTCCTGGAGCGCGAGCGCTGACGCGTAGGGGCGCGCTGCGCGCGCCCTGCCCGTGCATGCACCAACTCGGCCGCCGGAACTTGCGTATTCGCCCTGGGCCAGCGGCGCGCGCCGTTCCCGTGGAACCGGGGCGCGCGCAGCGCGCCCCTACGCTGCGGCCGCGCTGCTACCCCGCGTACTTCCAGTTCTTCATCATCGCATTCGACGGGATCTTGGGATCGAGCAGCTTCTTCGCCTGCTCGATGCCGCTCACCGGCAAGAGCTTCGCGTCGAGCAGGCCGATTTGCACCAGCACGCTCGCCTGATCCCAGTAGATGTGCTCGTTGTAGAGCTTGTCGCCGCGGAAATTGATGATCGCGATCAGCGGCACTTCCACGTATTTCCCGGTGGGCGCCACGTTCGGCAGCATCCAGTCGATCTCGCGGTCGTGCGTGAAGCAGAACAGCATCTCGTCGACGACGCGGTCCGACCCGATCGTGCGCGAGATCGGGATCAGCTTCGTGTCGGCCGGGTTCGAGTTGACGAAGTGGTTCTGATAGAAGTGGCTGAGCTGCCGGAAGCCGACGCCGCCGGTCATCGTCGGGATGTGGTTGACGTAGGGCTGGGCCACCATCGTCGCCATCGTCTTCGGCACGTCGCGCAGGCCGAACTCGTATTCGCAGTGCTTGTCCCATAGCGCGCTCAGATCGAGATGCGGGCCCATCACGCGGCGGAACATTGCCATCGAGCGCGAATGCGCCATCATCGCTGCCGGCTTGTTGTAGGAGGCGCGGCCCGGATTGTTGAACGCGTGATCGACGCCGGGATAGACGTAGATCTCGACATCGGTGCGGCCGACGAACGCGGCCCTGATCTGCTCCACCGCGGCCGCCGGCACGAACTTGTCCTCGCCGGCGAAGTGCAGAACGAGCGGCACCTTGATGCTGTTCGCCGCGTCGAGATCGGCCTCGATGCCGACGCCGTAGTAGGAGACGGCGCAATCGACGCCGGCCCGCGCCGCCGCGAGATAGGCGAGCTTGCCGCCGAGGCAGAAGCCGATGGCGCCCACCTTGCCCTTGCATTCGGGGATCGCGCGCAGCGCCTTCACCGACGCCGCGATGTCGCCGATGCTCTTGGCCACGTCGAACTTCTGATAGTAGCCGAACGCCTCGGGCAGATCGGCATCGGTGCCGGCGAGCTCGACGCCGGGCTTCAGGCGCCAGAAGAGATCGGGCGCGATGACGACATAGCCCTCTTCGGCATAGAGATCGGCGAGATCGCGGATGTGCTGGTTGACCCCGAAGATCTCCTGGCACAGCACGAGCCCCGGCCCGCTGCCCTTGGCCGGCTTGGCGACATAAGCCTTGAACGAGCCGCCATCGCCGGCCGCCACCGTCACGTATGAACCCGACACGATACCCTCCTCCAGAATGTCCGCTGCCCCGGTCTTAGCAGAAACCGCGCCGACGTGAATTCGCTTCTCCGCCGGGCGGCCATGGCCTCCGCGAAAGGACATGATAGGGTCCAAGCGGGGGATGGAGACCGGCCGGGCCGCCACGGCGCCGACGTGCGGGGGGTTCTGCGTGCCAACCGGGAAGCGCGATCGTTCTGGCCGGAATCCGCGCGTCGTGCCGGCGGTGCATGCGCTGAAGGCGATCACGCCCGATCCGGCGTTCGAGCTTGGCATGTCGCACCATCTCAAGGCCGCGGCGACCCCGGCCGAGCTGTGCGCACTGTACGACCGCTTCACCGGTGGTTCCGCCGATTTCGACGCGCGCATGCGCCGGATCGTGCTGCGCGCGCTCGTTGCCCGCCTCGGCCACGCCGCCGAGATCGGACGCGGCGTGCGCTTCCGCCACGAGGAGACGTTCGCCATCGCCGACGGAGTCGCGATCGGCGACGGCGCCGTGTTGCACGGCCGCCGCGGCGGGCGCTGCCGCATCGGCCGGCGCGCGTGGATCGGCGCGCAATGCTTCCTCGATGCGCGCGATCTCGTCATCGGCGAGGCGGCGGGGATCGCGCCCGGCGTGCGCATTCTCGGCTCGGCGCACACCGGCGATCCGGTGACGGCGCCGGTGATGGCGACGGATCTCGTCATCCGCCCGGTGCGCATCGGCGCGGGTGCCGACATCGGCACCGGCGCCGTGATCCTGCCCGGCGTATCCATCGGGCGCGGCGCCATCATCGGCGCCGGCGCGGTGGTGACGAAGAGCGTGCCCGCCTATGCCATCGCGGCCGGCGTGCCCGCGCGCGTGCTGCGGCGGCGCAAGACATGAGCCGGGCCGGCACGGTGCTCGTCACCGGCGGCGCCGGCTTCATCGGCTCGGCGCTGGTTGCGCATCTTGTCGGGCGCGGGCGGCGCGTGATCGCGATCGACAACCTCGTCAACGGCAAGCGCGAGAACCTCGCGCAGCTGCCCGCGGATCGCGCGCGCCTCGTTACCGCGGACGTGCGGCGGCCGGACGAATTCGCCGCCGCATTGCACGAGGCCGGCACCGTGTTCCACCTCGCCTGCCTCGGCGTGCGCCATTCGCTGCATTCGCCGCGCGAGAACCGCGACGTGAACGAGGGTGGCACGAGCGCGATGCTCGCGGCCGCGCGCGCCGCCGGCGTAAGCACGTTCATTCACGTCTCGAGCTCGGAGGTGTATGGCGCGAGCGGCGCGGGCGCGCTCACCGAAGACGCGCCGACGCGGCCGACGACGCCCTATGCCGAAGCGAAGCTGGCCGCCGAGGCGCATGCGCGCGCCGCGCACGCGGCCGGCGGTATGCGCGTGGTCATCCTGCGGCCGTTCAATGCCTATGGCCCGCGCTGCCATCACGAAGGCGACGCCGGCGAGGTGATCCCGAAGTTCCTGCTGCGCGCGCTGGCCGACCGCAAGCTGGTCGTGTTCGGCGACGGCGAGCAGACCCGCGACTTCACCTGGGTCGAGGATACGGCCGCCGGCATCGTCGCCGCCGAGATCGCCCCCAGCGCTTCGGGGCAGACGATCAATCTCGGCAGCGGCCGGGCCGTGACCATCAACGCGCTCGCCGCCCTCGCCGGTCGAGCCGTGGGCCGCCCGGTCGAAATCGTCCACGCCCCGTCGCGACCCGACGACACCCCTCACCTGCGCGCGGAGGCCGGCCGTGCCCTCCGCCTGCTCGGCTGGCAGGCTGAAACGCCGCTCGAGGAAGGCTTGCGGCGCCTCGTCGGCTGGTATCGCCGGCAGGGCACCTCGCCCGACCGGCTGCTGGCCGAGGAAATCGACGAAAACTGGCGGTTGGACGCCCTCCGGCACGGCCCAAAACCGGTCTTTTGACGCTTGGCTTGACGCTCGCATGACGCTCGGGGTGCTAGTGGTCCGGCGCCAGACTCGCGCGATGCTATGGGGGGACCATGAACATTGGGGGAATCCGGGCGGCCACCCCGCCTCTCGCGCGATCGGCCGCCGGCGCGGACGAGGCGCCGATCCCCCTTCACCGGCCCGATCTCGGCGCGGCCGAGGAAGCCGCAGCCGCGCGCGTGCTGCGCTCGGGCTGGGTGAGCCAAGGGCCGGAGACCGAAGCCTTCGAGCGCACGTTCGCGGCGTTCACCGGCGCCGCGCATGCCGTGGCCGTTTCGAGCGGCACGGCGGCGCTCGAGCTGGCCCTGCAGGCGCTCGGCATCGGCTCCGGCGACGAAGTGGTCACGGTGAGCCACAGCTTCGTGGCCACCGCGAACGCGATCCGCAACGCCGGCGCGCGCCCCGTGTTCGTGGATATCCAGCCCGCGACGTTCAACCTCGATCCCGCCCGCCTCGAAGCGTCGCTCGCGCCGGCAACGCGCGCGATCCTCGCCGTGCACCAGCTCGGGATGCCGTGCGATCTTGCCGCCATCGCCCCGATCGCCCGCGCGCGGGGCATCGCGCTGATCGAGGATGCCGCCTGCGCGGCCGGCAGCGAGATCCTTTGGAACGGGCAGTGGGAGTGCATCGGGCGGCCGCACGGCGACATCGCGTGCTTCTCGTTCCACGGCAGGAAGCCGATCACCACCGGCGAAGGCGGCATGGTGACGGCCGCTCGCGCCGATCTTGCCGGGAAGGTGCGCGCCCTTTCCGACCACGGCGTTTCGTCGCGCGCGCATGATCGCCACGCGGCGCGCGGCGCCGCGCGCGAGACGTATGACGCGCCGGGCTCGAACCGGCGGCTATCGGATATCCAGGCCGCGATCGGCCGCGCGCAGCTCGACCGCCTGCCCGCGCTCGTCGCGCGCCGGCGCACGCTGGCCGCGCGCTATCGCGCCGCGCTGGCGGGATCGCGCCACGCAGCGCCGCCCGCCGAGCCGGCCTGGGCCTCGAGCAACTGGCAGAGCTATTGCGTGCGCCTCGCCGGCGGCATCGACCGCGACCGCGTCCGGGAGCGCATGGCCGCGCGCGGCATCGCCACGCGCCCGGGCGTGATGTGCGCGCATCTCGAGCCGGCATGGCCGCGCGGATCATGGCGCGCCGCCGGCCCGCTCGCCGAAAGCGAAGCCGCGCGCGAACGCTGCCTGTTGCTGCCGCTGTACCCCGCGCTGAGCGACGCCGATCAGGACCGCGTGATCGCCGCGCTCGCCGAGGCCTGCGCCCCATGAGCGCGCCCGTCCTCACGCTGGTGACTCCCGCGTTCGACGAGGCCGCCAACCTGCCCGAGCTCTACCGCCGCATCGTGACGGCGATCGGGCCGCTCAAAATCGATTTCGAATGGATCATCGTCGACGACCATTCGCGCGACGATACGTTCGAGGCCATTGCCGATCTCGCGCGCGCCGACCCGCGCGTTTCCGGCGTGCGGCTCGCGCGCAATGTGGGCGCGCATGCGGCGATCCTGTGCGGGCTCGCACGCGCCGGAGGCGAGGCCGCGATCGTGCTCGCGGCCGATCTCGAGGATCCGCCCGAGGAGATCCCGCGTCTCGTCGAAGCGTGGCGCGCGGGCGCCGAGATCGTGTGGGCGGCGCGCCGCGCGCGGCCGGGGCGCTCGTGGCTCGCGCGCGCCGGCTCGCGCCTGTTCCACGCGACGCTGCGCCGCTTCGCCGGGCTCGAGCACCTGCCGCCCTCGGGCGCCGATTTCTTCCTCGCCGGCCGCCGCGCGCTCGACGCGCTGGCCGCCACGCGCGAGCGCAACGTGAACGTGATCGCGCTGCTCGCCTGGCTCGGCTTCCGGCAGACGTCGATCGAATACGACAAAGCCGCGCGCGCGCATGGCCGCTCGAGCTGGACCTGGAGAGCGAAGATGAAATTGCTCGTCGATTCCGTGACCGCGTTCAGCTACCGGCCGATCCGCCTGATGTCATGGCTCGGCATCGCGCTTGCCGCGGCGGGCTTCCTTTATGCCGGCGTCGTCGTGATCAACGCGCTGTTCGGCCGTCCGGTCGAGGGCTGGTCGTCGCTGATGATCGCCGTCCTCGTCGTCGGCGGCGCGCAGATGCTGATGCTCGGCGTGCTCGGCGAATATCTCTGGCGCACGCTCGACGAAGCGCGCGGCCGCCCGCGCTGGGTGGTGGAGGCGGAGACTTCAGGGGAAACGCGCGGCGCGGCGCGGCAGAGGGAGATGTAATGACCAAGCAGGGGAACCGAATCGGCCGCGCGCAAGCGCGCGACGCATCTCTGACGCAGCGGCGCCTGCCGGAACTCGCAGGCTTCGCCGTCACCCTTCTTCTCAGTCTTGCCTTCGGTATGACGCGCGCGGGCTGGAGCGCGACCAACTCCTCGTTCACGAACTCGACGACGACGGGGACCCTCCGACGAGCGTTTCGGCTTCCGCTACGACGTGGCCGGGGCCACCGCCGGCGCCGAGTATCGCTGGCCCGGCCCATGGCTCGCCGGCGCTTCGCTCGGCTACGCGCATGTCTCGGTCTCGCAGGCCACTGCCGGCTACTCCGCGCAGAGCTACGCGATCGGCGTCGAGGCCGGGCGCAAGAAACTGGTGAGGATCAGGGACTGGAAAAAACAAAATGAGAACATACATTTGCGCGGATTTGCATGGCGGCGCGGCCCCGTCTCGTCATGCAGCGGCCGCACGACGGATGGCGCGAATGACCACCGATGACTACCGATGACCACAAATGACTACATGACGCGGGGAGGGGGTGCCGCTGCGTACTGCGCCCGGCGTACGGCGCGGCGCATTCCACCCGGCACCGGACGCCGCTGGCTCGACCGCGCGCTCGGCGCGGCGCTGGCGCCGGGCGCTACGGCCGCGCTCGTCCGGCGCATCGCTGAAGCCGCCGGCGGCGCGGCGCGGGTGCTCGACGTCGGCTGCGGCGCGGCCTCGCCGATGCTCGCGGCAGGCGTGCGCGCGATCGGCATCGACACCCGCCCCGCCGCCGCGAAATCACACGCGCGCGGAGCACCCGCCGCCGCCGCGAGCGCCATCGCCCTGCCCTTCGCATCCGGCGCGTTCGATCTCGTCTGGAGCTGCGGCCTGCTGCATCACCTCGACGACGCCGACGCGGAGCGCGCAACTTCCGAGATGCTGCGCGTGACGGCGAAGGGCGGACGCACGATCGTGTTCGACGGCGTGTGGCCCTCGCCGGCCTGGCGCCGGCCGCTCGCCGCTCTCATCCGCGCCGGCGACCGCGGGCGGCACATGCGCTGCGAGGCGGCGCTGCGCACGCTGCTACCCGAGGCGCGCAGCTGGCGCTGCGCGCGCTTCAACTATGCCGCGACCGGCCTCGAGGGCTTGTGGTGCGAGCGCCGGAAGGGAGAGGCTTGAGCCATGCCGATCGCGCCGGATGTTTCGCTCGGCCGCGACGTGACGATCCATCACCCGGAGCTCGTCAACCTCTACGGCTGCGCGATCGGCGACGGCACCTCGATCGGCGCGTTCGTCGAGATCCAGAAGGGCGCCGCGATCGGCCGCCTCTGCAAGATCTCGTCGCACAGCTTCGTGTGCGAGGGGGTCACGATCGAGGACGAAGTGTTCATCGGCCACGGCGTGATGTTCATCAACGACCGCCATCCGCGCGCGGCGCGCGGCGGCAAGCGGCTCGGCGCCGCCGACTGGACCGTGGTGCCGACGCGCGTGTGCCGCGGCGCCTCGATCGGCAGCGGCGCCGCGATCCTGTGCGGGGTCACGATCGGCGCCGGCGCCGCGATCGGCGCGGGCGCCGTCGTCACGCGCGACGTTCCGGTGGGCGCCGTCGTGGCCGGCGTTCCGGCGCGCCCCTTACAAAATTTACCACTATACTTATTGTTTAAATATTCTATAACGCGGTGCCGCTCGGTAAATCCTATGTCCAAATCCA
>CAYZSG010000030.1:16439-32065 GCA_964481045.1 uncultured Candidatus Odyssella sp. | reverse complement strand
GGCATGAACGCGCGCATCATGCGCGTGTCCTCGTCGCCCCAGGCGACGATGCCGGCGAAGACGAGCACGATGAGCACGAGGCCGCGCAGGGCGAGCGGGTCGCGGCGCGCCACGCGCGGGCGCGGGGCGCCGACGCGGAGGTCCTTCACCTTCGCGCGCACGCGCTCCCAATGCGCGCGCCACAGCGCTTCGGCATAGGGGTCGCCGCCGCCGAGCGCCAGCTTGTCTTCGATCGCGGTCAGCGGGCGGTGGTCGAGGCCGCTCTCGCGCTCGAGCCGGCGCTTCGCGTCCGAGGTCGTCGGGCTGCTGAAGCCGTACCAGGCGAAGAAGATCGACGCCGCGAACGCCACGCCGAAGCCGGCGAGCACGCCGACATGGAACCAGCCCGAGAGGTCGGGCAGGAAATCGAGGAGGGCGACGGCCACGAACCCGGCCAGCACCGTGACCGGCATCCAGAGGCGCGGCCAGAGCCGTTCCCACAGCTCGGCCGTCCAGGCGAGCGGCAGGCGGTGTCCGAGGCGGATGTGCGGCATCTTCAAGGCACGGCCCCCGCCCTCGCGGCGGGATTTCGCGCCGTCCTGGCGAGAAGCCCGGCTTTCCTGGCGAGAAAGCTGGGCCTCCTGGCGCGAAATCTGGGCCTCCTGGCGAGAACCGCGGCCCGGCTCGCGCGATTGCCCGAGCACCGAGCGGCGGCCTTCCGGCCGGCTGGAGCCAGGCTCGCCATCTCCGGAACGCGAATAGGGGTGGTCGCTCATGCGGCACCTCGTTGCAGCCGTTCCCGCGCTTCGGGGCCGGCTTTCAGCCATTCCGGGATGCGGTAGTGCGCGAGCATCTCGTCATAGGCCGGGCGGTCGCGGATCACCGCGAACCGGTCGCCGTCCACCAGCACCTCGGGCACCAGCGGACGGGAATTGTATTGTGAAGACATTACCGCGCCGTAAGCCCCCGCGCCACCCACGGCCACGTGATCGCCGGCCGCCACAAGGGCTAGGGCCCGCTCGGTGGCGAAGGTATCGCTGGTCTCGCAGATCGGGCCAACCACGTCGGCGATCATGATCTCGGGGCTTTTCGGCTCTTTCAGCGGCACGATGGGATGGTAGGCGTCGTAAAGCGCCGGCCGGATGAGGTCGTTCATGGCCGCGTCTATGACTACGATGGGCCGGTCCGCGCCGTTCTTCACATAGACGATACTTGCAACGAGTATGCCGGCATTGCCCACCATCGAGCGGCCCGGCTCCAAAACGATGTCGCAGCCGAGCGGGGCCACGATTTCGGCCACCAGCGCCGCATAATCCGCAAACGGAATAGGCACTTCCGCGCGGTAGGTGATGCCGATGCCGCCGCCCAGATCGATGCTTCTGACGGTGAGCCCGGCGGCGCGGAGCTCGGCCACGCACCTGGCCACCTTCTTGAACGCGCGGCGGTAGGGGTCGAGCGAAAGCAGCTGCGAGCCGATGTGGATCGCGATGCCCACCGGCTCGATGCCGGGCAGGCTCGCGGCGAGGCGGTAAACCTCGACCGCGCGGTCGATCGGGATGCCGAACTTGTCCTGGCGGCGGCCGGTGGTGATCTTGTGGTGCGTGCGCGCGTCCACGTTGGGGTTCACGCGCACGGCCACGCGGGCCGTGACGCCCAATTTTCGTGCGACGGCGCTCAGCGCCTCCAGCTCGGGCTCGGACTCGATGTTGAACTGGCCGATGCCGGCATCCAGCGCGAAGGCCATCTCCGCGCGCGTCTTGCCGACGCCCGAAAAGACGATGCGCGCCGCCGGCACGCCTGCCGCCAGCGCCTTCCGGATCTCGCCTTCGGACACCACGTCGGCGCCCGCGCCTTCCTGAGCCAACACCGCAATCACAGCCGGATTCGAGTTCGCTTTCACGCCGTAGCAGATGCTCGCGGGCAATTGCGTCAGGGATTGGGCCAATCCACGGTATGAGCGCCGCAATGCGTCGGCCGAGTAGCAATAGAACGGGGTGCCGATCTCCGCGGCGATGCGCGCGAGCGGCACGCCTTCGGCCGAGAGCGATCCCCTGTGATAGGCGAAAGCGGATTCGGCGAGGCGGTCGAGCGTGGGGGGCGCCATCGGCTTAACGGTCGGGGTAGCGCGGCGGAAGGAAGATGCCGGGCGGCGCCACCTCGTGCGGGATCGCGCCCGGCGGGTAGGTGCGCGGGTAATTGTCGGCCTCCTCGGGCGGCCCTTTCAGGCCACAGCCGGCGAGAAACGCCGCGGCCGCGAGGGCGATCAAGAAGCGGAGCGGAGTCATGCGAAATCCTTCCCCGGAGGCGGTGTTCACGGCGCGGGCGCGGCGGTGGCTTGGCTCCGGGCCGCGCGGCCCGGACGCGCCGAACGACCCGGCGCCTTCACGAACACCATCACCATACGCCCATTCGGGTCGGGCTCGATGCCGTGTTTGATGTCGGCCGGCGCGTAGACGAGGCTGCCGGGACCGACGCGCACCGGCTCGCCGCCGACCGTGATCGTGCCGCTGCCTTCCATGATGATGAAAATCTCGTCCTGGCCCACATGATGGTGCTCGATCGTGCTGGTGCCGGGCTCGTAGCAGACCAGCTCCATCTCGATCTTGTCGGTGATGAAGACGCGCTTCCGCACCTTGCCACCGGGCTGGAACTCGATGAGATCCTTGAGATTCCGGATATCGATCAAAGGAAGCGCTCCCGGGCCTCGGCGATCGCGCGGCGGACATTGGCGGGCGCCGTGCCGCCATAGGATCTTCGGCTCGAAACAGAATAGTCCAACGTCAGCACGCGGAAAACCGCCCGCGTGAGCCTTGTCTCGACACTCTGCATCTCGGCGAGAGTGAGGCCGGCCAGGTCGCAGCCCTTGGTTTCGGCCATCTTCACGAGGCGGCCGACGACGTGGTGCGCCTCGCGGAACGGCATGTCGAGGTTTTGCACGAGCCAGTCGGCGAGGTCGGTGGCCGTGGCAAAGCCGACATTGGCCGCCGCCTTCATGCGCTTCGGGTCCGGCTTCATGTCCTTGATCATGCCGGTCATCGCGCCGATCGCGAGCGCGAGGTTGTCGGCCGCGTCGAACAGCCCTTCCTTGTCCTCCTGCATGTCCTTCGAATAGGCGAGCGGCAGGCCCTTCATCACCACCGAAAGTCCGGTGAACGCGCCCAGAATGCGCCCGAGCTTGGCGCGCACCAACTCGGCGGCGTCGGGGTTGCGCTTCTGCGGCATGATCGAGCTGCCGGTCGAGAATGCATCCGAGAGGCGCACGAAGCCGAACTGCGGCGTCGACCACAGCACCAGTTCCTCGGCGAGGCGCGAAAGATGCGTGGCCGCGATGGAAGCGGCGGCGAGGAACTCGAGCCCAAAATCGCGCGCCGAGACGGCGTCGAGCGAATTGGCCATCGGCCGGTCGAAGCCGAGCGCCCTGGCCGTCGCCTTGCGGTCGATCGGAAAAGAGGTGCCGGCGAGCGCCGCCGCGCCGAGCGGCGATTCGTTCGCGCGCCTGCGCGCATCGGCCAGCCTGCCGCGGTCGCGGCCGAGCATCTCGACATAGGCGAGCAGGTGATGGCCCAGCGTCACCGGCTGCGCGGGCTGAAGATGCGTGAAGCCGGGCATGATCGCATCGGCATGGCGCTCGGCCTGAGTCAGCAGCGCGGCCTGAAGCCCCCTGAGCGCCGCATCCGCCGAATCGAGCATGTCGCGCACCCAGAGACGCATGTCGGTCGCGACCTGGTCGTTGCGCGAGCGCGCGGTGTGCAGGCGGCCCGCGGCGGCGCCGATCAGCTCGGCGAGCCGCGCCTCCACGTTCATGTGGATGTCCTCGAGCGACGTCTTGAAGCGGAACTTGCCGCTCTCGATTTCGTGCAAAATCGTGTCGAGGCCCTTCTGGATCGCGGCATTATCCTTCTTGCCGATGATGCGGCGCTTGGCCAGCATCGCGGCGTGGGCCTTGGAGCCCGCGATGTCTTGGGCATAAAGGCGCCGGTCGAAGCGGATGGAGGCGTTGATCGCCTCCATCAGCGCGTCGGGGCCGGCGGCGAAGCGGCCGCCCCACATGAGGTTCGCGTTGGTCTTCTTGCGTTTCATACGGTTCTCGGCGGCTCGGCTTGTTTGCGCGGCGGCGGCACTCGTGCTGGCGATGGGCTTCGTGCCCGTGCCGGCGGCGCATGCCGAGGATCCGCCGGCGTTTCTCGGCGCTGCCGGGCAATTTATGCTGATCCGGCCGCTGAAAAAAGCGCCGTTCGCCGCAGTCGACGATGAAAACGGCAAGCCGGTCGATCTGGCCGCGCGCCTCAAGGGCAAGGTCGTGCTGGTCAACTTCTGGGCCACGTGGTGCGCGCCCTGCGTCACCGAATTGCCGACGCTCGACAAGCTCCAGGCCGACCTCGGCGGCGACAAGTTCGAGGTCGTCGCCGTCTCGGTCGATCTGAAAGGCATCGAGAAGGTGGGTCCGTTCTGGAAGGAGAAGGGCTACAAGCACCTCGCGATCCGCCTCGACCAGCGCGGCACGATGATGAAGGCGTTCGGCACCCGCGGCCTGCCCACCACGTTCCTCGTGGACCACGAGGGCAACGTCGTCGGCTACCTCGAAGGCCACGCCGACTGGGCCTCGCCCGAGGCCAAGGCGCTGATGCGGTATTACATCGATCGCGCGAAACGATAGGCTTGGAGCGGCAGCACGCCCCGGCGCGGTGCGCTTGACTCGTTTTCTTTCCGCGTGATTTGCTAAGTGAGTTAGCAATCTCGCCCGCGGCCCACCTTCGGTCCCATGCCGCGTTTTGGCATTGACCGGCGCGGCGGCGTGCGGTTGCTAAGGGGCACAACGCTTTTTCATCGGGAGGAGTACCATGCGGAAAATCTGGCTGCCCATCGCGGCCGCGGCGCTGTTGGCGCCGGGCCTCGCGCAGGCGCAGGAACTGCGCGTCGGCTTCATCAACACGGCCTCGGGCGCCGGCGCAGGCCCCGGCGTCGAGCAGACCAACGCCTGGAAGATCGGGCTCGCGCACGAGGGCTGGACGAAGGACGGCGACAAGCTCGGCGGCGTGGCCACGAAGATCTTCTACGCCGACGACCAGTGGAAGCCCGACGTCACCGTGAAAGAGGTCGAGAAGTTCATCCGGCAGGACAAGGTGCACGTCATCGCCGGCTTCATGTGGTCGAACGTGCTGATGGCCGCGCAGAAGCCGATCGTCGAGAGCAAGACGGGCCTGCTCATCACCAATGCCGGCGCCTCGCCGATGGCCGGCGAATTGTGCAGCCCCTACGTCGTTTCCACCTCGTTCAACAACGAGCAGTTCACCGAGGCGCTCGGCAAGATGATCGCCGACGAGAAGGTGGAGTCGATCTACCTGATGGCGCCGAACTACCAGGCCGGCAAGGACCAGCTGACCGGCCTCATGCGCACGATGAAGGGCGTGAAGGTGCTCGGCCAGAACTTCTTCAAGCTCGGCGAGACGGATTTCCAGGCCGACATCTCCAAGATCCGCGCCGTCAAGCCGCAAGCCGTGTTCATCTTCGCGCCGGGCGGCATGGGCGTCGCGTTCTTCAAGCAGTGGGCGGCTTCGGGTGCGGGCAAGGAGTTCAAGCTCTACACCAGCAACACGGTGGATTGGCTGACGATCCCCAGCATCGGCGATGCCGCGGTGGGCAGCTTCCACGCGCTCCACTGGAACACCGACCTCAAGAACCCGGCCAACGAGAGGTTCGTGAAGGACTACGTCGCGAAGCACGGCCAGAAGCCGTCGAACTATGCGGCCCAAGGCTATGACGGCGCGCGCATCCTCGCCGCAACGATGAAGACGATGGGCGGCAAGTTCGAGGATTCGCTTTCGATCATGAAGGCGATGCGCAAGGTGAAGTACGAATCGGTGCGCGGCGATTACGGCTACAACGTCAACGGCATGCCGATTCAGAACTTCTACAAGCAGGAAGTGATCAAGGGCGCCGACGGCAAGGCCGACATCGTCACGCGCAACGTCGTCTTCGCGAATTACAAGGACGCCTACTGGGAGAAGTGCCCCGCCGACAAGCGGCACTGATCCCGCTCACGCCAACGGCTACGTCATCCTGAGGCCGCTCATGCGGCCGAAGGATCTCTCGGCGCCGGAACACCGCGTCGAGAGATTCTTCGGGTCGCCGAAGAGGCGTCCCTCAGGATAACGTGACAGGAGAGCTGGGCTGATGCTCCGCACCGGCAAGGACTATCTCGAGCGCATCCGCGATGGGCGGCGGGTGCTGATCGGCAGCGAACGGGTGGAGGACGTCACGCGCCACCCGGCCTTCGCCAACGCCGCGCGCATGTATGCGGCGATGTACGATTTGAAGGCCAACCCCGCCAAGCGCGACCTCATGTCGTTCGAAGAGGACGGCGAGCGCTTCAGCCTGTATTTCCTGAAGCCGAGATCGCGCGAGGATCTCGTACGGCGCACGGCCTGCCACAAGGCGATCGCCGATTTCAGCCACGGCCTGCTCGGCCGTTCGCCCGATCACGTGGCGTCGAGCTTCACCGGCTTGGCGATGCGGCCCGAAGTGTTCGATTCGGGCCGCGCCTCGCGCAATCAGAAATTCTCCGAGCACGTCACGAGCTTCTACAAGCGCTTCCGCAAGGAAGACCTGTTCCTCGCCTATGCGATCCTGCCGCCGCAGGGCGCCCGCAGCCCCGAGCTTTACGAGAGCAAGGACCGCCAGCCGCCGACTCTGCGCGTGACGAAAGAGGACGATACCGGCGTCACGCTCAACGGCATGAAGATGCTGGCGACCGGCGCCGTCTTCGCCGACGAGGTGATCATCGGCAACATCCTGCCGCTGGCGCCCTCGCAGGTGAAGGAATCGGTGACCTGCGCGGTGCCGATCAATGCGCCGGGACTCACGCTCTGGGCGAGGAAGCCGCTCTCGATGGGCACCAAGAGCCGCGCCGACGCGCCGCTCTCGTCCGTTTTCGACGAGACCGATTCGATGGTCGTGTTCGAAGACGTGAAGGTGCCGTGGGAGCGCGTGTTCGTGCACGACGATCCCGAGCTGTCGCGCAACATCTACATCCGCACGCCCGCGCACTTCATGAGCAATCACCAGTCGAACGTGCGCTTCTGGGCGAAGCTGCGCCTGCTGATCGGCCTCGCGAGCAAGATCACGAAATCGAATGGCGCGCACGCGATCCCGGCGGTCCGCGAGACTTTGGGGCGCCTGGCCGCGATGGAGGCCTGCTACGCCGGCATGATCGAGGGCCAGCACCAGGGCCACGAGCGGATGGAGACGGGCCACGTGCACGTCAACCGCCGCTACATGTACGCGGCGGTAAACTACGCGCTCGAGAACCACGCGCCGATCTGCGACATGATCCGCACCTTGATGGGCGGCGGCGCGTTCCAGATGCCGGCGGATTCCTCGGTGCTGCACGATGCCGAGTTGGCGAAGATTTTCGAGAACTACTGGTCGACGCTGGAGCAGAGCGCCGAGGAGCGCCTGAAGCTCTTCAAGCTCGCCTGGGACCTGCTCGGCTCCGAATTCGCGATGCGCCACGACCAGTACGAAAAGTTCTACGTCGGCCCGTCTTTCGTCGTGCGCAACTACAACTTCATGAACGCGCCGTGGGACGAGCTCGAAGGGCTCGTTGACGGCGTCATCGCGGAGTCAAGCGCGTAGGGGCGCGCTGCGCGCGCCCTGCCGACGCCAAGCAGGCAATTGCAATCGCAGGGGCGCGCGGCTGTGCGCCAGGGCAAGCGCGGTACGGCCGACGACAGGGCGCGCGCAGCGCGCCCACGCGATCACCCTTGCTTCAATTCGCCAGCGGCGACGAACTTCAAGCGCTGGTGCACTGCGGCGACGTCGTCGGGGCGGGCGAACGGCGCCGGCATCGGTTCGCCGGGTTTCCTCGGCTTGCCGATCGCGGCGAACCAGTCTTCGAGGCCGGGTGGGGCGAAGACCCAGAAGATCTTCATCTGGCCCGGTCCGTCATTGTGCACGATGTGCTCGACGTAGCGGCCGACGGCGATGAGCGCGCCGGGCGAGAGCGGGTAGGTTTTGCCGTCGACGATGCCGCGGCCGGTGCCCTCGTAGACGAACAGCAATTCGTCGTTCCGCTGATGCGCGTGATTGCGCACATGCGTGCCGGGCTCCAGCACCTGGATGCCGGCCGAAAGGAAATTGATCGGCGAATTGCCGGGATGCAGCTTCACCGTGGCGTAGCCGGTCGAAGGGAGGGGCTGCCAGTAGGAGGTGCCCTCCTCGGGCCCGCTCACGAGATGCACGCCTTTCTGCGGCGGGGCGATGGGGGCGTTCATGGCCGTCTCCTCGCTTCTAGACGTGTTCGATCGCCGTCAGCCAATCCATGACGGCGCGGTTGTAGTCGTCGGGCACCGTGATCATGCACATGTGGCCGCCGGTCTTGAGCGTCTTCAGCGTGGCGTTCTTGATGTTCGCGGCGAGCTGCTTCGCGAAATAGAGCGGCGTCACCATGTCGTCCTCGGCGACGAGCACGAGCGTGCGATGGCGGATTTCGCCGATCCGGCCGAGGCGGTCGTGCACGCTGATCGCGTCGATGCGGCTCTCCCAGATCTCGGGCAGGCCGAAATTCTTGAGCGCCATCGCCTCCATCGCGTCCACGTCGGCGGTGCGCTCGGCGATGAACCAGGGCGGCAGCAGCGCGAGATTGCTGGCCTTCATGTAGGCCTCGGGGCCGCTGTCGCGCAGCGCGCGCTTCCGCGCTGCGAACAGGCGCTTGAAGTAGGCGTCCGACTTCGCCCAGGTCGCGGAGAGCACGAGGCCGTCGATGCGGTCGGGATGGTCGATCGCCAGCGCCTGGCCCATGGCGCCGCCGGTGGAATGGCCGAGATAGTGCACCTTCTCGATGCCGAGCGCGTCCATGAGCTTCAGCGCGTCGGATGCCATCTGATCGACGCTGTATGTGATCTTCGAGAGCGTGCTCTGCCCGCAACCGCGATGGTCGTGCACGACCACGTCGAAATGCTTCGCGAACACGGGCACCTGGTTGCGCCAGGAAACGCCGGTGCCGTTCAGGCCGGGCACCAGCATCAGCGTGGGACCCTGCCCATGCCGCTCGTAGTAGATCTCGGCGTCGCCGATCGAAACCTTGGGCATCGTCCCCCCGTCCATGGGCCGGCCGATCCTGGACGCTCGTCCGTGGCGGGCCTAACCTTCCAGGGCAGAAAGCTACCAAGCTCACGCGCCAGGCGCGAGCAACATCCATGGGAGGACGGCCATGAATTTTCGTGTCGCGCTGATGAGCCATGCATGCGCCGCCGCGATCGCGGCGGCGATTGCCGGCGTCGCCTCGGCGCAGCAGCAGGAATTGCGCATCGGCTATCTCGTCACGACGACGGGCGGCGCCGCGATCATCGGCAAGCACATGATCCAGGGCTGGCAGCTCGCGCTCGAGCACGAGGGCTGGACGAAGGACGGCGACAAGATCGGCGGGGTCCCGCTGCGCATGTTCTATGGCGACGACCAGTTCAAGCCGGATGCCGCGCTGACGGTCGTCGACAAGTTCATCAAGGTGGACAAGGTCCACATGGTCGCTGGCATGCAATGGTCGAACGTCATGCTGGCCGTGCGCCAGCCGATGTTCGCCAACAAGATCATCATGATGAGCAACGTTGCCGGCGCCTCGCAATTCGCCGGCAAGGAGTGCACGCCGTATTTCATCTCGACCTCGTGGAACAACGACCAGACCGCGGCCGCCACCGGCACGCTGCTCAACGCCGACAACATCAAGACCGTCTGGGCGATGGCGCCGAACTATCAGGCGGGCAAGGACGTCATCAACGGCTTCCAGATGACCTACAAGGGCAAGATCGCCGGATCGACCTTGTTCAAGCCCGGCGAAACCGATTACCAGGCCGATATCTCGCGCATCCGGGCCGAAAAGCCCGAGGCCGTGTTCTATTTCGGGCCCGGCGCCATGGGCATTTCGTTCCTGAAGCAATGGGCCGCCTCGGGCATCGCCAAGGACATCAAGCTCTACACGCAGTTCACGGTGGACTGGATTTCGCTGCCGGTGATCGGCGAGGCCGCGCTCGGCACGTTCCACACGAACCAGTGGGACATCGACAGCAAAAACGAGACGAATCAAAAATTCATCAAGGACTACGTCGCGAAATTCGGCGGCATGCCGCCGCACTACGCGCAGCAGGCCTATGACGGGCCGCGCCTCATTGCGGCGGCGCTGAAAGCGACGGGCGGAAAATTCGAGGATCCGGGCGCGTTCATGAAGGCGATGCGCCACACGCCCTATCCCTCGGTGCGCGGCACCTACCAATACAACGTGAACGGCATCCCGATTCAGGACTTCTACAAGCGCGAAGTCGTGAAGAACGCCGACGGCAAGCTCTGGATCAAGACGGTCGGCGTCGCGGTGAAAGACAGCAAGGATCCCTACTTCCAGGATTGCCCGGCCGCGAACCGGCTGTAGGCGCCTCCAAGGAAACGCCGGCGCCCGGAGTCGCGGAGGACGCGGAGAGGAAACCGCGTCTGCTCCGCGCTCTCCGCGGCTCCGCGTGAACGGCCGCCATTCCGGGCTTGCGTCGCGAGCGAAAATAGCTAAGTTACTTCGCAATTCATCGGGAGGCGCGCAATGCCCGATACGGCACCCGTGCGTAAGAACCAGCTCGACAAGGATCTGCGCGGCTGGCTCGCGACGAACGCGGACATCGTCACGGTGATCCGGAAACCGGTCGCGATGGCGGACGTGCCGGCGCTGATCGCGCAGAGCCACAAGCCGATCCTGTTCGAGAACGTCCGGGAATTCCCGGGTTTCCGGCTCTGCGACATGCTCGTGCGGCACCGCTGGTCGCAGTGCCGCGCGCTCGGCGTCTCCGAGAAGGAGTTCCTGCCGACGCTGGCGCAGCGGTTGCGGAAGCCCGCGCGCGGCCTCGTCGACGTGAAGACCGGGCCGGTGAAAGAGGTGATCAAGAAGGGCAGGGACGTGGATTGGACGAAGCTGCCGGTGCCGATCCACACCGACCGCGAGAACGATCCCTACATCACCGCGATGAACATCATCCGCGATCCCGAGACCGGCTTCTACAATTCGTGCCACGCGGGAACGACTCCGCTGGGGCCGGACCGCGGGCTCGTCAGCTTCGTCACCTCGCACTCGCACCAGATCATCCGCAAGTATCAGGCGATGGGAAAGAAGGAGATGCCCATCGCGTTCGTGTTCGGCGTGCCGCCGGCCTACGAGATCATGGCGAATTTCTCCGGCCTGCATCTCGATCTCTGGGGCGAGATGGACATGGTCGGCACGATCATGGACATGGATGTTGAGATGGTGCCGTGCGAGACGATCGATCTCACCGTGCCGGCGCATGCCGAGATCGTCGTGGAAGGCATGCTCGATCTCACGAAGCTGCATCCCTACGGCACGTCGGTCGCGCCCTCGATGTATTTCATGCCCGAGAAGCAGCAGCTTCCCGAGGTGCGCGTCACCGCGATCACGATGCGCGCGGACCGGCCGATCTACCGTAATCACCTGACCGTGCCCGACACCGATCACCAGGTGCTGCCGCGGCTCTGCCACGAGGCGATGCTGTTCAACCGCGTCAGCGAAATCGGATTGAAAGTCCACGACGTGCGCTTTCCCACCTGGGGCGCGGCGCTCTCGGTCATCATCCAGGTCGAATATTCGCGCCCCGGCCTCGTCAACGACGCGCTGATGACCTGCATGGGGGCGCCCTGGCTCAACACCAAGATGTGCGTCGCGGTGAGCCCGGACACGAATCTCGACGATCCCGGCGAGGTCTATCACGCGATGGCGACGCGCGTGGATCCGGCGCGCGACGTGTTTGTCGTGCCCGCCACGCGCGGCTCGATCTTCGATCCCGCCGGCGAGCCGCTCGAGGGCCATTATCCGCACCGCCTCGTCGGCAAGATCGGCATCGACGCCACCGCCAAGGCCCATCGCGGTGGCGCGATCTTCGACCGCGCCTGGCCCAAGGGCTGGGGCAAAGTGAAACTGGAAGATTTCCTGGATTAGAGGAGAACCGTCATGAACGCCGTGCCGCCCAAACCGAAAGTGACCGTCGAGGCCGAACCCTTCATTCCCTATGTGAAGCCGGAAAACTTCGATCCGCGCATCAAGCCGATCCTCGATCCCTACATGAAGCGCATGGGTTTCCTGCCCAACGCGCTGAAGCTCTATGCCTACCGGCCCGAGATCGCCGTCACGCTGTTCACGCTCAACAGCAACGTGATGCGCGATCCGTCGTCGGCTTTGCCGCAATTGCTGAAGCGCAAGGTCGCGGCCATCTGCTGCGCCGTGAACGGATGCGCGTATTGCACCGCGCATAGCTGCAACATGCTGAAAAGACCGACGAGCGGCGATCCGATGACCAGCGAGGGCTGGGGAGTCACCGAAGAGGAACTCCAGGGCATCATCAGCGGCGAGACGAAGGCGCCCAACGCGATGGAACAGGCCGTGTTCGACTACGCGCGCGCCGCCTCGGAAGACGCGCCGAACGTGCCGCGCGAGATTCTCGACCGGCTCAAGAAGCACCTGACGCCGCCGCAGATCGTCGAGTTGGCCTGCGTCGTGGGCTTCTGGAAGTTCTACAACACAGTGCACGACAGCCTGCACATCCCGATCGAGCAGCACCTGCTGGCCGATACGGGCTACGTCAGCCTGGCCTGATCCGCGCGATGGGCGCCGCGCCAGCGAAGCGAAGCCGGCGGCCGGATCCGATGCGCGATGCATCGGGCCGGCCGCCGGTGACCACCGAACGCGCCGAATTGACCACCGACGGAACCGGCGAGCGGTTCCGCCAGCTCGTCAGCGACCTGCTCACGATCGCGGTGCGCATGGATGCGGTGCGCGGCCGCTTCGCCGGGCTGGTGGGCGTGACGCCGCCGCAATACACGATCCTGGTCACGGTCGCGCAGATGGAAGGCGCGCTTGGCGGCGCCACCGTGCGCGCAGTCGCCGACCACATGCATGTGAGCGGCGCGTTCGTGACCGCGGAAACCGGCAAGCTCGCGAAAAAGAACCTGCTCGCCAAGCGGCCGAACCCAAGCGACGGGCGCAGCGTGCTGGTGACGCTCACGCCCAAGGGCCGCAAGGCGCTCGACGCCGCGCTGCCGCACATTCGCGCGGTCAACGACGTTTTCTTCGGCAAGCTTGGCGCCGAGGAATTCGAGCGGCTGGCCGCCGCCGCGGCGCGCATCGTGGAAGCATCGCCGGCCGCGGTTCTGCTGGCGCACGCGCTTTCGGCGGGTGCGCGGAAAACGTAGCCCCGCGACGGCACCCCGCACTAGACTGCAGGCAACGACGGGAATTCGCGACATGTCTCTCGAAGATACCGTGACGTATTTCGTTCGCTATCAGGGGCTGCCGCGCCCGGCCGACGTGTTCGTGTCCGACTACAGCGGCCGGCATGTGGATATCCTGCGGCGATGGCCGGGAATCCGCCGCATCGTTGTGCACACGCCGGTCGCCTGGAGCGATCCGTATCCCGTGAACCCCGACCCGACCGATTTTCTCACCGAGATGACGTTCGCGAGCGCCGAGGCCCTGCGCGAAGCATTGAGCTCGGAGGCGCGAGCGCTCGCGCGCGCCGATCGCACGAACCTCAAACATGGGGACGCGCTCGTCACGCACCAGGCGATGCGCTCGCTCAGGCTGCTATGAACGCGCCGGCCAAGCCGCCCGGCGAGGATGGCCGCCGCATCCTCCGGCGCGACCCGGACCCGCATCTGTTCCGCCCGATCGCGCTGCGCTCGGTCACCGTGCGCAACCGCATCATGCTCTCGCCGATGTGCCAATATTCGGCGGCGGAGGGCGTGCCGAATGCCTGGCACCTGCAGCACCTCGGCGCGCGGGCAGCCGGCGGTGCCGGCATCGTCTGCACCGAGGTCACGCATGTCGAGGCGCGCGGCCGCATCACGCCGCATTGCCTCGGCCTCTGGAACGACGCGCAGCGCGACGCTTTCGCGCCAATCGCGGCTTTCGTGGCGTCGCAAGGTGCCGTTCCCGCGATCCAGCTCGGCCATGCCGGCCGCAAGGCCTCGGTGGCGCGGCCGTGGGACGGCGGCAAACCGATCGCGCCCGGTGCCGGCGGCTGGGAGGCCATCGGCCCCTCGGCGCTGGCTTTCGGTGCGTTTCCCACGCCGCGCGCGATGAACGAAGACGACATCGCCGCAGTGCTCGCCGCGTTCCGCGCCGCGGCGCGGCGCGCGCGCGAGGCCGGCTTCAAGCTCATCGAGGTGCACGGCGCGCACGGCTATCTGCTGCACGAGTTCCTTTCGCCGCTCAGCAATGCGCGCACCGACCGCTATGGCGGCACGCTCGAGAACCGCGCCCGCCTGCTCATGGAAACACTCGACGCGATTCGCGCCGAATGGCCGATGGAACTGCCGCTGGCGCTCAGGCTCTCCTGCACCGATTGGGTGCCGGGCGGATGGGATCCGGACGACGCGGTGGCGCTGGCCCGCCTCGTCGCCGCGCGCGGTGACGTCGATTTCATCGACTGCTCGTCGGGCGGAAACGATTCCGCGCAGCGGATTCCCGTTCATCCAGGATATCAGGTGGGGTTCGCCGAGCGCATCCGGCGCGAAACGAAGATCGCGACGGCCGCGGTCGGGCTCATCCACAGCCCCGACATGGCCGAGGAAATCCTCGCCAACGGCCGCGCCGATCTCGTCGTGCTCGGCCGCACGCTGCTCGGCGACCCGATGTGGCCGCTGCGCGCCGCCAAGACGCTCAAGGCCCGCAACGTGAAATGGCCGGTGCAATATGAGCGGGCGGACATATTCTAGCGGCGCAGGGAAATAGGAGTGAGTGGGGCATGGGCAGCCAGGCGCAGCTGACGCTCAAGAAGATCGGCAAGGACGGATTCCGCTACGAGGGGGTTGCCATCGACACGCTCGTCATCGCCGGCTGGACCGGGCGGAACCAGGAGGCCCTCGAGAAGCACATACGCGAGCTCGAAGAGCTCGGCGTGCCGCGTCCCAAATCGACACCGATCTTCTACCGGGTCGCTGCCTCGCTTCTGACGCTCGCGGACGACGTGCAGGTGTCCGGCGAAAATAGCAGCGGCGAGGTGGAGTTCGTGATCTTCCAGCTCGCAGACGGGCCGTGGGTTGGCCTGGGCTCCGACCACACCGATCGCAAGGCGGAGACGCAGGGCGTCTCGCTCTCGAAGCAGCTCTGCGCGAAGCCGGTGGCCGGCGAGGTCTGGCGCCTCGCCGACGTGCGGCCGCATTGGGAAAAGCTCGTGCTGCGCTCCTGGGCCTGGATCGGCGGGCAGCGCCATCCCTATCAGGAAGGCCCGGTCACGACGATGCGCGAGCCCGAAGATCTCATCCGGCGCTATGGCGGCATCGCGCCCGGCACCGCCATGTTCTGCGGCACGCTTGCGGTCAGGGGGGGTATTCGCCCGGCCGACGCATTCGAGATGGAGTTGGAAGACCCCGTCCTTCGTCGTACCATCCGTCACAAATACGCCGTCGCGGCCCTGCCGGTCGAAGGCTGAATTCGAATCAAGGTTAGAAATCCGATGCCGTTCAACAAGCCGCACATGGAGTTCGTCGAGCTCGACATGGCGACCGGGTGGGAGACGCCGCCCGGCTATCCGTCCGGCATCAAGCAGAAGATCCTCGCCAGCGACATCGACGAGGCGAAGCAGACCGGCGGCCGCACGCGGCTG
>CAYZSG010000030.1:0-16339 GCA_964481045.1 uncultured Candidatus Odyssella sp. | reverse complement strand
AATAGCCGGCGTTTCGAGCCGGAGGCGCTCCATTCCGGAGGCGTTGTCTTGGAACAATTGAAGCCGCTCTTGCTGCAGCAGAGCGCATATCGAGAGATCAAGCGGCGGATCGTGACCGCGGTTTTCCGCCCGGGCGAGCAGATCAACACGGGGCTGATCTGCAATCAGCTCCAGATCGGCCGTACGCCGGTACATCTTGCCATCCACCGGCTCGAGGGCGAGGGCCTCATCGAGATCATGCCGCGCCGCGGCGTGGTGGTGAAGCCGATCGACCGCGGCGAGATGCTCGAGCTGATCGAAGCCCGCCACATGATCGAGCCGGAGATCGCGGCGCTCGCCGCCGTGCGCGCGAGCGATCAGGAGTTCGCCGCGATGCGCGCGATCCTCGACCGCATTCCCGGCATCGCCGAGGCCGGCGATTCCGAGCGGTTCATGGAGACCGATCTCGAGTTCCACGGCGCGATGGCCGCGGCCGCGCGCAACCATCCGCTGGCCGAATTCCTCGCCGGCATGCACGATCATTGCACGCGGCTCTACTTCATCTCGGTCAGCAACAAGGTGCACGACCAGCGCATCATCCGCGAGCACGAAGAGATCTTCGCGGCGCTCGTTCGCCGCGACACCGACGCCGCGCGCGCCGCGCTCCGCCAGCACATCGAGAGCCTGCGCAACAACGTGCGCGATCTCCTTTAACGAAGCGCCCGATACGGGGAGGGCACCATGCAGACGATCGGCGCGGCGCGGCGCGCGCTTGCTGACGGAAAAATGTCGGCCCGCGCGCTGGTCGACGCGGCGCTCGCGCGCGCGCAAGACAAGTCGGGCGAAGGCTCTCGCGCTTTCACCCGGCTCTACGCGGAAGGCGCCGCGCTCGCCGCCGACGCGGCCGATCGTCTCGCGCGGGCCGGCGGAACGCCCGCGCCGCTCGCCGGCATTCCGGTCTCGATCAAGGACCTGCTCGACGTGGCCGGCGAGACGACGTTGGCCGGCTCCGTCGCGTTGAAGTCCGCGCCGCCGGCCGCGGCCGATGCCGTGATCGTGCGCCGCCTGCGCGCGGCCGGCGCGGTCATCGTCGGCAAGACGAACATGACCGAGTTTGCGTTTTCCGGGCTCGGCCTCAATCCGCACTACGGCACGCCGGCCAGCCCGTGGGACCGAAAAACGCGGCGCATACCCGGCGGCTCGTCATCGGGCGCGGGCGTCTCGGTTGCCGACGGCATGGCGTTGGCCGCGATCGGTACCGACACTGGCGGCTCGGTTCGCATCCCGGCGGCGTTCAACGGCGTCGTCGGCTTCAAGCCGACCGCGCGGCGCGTGCCGACGGCCGGCTGCTTCCCGTTGTCGAGCACGCTCGATTCGATCGGCCCGCTCGCGCCCACGGTCGCGTGCTGCGCGCTTGTCGATGCGATCATGGCCGGCGAAGACCCGGCGCCGCTGCCGCAGCGGCCGCTCGCGGGGCTCCGCTTCGCGCTGCCGCAGCGCTACGTCGTCGACGGTCTCGATGTCGCGGTCTCGGCCGCGTATTCCGCCGCGCTCGCGCGCCTCTCGGCAGCTGGCGCGCGGCTCGTCGAAGTTCCGCTCGCCGAGCTCGAGGAAATCCCGCGCATCATGGCGAAAGGCGCGCTCGTCACCGTCGAGGCCTTCGCCGTACACCGCCAACTCCTCGCGGCGGAGGGCGCAAAATACGATCCGCGGGTCTCGAGCCGCATTCGGCTCGGCGGCAACGCCGCCGCCGCGGACTACTACGACATGCTGCGCCAGCGCGCCGAGCTGATCGCGCGCGTCTCGCGGGTCACGGCCGACTACGATGCCGTGCTCTGCCCGACGGTGGCGATCGCCGCGCCGGCGATCGCGCCGCTCGAGCGCGACGACGATCTCTACGTCAAGACCAACCTCGCGGTGCTGCGCAATACCACGGCGTTCAACTTCCTCGATCGCTGCGCCGTCTCCCTGCCGATTCATCGCCCCGGCGAGGCGCCAGTGGGCCTGATGGTCGTCGGCGAGCCGATGGCGGATCGGGCGCTGCTCGCCGTCGCCGCGGCGATCGAGAAGGTGATGTCCGCCGCCGGCTGATTTTGCCGCGGCCGGGGCCGTCCGCAACCGTTCGGGAGTCCGCTCCGATTGCCGATCCGCAATGGCGCCAGGCGAATCTTCGGAGATGGCGCCTATGCATTCTGGCCTATACTGCAACCCCTTGTTTGTACGAGAACGGTTGTGATTAGATTCCAACGGGGATTGTTGGAGTCGCCGCGGCGGCCGGGGCCCAGCGGCGAAGGCATGGGGTGCGATGAAAGACATCAGACGTAGGAAGCGCGGCAAGCGGGCTGCGCAAGCGACGGCGTTGCTCGGCGGATTCTTCGCTTTGGCGGGAACGAGCAGCGACGGTTTCGCCGTTCCCTACGAATACGGAACGACCACGACGATCGTCTGCGGTAGCTCGATCACGACCAACACCGTGCCGGTGGGCGCCGGATACGGCGAGGGCTATGGCGACGTCACGATCGTCGTATCCGAAGGCTGCAATCCCACCGCCCTGCTCGCTTTCCTGAACGCGAATTTCCAGACGCTGGCCGGCTTCTACGGAAACATCTCCAACTACATGGAGATGTTCCGCAGCGGCATCGCGAGCGCACCCGCGACGTTCGACGCCTACAAGCCCGGCGCGCCCACGTTCCAGGTCGCGTCCGCGAGCGATCTCGCCGGGGTCGGGCCGTCGAACAACCGCCCGCTCTTCCTCGCGCAGGCGCCGTCGGCGGTCTTCGATGGCAGCAAGTTCGCCGTGTGGGCCTACGGCACCGGCGCCTGGGGCCATGTCGCGGCCGACGGCAACGCGCCCGGATACCGGCACACCACCGGCGGCGTCCTGGCCGGCTTCGACTGGCAGACCGAGAACTGGCTCGTCGGCGCGCATGCCGGCTACGCGCACTCGACGATCAAGGTGCGCGACGACGGCTCGAACGTCTCGATCAGCCACGCCATCGTCGGCGTGCACGGCGCGCTGCGCTGGAACGCCGGTCAGTTCGGCCGCATGTATCTCGACGGCATCTTCAACGTCGGATTCCTCGATCACGACGTCACGCAAAGCCTGACGAATTTGGGCTTCCCCGGAACCCAAGCCACCGGCGGGCCGGGCGGCTACTCGATCGGCGGCAAGCTGGAGCTCGGCACGCAGCTCCACGCCTGGGGCTTCGATTTCAATCCCTACGTGGCCTTGCAGGTCGCGCACATCAGCACCGACTCCTACACGCTCACTTCGTCGGCGGCGAATCTCCTGGTCGGCGATGTCGATACCACCTCGGTGCGGCTCACGCTCGCCGCGCAGGTCGGCAAGCGCTTCAGTTTCGCCGACGGCTCGTCGCTCAAGGTCAATGTCCGCGGCGGCTGGATCGCGGAACTCGCCGATTCGAACCAGAGCACGACGATCAGCGCGCTGGGCGGCGCCGTGTCGTTCAACGCCGTCAGCAACGACGTGGGCCGCAACTTCGCGCTCGTCGGCGGCAGCATGCAGTATCAGATGCTGCGCAATTTCGGCATACTGTTCGACTACCGCGCCGAGATGAACAACCGCTCCACCACCCACGCGCTGCTGGGCGGCGTTCGCTTCACGTGGTAAAGGCCGCGGCGCGCTTGGCCTGAGCGGCCGAGTGCGCAATCCGTTCGCCGCCCTGGAATCTTCCGGGCCGGCGGAGGCCATGGCGGCGCGAATGAGCGGATCGGAGCGGGCAGGGCAGGACGAATCCATTGAGTTCCGCTCGGGTCTCGCCGGTGTCGCGTGGCCCGCCGTGCCCGACGAGCGCGGCATGACGCTGCTGGCGCTGCAATACCAGCTCGAGCGCAGCGAGTGGTGGACCGCCGCCGCGATTCGCCGCCACCAGTTCCGCCAGCTCGAGTCGCTGCTTTCGCACGCCGCGGCGCACGCTCCTTACTGGCGCGAGGCGTTGCCGGCGGCCGGATTTCGCCCCGGCGAGCCGCTGAGCGAGGAAATCTGGCGCCGGATACCCGTGCTTTCGCGCCAAACGCTTCAGCGGCACGGCGAGGCTATGCGCGCGCGCGCGGTTCCGCAGTTCCATGGCGCGGTACACCAGACCTCGACCAGCGGATCCACCGCCCGGCCGGTCACGGTCGTGAAATCGGAGCTGAGCCTGCTGGTGTTCGAAGCGATCGCCTTGCGCGAGGCCCTCTGGCAACGTCGCGATCTCGCCGGGACCCTGGCGGTCGTTTACTCGATGGGCGGCAAGATCCCGCGCGACGGCCAGCGCGTTCCTCATTGGAACCAGGCGATCGGCGCGACGATGATCGGCGGGCCGGGCATCGTTTTCGAGGACTCGCGGCCGGCGCCCGAGCTGGCGCGCGCGCTGGCGCGGCGCGATCCCAAATACCTGATGGTGCATCCCTCGATCCTGACCGAGATCGGGCGCGAGGCGGCGCGGCAAGGCCTCCGCTTCCCGTCGCTCGCCGGGATCGTCACCTACGGCGAGCAGCTTTCGGCCGATGTCCGCGCCGCCGCCACGGAGCGCTTCGGCGTGCCGGTCACCGACATCTACAGCAGCGAAGAGGCCGGATATCTCGCCCTCCAGTGCCCCGAGGGCGCGGGCTACCACTTGCAATCCGAAGCGGTGCTGATCGAGGTGCTGGACGAAAGCGGGGCCGAATGCGCGCCGGGCGAATCCGGCCGCGTGGTCGTTACTCCGCTGCACAATTTCGCGATGCCGCTGATCCGCTACGAGATCGGAGATCTTGCGGAGGCGGGCGCCGCCTGCGCCTGCGGCCGCGGCTTGCCCGTGCTGAACCGCATCCTCGGGCGGACACGCAATCTGATGCAGACGCCCGACGGTTCGCGCTTCTGGCCGCGCTTCACGCCGCTCTACGAGGGTCTGAACCTGCCGATCGAGCAGTTCCAGATCATCCAACTCGAGCTGGAGCGGCTGGAGCTGAAGCTCGTCACGGCACGCCCTCTCACGGCGGCAGAGGAGCAACGGGTGCGCGCGGCGCTGCGCGAAATCAGCCGCCACGACATGCGCGTCGACATCACCTATCACGCTTCGATCCCGCGCGGACCCTCCGGTAAGTTCGAGGATTTCATCTGCGAGATCGGCCGCGCGGCGGACGTTGGATGACCGCGAGCGTGCAACCGACGGGTTCCACACCGCCGCTGCGCTCGGCCATGCCGGGCATCGTGTGGCCCGCTTTTCCGGAAGGGCTCGGCATGGCGATGCTCGCGCTGCAATACCAGTTCGAGCGCAGCGAGCGCCTGCCGCCCGAGCGCTTCGCCGCGCGGCAGTTCCGCCAACTCGCGCTGCTCGCGGAGCACGCGGCGCGCGCGATTCAGTTCCACCGGGCGCGTCTCCGCGCGGCGGGAATTGGCGCGGGCAGGCCGCTCGACGCCGCGGCGTGGGCGCGCCTTGCGCCGATGACGCGGCGCGACCTCCAGCGTGAGGGCGCTGCGCTGCGCGCGGCCCCGCCCCCGTCGCACGGTGCCGTCACCCTCAAACGCAGCAGCGGATCGAGCGGCATGCCGATCGAGGCCGCGACCACGGCGCTCGCGGGCATGTTCTCCGAGGCCGTGGCGGTGCGCGATCATCTTTGGCACGGGCGCGATTTCACGGCCAGTGTGGCCGCGATCCGCCGCCCGCGTGGCGCCGAACAGAGCGGCGCGCGCAGCGCGGTGTGGACGCGCGGCACCGGCGCCGCCTTCGTCACCGGCGGCAGTGCGCTGCTCGATTCGATGCGCCCGGTATCGGAGCAGCTCGATTGGCTGCTGGGCGAAAATCCCGACTATCTCGTCACCTATCCCTCGAATTTACGCGCGTTGATCGGCGAGGGGGCGCGGCGCGGGCGCTGCCCCGAGCGCATCAAGGCAGTACTGGCGCAGGGCGAGGCCGTTCCGCCCGATCTCGCCCCTTTGCTGCGCGAAGCATGGGGCGCCGATCTCCAAGACTGCTACAGTGCCTCCGAAGCCGGCGTGATCGCGCTGCAATGCCCGCATTCCGGCCTCTATCACATCCAATCGGAGGTCGCGCTCGTCGAGGTCCTCGGCAGCGACGGCCGGCCGTGCCTGCCGGGCGAAACCGGCCGCGTCGTGGTGACGCCGCTGCACAATTTTGCGCAGCCGCTGCTGCGCTACGACATCGGCGATCTCGCCGAGGTCGCCGGACCGTGCGCCTGCGGCCGCACGCTGCCGACGCTGGCGCGGATCGTCGGCCGCGTCACTGCGATGCTCGTGCGGCCGGACGGAGCGCTGATGCGCCCATACTTCCACGCTGCCATCGCCGAGGCCGCGCTGCCGGTCCGCCAGTTCCAGATCGTGCAGCGCGCGCGCGACTCGCTCGAGGCGCGGCTTGCGGTGGAGAGGCCGCTGAGCGCGGCCGAAGAAGACGTGTTGCGCGCGCGCCTCCGCGCCGCGGCCCGCGCCGATTTCGCGATCACGTTCGCGTATCACGCGGAAATCGCGCGCGGACCGGGCGGCAAGTTCGAGGATTTCGTGTCCGAGGTCGCGAACGGCGCGTGAGGGGGCCGGAACCGCGCGGCCCTCACGAACGTTCTTACGGCACCGGGGACGGGGCTCGCACAATGGAGGCCTGTCATGCCCACACGCACATCCTCCGGTTTCATCAAGTCCCTGTTGGCGGCAGCGGCAATCGCCGCGGCATGGCCGGCGGTGGCGGGCGATGCGATGCTCGATCCGATGCGCCCCAACGAGGGGCCGACCGCATCGGCGCCGCGTCAGGCCGAGCGTGAAATGCGCCGCGACTTCGACACGAAAACCCCGACCCTGACTCAGAGATTCGGATTGCCGCCGGTGAGCGGCCCGCTGCCGCCGCTGCTTCCCGCGCCCACTCGGCAGCCTGTTCTGCTCGACCCGGGCCCCGGCGCGCTCCCGCCGCCGCCACAGCGCGCCCGCCAGCCGCGCGACCGCGACGGCTGAAATCGGCCGACCGACAGCGACGTATCACCCCTGGGCGGGCACGAACGAGGTTCGTGTCCGTTTGCGTCCGTGCGCGCGAGAAACCTATTGTCATGCAGCAGTCAATCTGTTACTTAGTTAAGTAACATAACTATATTGAAGGCGGCAGGCGATGCGCGGGGCTGCGGCGCGCGATCTCGAGAAAGACGGCGAGCGCGCCTATGCGCCGCCACTCAGCATCTCGCGGCCTGCCTGCCTCGATAACGGGCGCGACGATCGATTGCGCGCGCTGCTGCACGCATTGTTCGTCACCGCCGCGCGATTCGAAGACGTGCGCGGCGCGTTCGGCCGGCGGATCGGCGCCACGGGTCCGCAGTACACGATCCTCGCCGCCATCGCCGAGAAGCAGCAAGCCGCCGGAGTCGGCATCCGCGCGCTCGCCGATCATCTGCACGTGGCGACGAGCCACATCACCACGGAAGTGAACAAGCTGGTTTCGCTCGGGCTCGTCGAGAAGCGCGCGAACCCTGCCGACGGGCGCGGCGTGCTCGCGCGGCTCACGCGCGCGGGCGAGGCGGCGCTCGACCGGCTCGGACCGTTCCGCCGCGAGATCAACGACATTCTGTTCGACGGGCTGAGCCGCGCCGAATTCCAGGCGGTGGCGCGGCTGTTCGAGCGATTCCTCGTCAATACCGAGAGGGCGCTCGACCGCATCGGCCTCGAGGAACGCGAGCGCAACCGCGGCGCAAGCCGCGGCCGGAACGGGCACGGCTGAGGGCAGGGAGGCAATGTCATGCTGAAATCGGGCAAGGAGCATCTGGAAGGGCTGCGCGACGGGCGCGTCGTCTATGTCGGCGGCGAGCGCATCACCGACGTCACGACGCATCCCGCCTTCGCCGAGGCCGCGAAAGTCGTGGCCGGCATGTACGACGCGAAGCGCGCGCCTGAAAACCGCGATCTTTTCTCCTACGAGGAGAACGGCGAGCGCTATGCGATGTGGTATCTGCAGGCGCGCTCGCAGGACGATCTGCGCCGCCGCACGCGCTGCCACAAGGGGATCGCCGATCTCACCTACGGCATGATGGGCCGCTCGCCCGATCACGTGTCGGGCTTCGTCACCGGCATGTCGACGAACTCGGCGGCGTTCGACACCGAGAAGTACAAGTTCGGCGGCAACCTTCTGAAGTACTACGAGTTCTGCAAGAAGAACGACATCTTCTCCACCTACGCCGTGCTGCCGCCGCAGGCCGCGCGCAATCCCGATTTCTACGTGAAGAAGAACCTGCCGGTGCCGACGCTCCAGGTCGTGCGCGAGGAAGACGACGGCGTCGTCATCAGCGGCATGAAGATGCTGGCGACATCGGCCGTATTCTGCGACGAGATCTGGATCGGTAACCTGCTGCCGCTGGCGCCCGACCAGGTGAAGCAGGCGGTCACCTGCGCGGTGAAGGTGAACACGCCTGGTCTCACGCTGTGGTCGCGCCAGCCGCTCTCGCTGGCGTCGAACAACCGCTTCGATTCGCCGCTCGGCTGGTGCTTCGACGAAACCGACAGCATGGTGATGTGCGACAACGTCAAGGTACCGTGGGAGCGCGTCTTCGTCATGGACGACGCGATCAAGGCGCGCGGCATCTACATCGAGACGCCGGCGCATTGCTACGGCAACCACCAATCCAATGTGCGCTACTGGTCGAAAATGCAGCTCATCCTCGGCCTGTGCAGCAAGGTGGCGCAGGCTACGGGCGCCAACGAGGTGCCGGCGGTGCGCGAGGTGCTCGGCCGCATGGCCGCGCTCGAGGCGCTGATCTCCGGCCTCGTGCACGGGCAAATCGAGGCCGCCGAGGCTTGGCCGAAGGGCTACAAGACGTTCAACCGCCGCATGATGTATGCCGCGCTCAACTGGTGCACCGAGAGCTACTCGGCGATCATCGACCAGTTGCGCGAGCTTTGCGGCGGCGGCGTGTTCCAGATGCCGGCCAGCGTCTCGGTGATGCACGACGCCGGCATCCGCCAGGAATTCGAGATGTATTGGCAGACGCCGCAGCTTCCGGCGCTCGAGCGCATGAAGCTGATGAAGGTTGCCTGGGACATGGTCGGCAGCGAATTCGCCGGCCGCCAGCAGCAATACGAGAAGTTCTACGCCGGCGCCTCGTTCATCGTCCGCAACCACAGCTTCCGCGAGACCGACTGGAAGCATTTCGACGGTATCGTCGAGAAGCTGATGGCCGGCTACGGCGTGCCCGAGGCGACCGCGAAGATGAGGGCGGCGGAGTAGGCCGCGCTCACGCCTTCGCGGGCGGCAGGGTCCAGGCCGCGGCGGCGGAGAGGAGGCCGGCGCCGGCCGCGAGCGCCAGGGCGATGCCGTATCCGCCCAGCGCATCGAAGATGTAGCCGCCGATTCCGGGCGCCGCGAGTCCGGCCGCGCCCCACGCGGTGAACACGCGGCCATACACCGTGGCGGTGCGCGCGACGCCGAAATAGATCGCCACCGATGCGGGATAGGTGGCGGCCATCGCGCCATAGGCGAGGCCCGTGATCGTCAGCACCGCGAGCGCGAGGGTGCTGTCGGGCACCAGCGCCAGCGCGCCGAGCGCCGCCGCCGCGAGCAGCGGCGCGGCCACGAGAATGCGCCGCACCGGCAGCGCATCGGCGAGCCAGCCCGCACCGAGGCGGCCGATGCCGTTGGCGCCGGTGATCAGCGCCGTCGCCAGCGCCACCGGCGCCAGCACGCCGCCGTACGCGCGCGCGATGCCGGCCGCGTGGCCGAGCGCCATCAATCCGGCGCAGGCGCCGAAAAAGAAACCGAGCCACAGCGTGATCTCCAGCCGGCGCTCGGCGGTGGTCTCGCTCCGGTTTGCCGCGGCGCTGCGGCCCGGCGCCGGCATGACGATGCCGCGCATGAGGACGGAGGCGATCGCGCCGAACACGAACAGCGCCGCGCCGGTCCAGACGAGTGTTTTCCACGGCCCGATCGCCTCGATCATCGCGCGGAATGCGAGCGCGGCCACGACCGAGCCGAGCGCGCCCGAGCCAGCGGTGAGCCCCGCCGCGAGCCCGCGCCGGTGCGGCAACACCATCACGTTCGCCTGCAAGGCCACGCTGTAGGCGATGCCGCAGCCGGCGCCGAAGAGGAAGCCGTAGGAGAGCACGATGCACCAAAGTTCGCGCACGAGGCCCGGCAGCGTCACGCCCGCGCCGCACAGCACGCCGCTCAGCAGAGCGATGCGCGGCGCCGGCCAGCCGCGCAGCAGCATCGGCGCCACCACCATCGCCGCGGCGAACACGATGCTGGCGATCGAGAACGCACCCGAAAGCCAGGTGCGCCCGATGCCGAGCGCCGCCTCGATCGGCTGATAGAACAGGCTCCAGCCATAGATCGATCCCGCCGAAAGGCAGGCCAGCGCGCCGGCGAAAACGACGGCGAGGGGATGCGGGCGGCGGGAGGAGGGGGCCGTCATGGGGCCGCGACTGTCGCCGCGCTCGGTGGGAGGCGCAATGCCGGATTTGGCAGGGATGTCGCGGCAGAAAGCGATGTTGCGCCGTGGCAGGATGCAAAACCGGTATGCGACATAACAATTCCCCCGCGGCCGCCCAAGTGCGATAACCACGGACGGGCAAGCCCGCAATTCCGGAGAGGAAGCCGATGTCCGCGTTCCAGAACGTCTCGATCCCGTATGGCGGCTATTGGAGCACGCCTTTCGCCAAGTGGCAGGGTAGCTTGGCCAACCTCCATTCCATGCGCCTTGCCGCACACGTGGCCAAGGCCGAGCTGGCCAAGCGCAAGATTCCGGCCACGGTGTTCGACCACGCGATCTTCGGCACGACGACGCCGCAGCGCAGCTCGTTCTACGGCCTGCCCTGGCTGATGACGATGATCGGCGCTCCCACCGTCAGCGGCACCGTGGTCTCGCAGGCCTGCGCCACGAGTGCGCGCGCGCTCGCCACGGTGGCCAGCGACATCGAGCAAGGCTTCGGAACGGCGGCGCTCTGCATCTCGCAGGATCGCACGTCGAATTCGCCCGTGGTGATGTATCCGCAGCCGCAGGCGCAGGGCGGCGCGCCGATGATCGAGCATTGGATGCTCGACAATTTCTCGACCGACCCGATGGGCGGCCCGGCGATGGTCGGCACGGCCGAGAACTGCGCGCGCGACTGGCAGATCGGCACCGAGGAGCAGAACGACGTCGTTGTTCGCCGCTGGGAGCAATACGAGGCCGCGCTCGCCAACGACCGCGCCTTCCAGAAGCGCTACATGACCCTGCCCTTCGAAGTGCCCGACGCGCAGTTCAAGAAGACCGTGGCGACGATGCCGGGCGACGAGGGCGTGCGAGCCTCGACGAAAGAAGGCCTTGCGAAGCTGAAGCCGGTCATGGAGGGCGGTACCGTCACCTATGGCGGCCAGACGCACCCGGCCGATGGCGGCGCCGCGATCATCCTGACCACCCCCGAGAAGGCTCGCGAGCTTTCGAAGAATCCGAACATCGAGATTTCGCTGCGCAGTTATGGCCAGGCGCGCGCGAAGCATGCCTACATGCCGGCCGCGCCGGTGCCGGCCGCGCGCCAGGCGCTCGAGCGCGCGGGTATCGACCTCAAACAGATCGACGTCGTGAAGACGCACAACCCGTTCGTCGTGAACGACATCGTGTTCGCGCGCGAGACGGGCTTCGACGTGAACAAGATGAACAATTACGGCTGCTCGCTGATCTGGGGCCACCCGAACGGCCCGACCGGCATGCGGCTCGTGATCGAAATCATCGAGGAGCTGGCGGAGCGCGGCGGCGGCCGCGGCCTCTTCACCGGCTGCGCGGCGGGCGACACCGGCATGGCCGTCGTCGTCGAGGTCAAGGACAAGCGCCGGCAATAGGGCGGCAAGCGGCGCGGCGCCGGGGCCTTCGCGGCGCTTGATCGTGTTTTTACGCTGATGTAAAAAACTGGAAACGCGCCGCGGCTTCGCGCCCGCAGGCGCGGCGCTATAATGGCGCGCAAAGGAATTCTGGGAGAGACGGCCCGTGACCGTGCAACGCCACTGGACGAAAGCCTATCCGCACACGCCGCTGCGCATGGCCGAGCGCAACCTCGTGATGGAGACGCGCGCGGACGGCGCCGTGATGCTGAAGAGCGGCACGCCGCTCGGCGCCGTCCCGCGCCAGCTCGGCGACGATCTCCGCGCCGGCGCGGCGCGCCACCCGGACCGCGTGTTCCTGGCCGAGCGCGGAAAGGACGGCGCGTGGGTGACGCTCACCTACGCCGAGGCGCGCGCCAAGGCCGATGCCATCTCGCAGTGGCTGCTCGACAACGGCCATGGCCCGGCGAATCCGGTGGCGGCCCTCTCCGACAACAGCATCGCGATGGGCCTGCTGATGCTCGGCGCGATGCAGGCCGGCATTCCATTCATGCCCGTTTCGCCGGCCTATTCGCTGATGTCGAAAGACTACGCGAAGGTGAAATACATCTGCGAGCGATTCACGCCGTCGCTGATCTACGCCGAAACACTGGCGCCGTTCGTGCCGGCCTTGAAGGCCGTGGCGCCCAAGGCGCAGATCGTCGCGCGCCACACGCAAGGCGAGCTGCCCGGTGTCGTCGATTTCGCCGCTCTGCTCGCGGCGAAGCCCGGCCGCGCGGTCGAGGAGGCGTTCGCGCGTGTCACACCTGAATCGACCGCCAAGATCCTGCTCACCTCCGGCTCCACCGGCTTTCCGAAAGGCGTGATCAACACGCAGCGCATGCTGACGGCCAGCATGACCCAGTGCGGGCAGGCCTGGCCGTTCCTCCACGATCGGCCGCCGGTGCTGTGCGATTGGCTGCCCTGGAACCACACCTTCGGCTCCAATTTCTGCTTCAACGCCACGCTGCGTTTCGGCGGCACGCTCTACATCGATGAGGGCAGGCCGATCCCGGGCCGCTTCGCGCCGACGCTCAAGAACCTGCGCGAGACGAAGCCCACGATCCTGCTCAACGTCGCGCGCGCCTACGATTTCCTGCTGCCCGAGTTCGAGAAGGACGAAGAATTCGCTCGCGATGTGTTCGCGAACGTCGACATGATCTTCTATGCCGGCGCCGGCCTGCCGCAGAACCTCTGGGATCGCCTCGAAGGCGCGGCGATCAAGACGCGCGGCAAGCGCATTCCGATCCTCACCTCGCTCGGCTCGACCGAAACCGCGCCGCCGGCGATCATCTGCCACTGGACGATGGACGTGACCGGCTCGATCGGCCTGCCGCTGCCGGCGCTCGAGGCGAAGCTCGTTCCGGCGGGCGACAAGACCGAGATCCGCTTCAAGGGCCCCAACATCACGCCCGGCTACTATCGCGACGCGGAACGCACGGCCGAGGCCTTCGACGAGGAAGGCTTCTACAAGATCGGCGACGCGGTGAAGTGGGCCGATCCCAAAGATCCGAATCTCGGCCTGCTGTTCGACGGCCGCGTGGCCGAGAACTTCAAGCTGCTCACCGGCACCTGGGTCGCCGCCGGCATGCTGCGCCTCGACGTGCTCTCGGCCACGGCGCCTCTGATCCAAGATGCGGCGGTCACCGGCGTCGATCAGGAATGGGTCGGCCTGCTCGCGTTTCCGAACGTGGCCGCCTGCAAGGCTGCGATCGGGGCCGAGGCGGAACAGATGACGCCCGATGCGATCGTGCGCCATCCGAAGCTGCACGAAACGCTCAAGACCAAGCTCGGCACTTACAACGCCGCGCACCCCGGCTCGAGCCAGCGCGTCGCGAAGATGCTGCTGATGACCGAGCCGCCCAACATCGACGCCGGCGAGATCACCGACAAAGGCTACCTCAACCAGCGCGCGATCCTCGCGCGCCGCGCGGCGCTCGTGGAGAGGCTTTATTCGGAGAAACCGGGCGACGACGTGGTGAGCGCCTGACGCTCGACTACCCGTGTTCGGGCTCGGGCCGCGCACCGCGGATGCGCCTCAGCGCCTTGACGACGACGTCTTCCGCTGCCTTTGACACCTCGTCGGCGAAATCGTCGGAGCGGGCCGGGTTCTTCGTGTAGGCGGGCACGGCGAAGTAGAGATCGTCCTTGACCGAGGCAAGCAGCGCCTCGCCGGCGGTCTCGGGATCGGGCCGCTGCGCGAGCAGTTCGCCGAGGATCCGGCTGAGCAGATATTCCGCCGCCGCCAGCCTGATCTGCAGCGCCCGCTCGTTGCTCGACATGGTTCGCCCCGTTGAAAGGTGGCGCCGACAATAGAGCGGGCGGGGTCAGGGCGAAAGGCGAGCCTACTTCTTGTCGAAGCGGATATCCTGCTTCTTCAGGAACGCCTCGATGCCGCGCTTCGCGTCTTCGGATGTCTGCGACATGGCGGCGGCCAGCGCCTCGGTGAAGAAGCCGCTGTTGCGGTCGATGTCGGCGATGCGGGGCAGGGCGTTTATCATCATGTAGTTCGACATCTCGGCGTTGCCGGCGATGTCGTGCGCGAGCTCGAGCGCCTTCTCGTACGCGCCGCCTTTCGGCACGACGTAGTGGCAGAGGCCCATGCGCAGCCCGTCCTGGGCGTCGTATCGGCGGCCGGTGAGCATCATTTCGCGCATGCGATCGAAGCCGATGATCTTCTGCACGCGCACCGAGGCGCCGCCGCCCACATAGATGCCGCGCCGGCCCTCGGGAAGCTGGAAGAACGCGGTCTCGTCCGCCACGCGCACATGGGCCGAGGTCGCGATCTCGAGCCCGCCGCCGATCACGCCGCCATGGAGCGCGGCCACCACCGGCACCGGCCCGAATTCGAGGCGCTCCAATGTGTCGTGCCAGAACATCGAGTGCTTGACACCCTCGAACGGCGGGCGATCCTTGTGCTCGGCGAGGTCGAGGCCGGCGCAGAAATGGCCGCCCGCGCCGCGCAATACGACGGCGTCCACCTCGCGCTTGCGCGCGCTTTCGTGCAGCGACAAGACGAAGCGGTTCACGTCCTCGATCAGCGCGTCGCACACGGCGTTGCGCTTCTCGGGCCGGTTCAACATGAGAACCGCGATGCGGCCCACTTGCGTGGCCTCGACATAGGGAGAGGAGAACGTGACCGACATGATTGCTTGTCCGGAGGATTTGCGGGGAATAGCTATGGCATATAACAATCGCTCGGGTTTGTCATATGCCGATTGGAAGGCCGCGTAGAGCGCCGTGAACAGGTCGACCGTCTATTGGGAAGACATCGTCGCAGGCGGCGTGCGCGAGGGCGGGGCTTTCGCCTTCGATACGGACGCCATCAAGCGCTTCGCCGGCGAGTTCGATCCGCGGCCGACGCATCTCGACGAAGCGGCGGCGGCGGCGACGTTTTTCAGGGGCCTTGCCGCCAGCGGCGCGCACACTTTCGCGGTCTGGGCGCGGCTCTATTGGGAGATCACGCCGGAATGGGCGACCCAGGCCGGGACGCACATGCGCGAGGTGCGGTTGTTGCGGCCGGTCCGCCCCGGCGACGTCTTGAAGCTGCGCCTGTCGATTCTCGGCAAGCGGCCGCATCCGCTGCGCGCCGAATTCGGCTTCGTGGACTCGCGCCACGAGTTGCTCAATCAGAAAAGTCAGCCCGTGCTCGAGCTCGAATGCACGATGATGATCGAGCGCCGTCCGCTCAGGTGAGGAAGCCGAGCGCCCGCGGCAGCCAGAGCGCCAGTCCGGGGAACAGCAGCAGCAATCCGATGAGCGCGGCGTCGGCGGCGAGGAACGGGCCGATGCCGCGGAAGATCGTGGCCAAGGGTATGTCGGGCAGCTGTGCCCGGATCACGAACATGTTCATGCCGACCGGCGGCGTGATGAGCCCCATCTCGACGACGACGACGACGAGGATTCCGAACCACACCGGGTCGTAGCCGATCGCCTGCACCAGCGGGAGGAACACCGGCACAGTCACGACGATCATGCTCAGCGAATCGAGGAAGCAGCCGAGCACGATGTAGACTCCGACCAGGATGAAGATCACGACGTAGGGCGGCACCGCGAGGCCCTTCACCCAGCCGGCCACCAGCACCGGCAACTGCGTCAGCACCATGAAATAGCCGAACAGGAATGCGGTGACGGCGATGAAGAACAGCGTCGCCGTCGTCCACACCGTCTCGACCAGCGATTCGACGAGATCGCGCCAGCCGAAATCGCAGGTGAGGAACGCGATCACGATCGCCGCGAAGGCGCTCACCGCCGCGGCCTCGGTCGGGCTCATGATGCCGGCATAGATGCCGCCCACCGCGATTCCGAACAGCAGCGCCATCTTCCAGAGAAGGCCGATCGCCTTCAGGCGCGCGAGCCATCCCACGCCCGGAATCTTCGGAAGCCGATGGGGCTGTACCCAGCCAATCATCATGATCGCGAGGATGTGGAGCGCCGTCAGCGCCAGGCCCGGAAACAGCGCCGCCGCATAGAGCTCGGGCACGCTGCGCTCCGAGAACAGGCCGTAGATGATGAGGATGATCGAGGGCGGGATCAGGATGCCGAGCGTGCCGCCC
>CAYZSG010000029.1:0-32139 GCA_964481045.1 uncultured Candidatus Odyssella sp. | reverse complement strand
GTGCCGGTATCGGCCTGCTGGTAGTTGTTGGTGATCGCCACCGAATAGAATTCGCCCTGCGAATTGTCGCCCTGGAGGATGCACGAGGGGTATTTCCAGGTGATCGCCGAGCCGGTCTCGACCTGCGTCCACGAGATCTTGGAATTGCGCCCGCGGCAGGCGCCGCGCTTCGTCACGAAATTGTAGATGCCGCCCTTCCCGTTCTCGTCGCCGGGATACCAGTTCTGCACGGTCGAATACTTGATCTCGGCATCGTCGAGCGCGATCAGCTCGACGACGGCGGCATGGAGCTGGTTCTCGTCGCGCATCGGCGCGGTGCAGCCCTCGAGATAGCTCACGTATGAGCCGGCATCGGCGATGATCAGCGTGCGCTCGAACTGCCCGGTCTCCGACGCATTGATGCGGAAATAGGTCGAAAGCTCCATCGGGCAGCGTACGCCCTTCGGCACGTAGACGAACGAGCCGTCGGAGAATACGGCCGAGTTGAGCGTGGCGTAGAAATTGTCGGTGTAGGGAACGACGGTGCCGATGTACTGCTTCACGAGATCGGGATGCTTCTGCATCGCTTCGGAGATCGAGCAGAAGATGATGCCCATCTTCTCGAGCTTGCCCTTGTAGGTCGTGGCAACCGAGACCGAGTCGAACACGGCATCCACCGCGACTCCGGCCAGGCGCTCCTGCTCGGCCAGCGGAATGCCGAGCTTCTTGTAGGTTTCGATCAGCTCGGGATCGACCTCATCGAGGCTCTTCACCGTCGGCTTCTTCTTGGGCGCCGCGTAGTAATATGCGTTCTGGAAGTCGATCGGCGGGTGCTTCACCTTCGCCCAACCCGGATCGGACATGCCGAGCCAGTGGCGATAGGCCTTGAGCCGCCAATCCAGCATCCATTGCGGCTCGTTCTTCTTCGCCGAGATGAAGCGGACCGTGTCCTCGCTCAGGCCCTTCGGCGCCGTCTCCATCTCGATGTCGGTGATGAAGCCGTATTTGTATTTGTCGAGCGCCTTCACCTGCTCGCGGGTTTCGGTCGTGACGGCCATGTCTGTCTTCCCACCCCTGGGTTTTGTCGCGGCTAGGACGCGGCCGGATGCGGCACGTGCGCCGGCAGTTCGAATCTCAGCGCCGGGGTCGCCATGTCGGCGAGGCTCACGCCCTCGAGCGCGGCACGGATCGCGTGATTGACGCGATCCCAGTTGCCGCGCATCGGGCACAACGACTCCACGTCGCAATTGCCTTCGGTGCCGTCGACGCACGCGGTTAGCGACACCGGGCCCTCGAGCGCACGGATGATCTGCAGCATCGAGATCTCGCCCGGCGGCCGCGCGAGGCGGTAGCCGCCATGCGCGCCGCGTTCGGAGGTGAGCACGCCTTCGCGAGCGAGATCTTTCAGAACCTTGGCCACGGTCGGCATCGGCATCGCGGCATCCTGCGCAAGCTGCGGCGCCGTGACGAGCCTTCCGGGCTCGCGCGCCATCTGCGCCAGAACGACCACGGCGTAGTCGGTGATGCGATTGAGTTTCAACATGTTAGCCGGCCCCGCCGGACAATCCGGAATGAATTCGTGCCCTTTACCTAACGGGCGCACCGCGAAAATCAAGAGCGGAATTGTCCTGTATTCCAGCCGTTTGCGGCCGATGGCACCACCGATCGGAGATGGGAGTGACAAATTAGCTGAGCCGAGCCCGCTACCGCTCTGCAATCATTGACGAAACATTAACCAAAGTTAACCTTTAATGGTCCCGCGCCATGAGGGTGCCTCGGGGTGCCCGAGCGATGAGGGGACATGGCTGACCCAGCGGAGATCAAATCCGACGCGCCGGCCACGCGGTTTCGCGTGGGCCTGCGGTTCAGCCTGCTGCTCGTGGCGCTGGCGACGGTGGCGCTGACTGGCGCGGCCGTGCACGTGCCGTGGAACATGGCCTCGCGCGACAATGTCGGCGACATGGTGCGCCAGCTCAACCGCGAGATCGTCCGCAACGTCTCGCGCGAAGTGGGCCGCCTGCTCGACGATGCCGTGACCGCGCAGGAGACGGTGCTCAATGCGCTGCGCGCCGGCGTCATCGACATCGACGACAAGACGAAGCGCAACGACCTCTTCTTCTCGATCCTGAAGGCCAACCAGCATTTCTCGTGGGTGAGCTTCGGCTTCCCTAACGGCAGCTTCGCCGGCGTGCAGCGCCGCGATCCGCGCAACTACCGCGTCGCGTGGAGCGAGTGGGACACGATCCAGGGCGAATCGAAGCGCGAAGAGGCCTATTTCTTCCGCGACGACCAGGGCCACTACATCCACACCCAGACCAAGACGCGGCCCAGCGACTACGCGGCGTTCACGCGCCAGTGGTTCAAGCGCGCGATCGCCAAGCCCGAGACGCACATCTGGTCCGACGTCTACATCTTCGCGAACAGCGGCCAGCCCGGCCTCAATACCGCGATCACGTTCATGCGCGAGGGATCGCTGGTGGGCGTGGTCAGCGTCGCCATCGAGCTCCGGCGCATGGCCGACTACCTCCGCGAGCTCAAGATCGCCGAGCATGGCAAGGCGTTCATCGTCAACCGCAAGGGCGAGATGATCGCGTTCGAAGACACGCGCGAAGTCGCCGAGCGCGTATCGGAGAACGAGGAGGCCTCGCGCTTGCGCACGATCGGCGCCGGGACGGCGCCCCTGCTGCGCGTCGCCGCGCGGGGCATCTGGTCGCACAAGCTTTCGCTCGCGGACCTGAATGGTCCCGTCGACCTCAGGGTCGTCGGCGGCGACGGCGCCGGATACTACGTCTCGCTGGCGCCGTCCGGATTCCAGGACTGGATCATCGGCACCGTCGTGCCCGAAGCCGATTTCACCGCTCGGATCGAGGAGAATCTGCGCGCGCTGGTCTACACGCTGGCGGGCGCCATTCTGCTCATCGCGCTGCTCTCGATCATCATCTCGCACCGCTTCATCATCCAGCCCTTGCGCCGGATGATGGCGCTGACGCGCTCGGTCGAGAAATTCGAGCTCGAGAAGATGGTGCACCGCCCCTCGAACATCGTCGAAATAGACCAGCTCTCGCGCTCGCTCAACCGCATGAGCATCGGCCTCGGCGCGTTCCGCCGCTATCTCTCGGCCGATCTCGTGCGCACGCTGCTGGCGAGCGGCATCGAGGCCAAGGCCGGCGGCGAGCGGCGCACGCTGACTGTGATGTTCACGGATCTCGAGGGCTTCACGGCGGCCACCGAGCGGCTTGGCCACCGCATCATGCCGCTGCTCAATCGGTATCTCGATGCGCTCACCCGCGTCGTCATCCGCAACGACGGCACGGTCGACAAATACATCGGCGATTCGATCATGGCGTTCTGGAACGCGCCGATGCGCAACGAGGAGCACGCGCTCGCCGCCTGCCGCTGCGCGCTCGAATGCGCCGCCGCGATGAAGGGCCTGCGCGAAATCGGGCCGAACGGCGAGCCCGCCCTGCCCTTCAATCTCCGCATCGGCGTCAACACGGGCCGCGTCATCGTCGGCAACATCGGCTCCGAGGAGAAGATCGAGTACACGGTGATCGGCGATCCCGTGAACCTCGCGAACCGGCTCGAGGGCCTCAACAAGGCCTACGGCACCGGCATCCTCATCGGCCAGACGACCTACGAGGAAGTGAAATACGACACGATCGTCCGCCGCGTCGATTCGGTCGCGGTGAAGGGCCGCGAGGCACCTTCGACGGCCTACGAGCTGCTGGCGATCAAGGACGACAAATCGGCAGAGAACGGCTTCGAGTGGGTGCCGGTCTACGAGCGCGCCTACGAGGCGTTCCAGCGCGGCGATTGGCGCGCCGCGCTCGACGGCTTCCGCGCCGTCATCACTGCGCGCGGCAGCGACGGACCGTCGGCGCATTTCGCACGGCTCTGCGAGGAGAAGCTTGCGGCCCCGCCGGCCGCGCCGAACATCTCGCTGCTCACCTCCCGCGGCGGGGACTGAGCCCCGCGCGCGCCGGTCAGGTGAAGGCCTGGCCGGGCTTGCAGCCGACGCCCTTCAGGATCTTCGCCAGCGGGCAGAATCCCGTGAAGGCCGATTGCAGCAGATTGGCCCCGACGAAGGCCGTCAGCGCCAGCCAGTACGGGCTGTGCACCCAGGCCAGCATTGTGCCGATCAGCACCATGGTGCCGGCGAAGGCCAGGACGACGCGGTCGATGGACATGGTTCGCTCCTTGGAAGTGGCCGCCGTCACTCGGCGGCGGGTTTGAGTTTCTCGATGCCGGCGAGCTTCATGATGTACTTCTCGTAGAGCGGCTCGCTCGTTCCCTTGCGCACCTTGCGCAGGAAGTATTTTTCGAACGCCACCTTCGCGAGGTGGACCCAGCGGCCCTCCGACGACCAGTTGACGTTGCGCGGCGGGATTTGCGGGATCGCGACGAAGGCCACGCCGGTGTCGCCGAAATCGGCGAGACAGACGGCGTTCCACGTCGCCTCGGCCTTGGCCTGGCGGCCGTCGAGCAGCGCGCGAATGTTCTGCGCCGCGGCTGTGACCATCGATTCGATCATGAATCCGGTCTTCGGCACGCCCGTGGGAACCGACGTCGCCTCGACCGGCGGGATGGCGATGCAGACGCCGACGGCGAACACATTCGGATAGCGCGGATTGCGCTGGTGCTTGTCGACGGAAACGAAGCCGCGCGGATTGACGAGGCCCTCGATCCCGGCGATCGCGCGGATGCCGCGGAACGGCGGCATCATCATCGCGAACTTGAACGGCAGCTCGTGCTGCTTCTTCTCCTTGCCGTCGTCGTCCAATTCGGTCGCGAACAGCTTGCCGGCCTCGATGCGCGCCGTCTTGGCGTTGGTGATCCACTTGATGTGGCGCTGGCGCAGCGCGGATTCGAGCAGGCCCTTCGTGTCGCCCACGCCGCCCAAGCCGAGATGGCCCACGTAGGGCTCCGAGGTTACGAATGTCATCGGCACGCGGTCGCGGATGCGGCGCTTCCTGAGGTCGGTGTCGAGGATCATCGCGTATTCGTAGGCCGGGCCGAAGCAGGAGACGCCCTGGGTGGCGCCCACGACGATCGGGCCGGGATCGGCCACGAAGGCGCGCCATGCCTGCTCGGCATGCAGCGCGTGATCGACGGTGCAGATCGACTGCGTGTGGCCGGCGGGGCCCAGCCCCTGGATCTCGTCGAAGGCCAGTTCCGGCCCGGTGGCGATGACGAGATAGTCGTAGTCGACGAAATTTCCGTCCTTGAGCCGGATGCGGTTCTGCTCGGGCTCCACGCGCTCGGCGCCCGTGGAAACGAAGCCGATGCCCATCTTCTGGAGCAGCGGCGGCAGCGCCAGCTCGATGTCCTCGCGCTTGCGCCAGCCGACCGCGACCCAGGGATTCGAGGGCGTGAACTGGAACGTGCTTCCGTTCGAGACGACCGTGAGCCGGTCGCCGGGCCGAAGCTGCTCTTTCATCTCGAAGGCCATCGACATGCCGCCGAGGCCGCTGCCGAGGATCACGATATGCGCCATTGAGGTCCTCCCGGGGTGTGCATGACGTCTGCGGCACTTTCGACTATTCTAATATTCGACTTTTCGAATATATAGGGGACCGAGTGTCGCGGGGCCGCGGCGCAACAGACCGCATCGCAGGCCCGGCGACGTTGACGTGCATCAATGAAGCGGCGCGGCGGCGAGCCGATGGTGCCGGCCGCATCCGCAGAGCGGGAGAGAACGAGTGTCGACCATGCGAGAGCCACACATCCGCCGCGCGCGCGGCGCTGCGGCCTTCCTCGCGGCGCTGCTGCTCGCGGCGGCCGCGCGGGCCGAGGAGCTTCCGGTCGCCGCGCGCCCGATCGAGGATCTGAAGGCGGTGTTCGGCACGGTCGAAAGCGTCAAGACCGCGCCGGCTCGGGCGCGCATCGGCGGCACGCTCGGAGATCTCTCGATCGTCGAGGGTGAGCGGATCGAAGCCGGCAAGAAGCTCGCCCGAGTCAACGATCCCAAGCTCGCGCTGCAGATCGCGGCCCTCGAGGCCAAGGTCCGCTCGCTCGAAGCGCAGCGGGAGCTGGCCGATACCGAACTGAGGCGCGCGCGCGAGCTGCGGACCACCGGCGCCGGCAGCCAGGCGCGGCTCGATTCGGCGGAATCGAACCTCGGCGTCGTGCAGGGACAGCTCGCCGCCGCGATGGCCGAGCGCGCGGTCGTCGTTCAGCAGCAGAACGAGGGCGACGTCGTCGCTCCGGTCTCAGGCCGCGTGCTCAAGGTGAAGGCCATCAACGGCACCGTCGTGATGTCGGGCGAGACGATCGTCGAGATCGCCACCGACACTTACGTTCTCCGCATCACCGTGCCCGAGCGGCATGCGCGCTTCATGCGCGCCGGCGGGCGCGTGCTGGTGGGCGACCGCGGCCTTGCCGAAGACCAGCCGCTGCGCGAGGGCCGCATCCGCCTCGTCTATCCCGAAATGCGCGACGGCCGCGTCGTGGCCGACGCGGAAGTCTCCGGTCTCGGCGACTACTTCGTCGGCGAGCGCACGCGCGTCTTCGTCGCCGCCGGCACGCGCTCCGTGATCGTGATCCCGCCCGCCTATATCATCCGCCGCTTCGGGCTTTCTTTCGTCAAACTCAAATCCGGCGGCGAGGTCGTCGTGCAGCCCGGCGCGCCCGCCGAGAACGGCGTCGAAATCCTGTCCGGCCTCGAAGCCGGCGACGTGCTGGTGCGCCCGTGAAGCTCGGCATCTCCGGAAACCTCACGCGGGCCTTCATCGGCTCGCCGCTGACGCCGCTGCTGCTCGCGGCGGCGATCGTCGTGGGCCTGTTGGCGCTGGTCTCGCTGCCGCGCGAGGAGGAGCCGCAGATCAGCGTGCCGCTGGTCGATATCCACGTCACCGCCAACGGCCTGAAGGCCGACGACGCCGTGGAGCTCGTCACCAAGCCGCTCGAGATCATCGTGAAGAGCGTGCTCGACGTCGAGCACGTCTATTCGCAGACGGTCGACGACCGCGTGATCGTGACCGCGCGCTTCAAGGTGGGCACCGACGAGGACGAGGCGATTCTGCGCATCCACGAGAAGGTGCGCGCGAGCTTCGACCGCATCCCGACCGGCATCCCGGAGCCGCTGATCGTCAAGCGCGGCATCAACGATGTGGCGATCCTGGCGCTGACGCTCGCGCCGAAGCCGGGCACGGATACGCGCTGGAACGACAACGCGCTCTTCCAGATCGCCGAGAAGCTTCAGGCCGATCTCTCCAAGGTCGAGGATGTCGGCCTCACCTACATCGTCGGCGGGCGCGCGGACCAGATCCGCATCGAGCCCGATCCCGAGAAGCTGACGCAATACGGCGTCACGCTGAAGCAGCTCATCGAGAAGGTGGAGGGCGCCAACCGCGCGTTCCAGGTGGGCGCGGTGCGCGAGCGCAACCGCAGCCTCGACGTGACCGCGGGGCACACGCTGAAGAACCCGGCGGACATCGCCTTGCTGCTGATCACGACCAGCGACGGCCGCCCGGTCTATGTCCGCGACGTGGCCCGCATCGTCGTCGGCGCCAAGCCCGAGGAGCGCCGCGCCTGGCATTTCGCCAAGCAGAAGGACGGCTCGCTCGACATGCGCCCGGCGGTGACGCTCGCGATCGCCAAGCGCAAGGGCGCGAACGCCGTCGTGCTGGCCGAAGCGCTGCTGCATCGGCTCGCGCAGGTGCAGGGCGCGATGATTCCGGCCGACGTGGCCGTCACCGTCACGCGCAATTACGGCGAGACGGCCGCCGAGAAGGCCGACGAGCTGCTGCTCCATCTCGGCATCGCCGCCGTCTCGATCGCGCTGCTCGTCGTGTTCACGCTCGGCTGGCGCGAGGGCGCCGTCGTGCTCGTCGTGGTGCCGACGACGATCCTGCTTACGCTCTTCGCCTCGTGGCTGATGGGCTACACGATCAACCGCGTGAGCCTGTTCGCGCTGATCTTCTCGATCGGCATCCTCGTCGACGACGCGATCGTCGTGATCGAGAACGTCGTGCGCCATTGGAACATGGGCGACGGCCGCACGCGCAAGCAGGCCGCCATCGACGCGGTGGCCGAGGTGGGCAACCCAACGATCGTGGCCACGCTCACGGTCGTGGCGGCGCTGCTGCCGATGATGTTCGTCTCGGGCCTCATGGGCCCATACATGAGCCCGATCCCGGCCAATGCCTCGGCGGCGATGCTGTTCTCGTTCTTCGTCGCCGTGGTGGTGACGCCGTGGCTGATGCTGCGCATGCAGCGGCGCGGCGCGCTCGCCGGCGTCGGCGGCGCGCACCACGCTCACGACGGCGGCGCGCTCGGCCGCCTCTATCGCCGCGTCGCGGTTCCGCTGCTCAAGGGCCGGAAGCGCTCCAAGATATTCCTCGCCGCCGTCACCGGCGCCACGCTGATTTCCTGCGTCGCGTTCTACACGCGCGACGTGACGGTGAAGCTGCTGCCGTTCGACAACAAGTCGGAGCTTCAGGTCGTCGTCGATCTGCCCGAGGGCTCGAGCCTCGAGGCGACCGAGCGCGTGCTGATGCAGGCGGCCGCGCGGCTCAAGGACGTGAAGGAGCTGGCGACGATCCAGGCCTATGCCGGCACGGCGGCGCCGTTCAACTTCAACGGCCTCGTGCGGCACTACTATCTGCGCGCCCGCTCGCACCAGGGCGACCTTCAGCTCAACCTGCTGCCGAAGGGCGAACGCACACGCGAAAGCCACGCGATCGCGCTCGACGTGCGCAAGCGCCTCGCCGGCCTCGCCGTACCCGAGGGCACGCGCATCAAGGTCGTCGAGGTGCCGCCGGGCCCACCCGTGCTCTCGACCTTGCTGGCCGAAGTGTACGGCCCGACGGCGGAAGCGCGGCGCGACACCGTCGCGCGCCTGCGCGAGGTCTTCCGCTCGGTGGATTTCATCGTCGACGTCGACGATTCACTCGGCCGCGTGCCCGAGCGGGTGCGGCTCGTGATAGATCAGGAGAGCCTCGAGTTCCACGGCGTCGAGCAGGGCCACGTCTTCGATACGATCCAGGCTTTGCTGGGCGGCGTGCGTGTCGGCTATTCGCACCGCGGCGCCGAAATCTATCCGATGGAAATCACGATCCGGCTGCCGCGCGCCGGCCTCGCGCTCGGCGAGCGGCTGTTGGCCACGCCGGTTCCGGCCAAGAACGGCGTCGTCGAGCTCGGAGACGTGGTGCAGGTGAAGCGCGAGGCCGCCTCGCTCCCGATCTTCCGCCGCAACGGCCGTTACGCCGAAATGGTGCTGGCCGAGCTCGCCGGTCGCTACGAGGCGCCGATCTACGGCATGCTCGCGGTCGAGGACGCGATCGCCAAGGCCAAATGGGGGCCGCTCGGACCGCCAACGGTCAGCTATCACGGCCAGCCCGAGGACGAGAAGAAGCTCACGCTGCTCTGGGACGGCGAGTGGGAGGTGACGTTCGTCACGTTCCGCGACATGGGCGCAGCGTTCGCCGTGGCGATCCTCGCGATCTATTTGCTCGTGGTCGGCCAGTTCGGCAGCTTCCGTCTGCCGCTGCTGATCCTCGTGCCGGTGCCGCTCACGCTCGTGGGCATCGTGATCGGCCACTGGCTGTTCGGCGCGGCGTTCACCGCAACCTCGATGATCGGCTTCATCGCGCTCGCGGGCATCATCGTGCGCAACTCGATCCTGCTCGTCGATTTCATCCAGGCGCGCCGGCGCGAAGGCGCGCCGCTGCGCGAGGCGCTGATCGAGGCCGGCGCCATCCGCTTCAAGCCGATCGTGCTGACCGCCGCCGCCGCGATGATCGGCGCCGCGTTCATCCTGTTCGATCCCATCTTCCAGGGGCTCGCGATCTCGCTGCTGTTCGGCCTCGCCTCCTCGACGGCGCTGACCGTGCTCGTGATCCCGGCGATCTATGTCTGGCTGCGCGACGATGCGCCCAAGGCGCCGCCCGCGCCGCCGGTGGCGGCGGAGGCCGTGCCGACCGGTCCCGCGCCTATCGCGCCGCCAGCAAGTCTCGCCCCATGACGCGGGCGGGCTTGCCCTCGGCGTCGTAAACGTAGGTGGCGAGCTCGAAGAAGGCGTAGGGGATCTTGAGGCCGGAAGCGCGCGCCTTCCTGAAGTTGATCGCGATGTCGGGCGGCTCGACGATGCCGACCTTGAGCTCGCCGGGCTTCGCGCGCTTGTCGAGGATCGCCGCCGAGTAGGCGGCGGCCAGGCGCGCGTTGCTCTCGAACGAAATGCCGACCGCGAGCGCCGCGCTCTCGTCGCCGGCCTTGACGACATTCGGCACCACGCTGAGCACCGGCACCGCGCCGGCATGGCGGTTGATGATGCCCATCTCGGTGAACACCGCCGTGCTGCCGGTGATCCAGAAGAAGCTCTTCTTCAGCTCAGGATCGTTGGCCTTCATCGCCGAGATCGCTTCGGCCATCTTCTGCGGCATCTCCTCGCGCATGCCCTTGCGCGCCTGAACCGCGAGGACGAGCGCCTTGATGCCATTCTTCCGCGCCGCTTCCTCGAGCGGCCTGGCCTGGGTTTCGACCGCGCTCTTGTTCGTGGCGTCGACGAGGATCGCGATGTTGCGCAGGTCCGGCATCAATTGCAGCAGATACGAGAACTGCGCGTCCGTCGGCATGTTGAGCGAGGTGTAGGCGATGTTGTTGCCCGAGCCTTTCTCGTAGGATGGCATCTGGCCGAGCTGCACCGGATCCTTGGCGCAAACGGTGACGACCGGCAGCGCCTCGCCGCGATAGCTCTCGTGCGCGACCTGGGCCGATTCGGAGCCCATCGCAAAGATCAGCTTGTGCCCGTTCGCCTCGGCCCATTGCAGCTCCTGCTGGCCGCGCGCCAAGTTGCCGTCCATGTTGACGACGGTGAAACGCGCCGCGCGGCCGTGATCGGCGTAGTACTGCATGATGGTCGCGAGCGCCGTATCGTAGGCCGAAGACGGCCAGGGCAACGTGACGAGGATCGAAACCGCGCCGGCCGCCGCGCCGGTGCGAACGAGCGTGAGCTTGTTGGTATCGGCGGGATCGACCGTGGCCCGCCAGCCCGCCAGCGTCTCCTTGTCGAGCTTCAGCCAGGGCACGGGGTCCGCTTTCGCCGGCGCGCCCGCGAGAGCGAGCACGAGCGTCGCGATGGCGAAGAGCGCAATGCGGAGATTCATGCTCGGCCTCGTCAAGCCGCGGAGACGGCGCGCGTACGGGCGCGCGACATCGCGAATAGCAGGGCGAAAACAGCGATGACGATGCCGATCGCCGCCAGCGGCACGCTCGAGGCGCCGAGCGCCCAGAGCTGTCCGACGATGATCGGCCCGGCGATGTGCCCGGCACGTTCGAGGAAACGATAGGTCGCGGCGACCGTGCCGGCGCCGAGTTCGCGCGCAAGCGGCAGGTCGGCGACGTTCGTGACGACCGGCGCATTGATGAAGCCGTGCGCGACGCCGAGCAGGAACACGCCGGCGGCGATGAGCCAGGGCTCGAGCGCGCCGATCCGGTCGTGCGCCGGCGGCCAATCGACGAGGCCGATCGCCGCGAGCGCCAAGCCGCTCATGGCCGCGCCCAGGAACAACGCGCGGTCGCTGCGTCCGCGCCGATCGACGCCGCGCGCGGCGCGGCCCGTGACCAGCAGCACGCCGAGCGCGTAGAGCATCACGATCTGCCCGATGTCCTGCGGCGGGTAGCCCTTGCGCGAGAGCAGCAGCGGCAGCGCGAACACGACGACGCCGGTCAGCACCGCCTTGGCCGGCGCCCCGATCAGCAGCAAGGTGCGCAGGAAACCGAGGTCGGCGACGATGCGGCCCATGTTGCGGAACAGGCCGCTGCGCGCGCCCTCGCGAGCCGCAGCGGCGCCGGCCTCGCGCGGGACGAAGATCGCCGCGTAGAGCGCCACCGCCCCGGTGAGGCACGCGCCAAGCACGATCACGCGAGTCTGCCCGACGAAATTCGCGAGCAGCGAGCCGAGCGCGGCGCCCGCGATCATGCCGGCGTTGAAGCCGTAGACGATGATCGACGTGCCCTGCGTGCGCGCCGCGGGATCGGCCGCCCGCAGCACATAGGCCTGCGTGCCGGCGAGCAGCATCCCCTGCCCGATTCCGGCCATGGCGCGCGCGAGCGCCGTCAGCGCGAAATCGGCGGTGAGCATCAGCGGCACGAAGCCCGCCGCCGCCAGCAGCGCGCCGGCCACGATCATCGGGCGCGGCCCGTAGCGGTCCGCCGCCTGCCCGGCCGGTATCAGCGACAGCGCGAAGCAGAGGAAATAGGCCATGAACAGGATCGACGTCGCGGTCTCGGGCGACGCGAAGCCCTTGGCAACCGACGCCAGATGCTGCGGCAGGAACGAGACGATGAGGTTTTCGGCGAGCACGGCGACGAGGAAGGCCGGGCGCAACAGCGACAACGCCCGCTCCGAAGGCGTGATGTTCGCGGCCCGCCCCACCGTGTCGGCAAGGCCGAGCAGCAGCCGCGCCAACAGGATCGCGGCGATGAACAGCGCCGCGAAGTCCTTGGCGCTGCGCATCACCTGGTTCCACACGACGTCTCTTGGTACGGCGACCGCGAGGAGCACCTCGGGCGCGCCGGCCGGCGCCAAATTCGTCTGATACACGTAGCCGCCGGGATCACGCCACGGTCCGCCGACCCGGCTCGCTTCCATGTCGATGACCACGCGGCCGCCGACGACGAGCGCCAGCGCGCTGATGTCCGGATTGAGGCGGCGATAGTTCGCGAAGGTGCGGTCGAGGCCGGAGAAATCCTCGGTCTCGAGGCCCATCGCGACGAAGGGCTGCAGGCGCTGGGACAACGACGCCGCGAGCGTCTGCGTCTTGGCCGTGGCGCCGGCCTCGTAGAGCCGCAGCATCGCGCCGCCGACCGCGACCGACATCGCGACGAACAGGATCGTGAATCCCACGGGCGCGGCGAGCGCGCCCGCCCGGCCGCCGCGGCGCCAAACCAGCGCGGCGCCGAGAGCGAAGACGAGGCAGCAGCCGGCGGCGATCCAAACCAGCGGCGCGAAGCGCGCCTCGACCGAGCCGGCGATGGCGCCCTCGGGCATGGTGACGGCGATCGTGCCCAGATCGCCGAAGCGCGTGACGAGGCGCGCTGTCGCTTGCCGATAGCCCGCACCGCGCCGCAGCTCGATGCCGTCGCGCGCCTCGCCGCGATCGGCGGGCGGCGCCAGCAGCCCGGCCTTGGCCGGGCCGGCCGCATACACCGGTTTGCCGGCCGCATCGAACACCGCGACGGCGACGAGGCTCGAATCCGAGTCGAGCACGCGCTTGGCCAGCGTCTCGAAGCCGCCGAACTGGCCGAGCGGCAATCCGGCGTTGAGCAGCGGCTCCATCGCCGTGCGGACGACTTCGGCCTGTGTGCGCAGGCGCTCGATCTGGAACTTGCCGTAGGTGCGCTGCGCCTCGCCGCGGCCCACGAACAGCAGAATCGCCAGCGCCAGCGCGCCGACGATGAAAAGCACGCCCGCCCGCGCCAGCGCTGCGGGCGTCGCCGCGCGCGTCATTGCACCATCTCCATCAGGTGCGGCGCGGCCTTGGGCGTGCGGAATATGTAGTCGGCGAGCCGGTTGACGAGGATCGAGAGGACGAGATCCTCGTAGTTCATTCCGTGCTCGGGCAGGCCGGCGCAGACGAGGCTCGTCGCTTTTCCGTCGGGCCGCTTCAGATCGGGCTTGGGATTGGCTTCCAGCACCATCATGCGCCCGGCGGCGTCGCGGCGCAGGTCCACGCGCACGATGCTGTCGAGCCTGAGGCGCGTATAGATCGCAGAGGCGATCGCGGCCAGCTCGGCGCACGCGGCGCCGTCGCCGGCGGCAGTCAGCATTCGGTAGGAAGCGGGTGTGATCGGCTTGCGGTCGATCGACGGCGAGATGCGCTCGTCGCGCGACAGCAGGCGCTCGATCGACGAGAACACGAACGGCGCCCCGCGCACCTCGACCGCGCCGCCGCGGCAGACCACCGGCCCCATCACCGAGACGCAATATTCGGCGCCGGGGAGGAACGGCTCGATCAGCGCGACAGCGCCACTGCTCGCGGCCACCGCTTCGGCCACGCGCGGCAGGTCGGCGCGCGTCTCGGCGATCTCCACCAGCACGGACGCGCGCCCATGCACGGGCTTTACGACGAAGGGCCCCTCATGCCCCGGCAGCATCATGGCGAACGCGTCGCCGTGCCCGTCGCCTTCGGCCCATGTGGCGAACGGCGATGTCGGCAGGCCGAGGCCCTTCAACTGGGTCTTGAAGACGTGCTTGGCGTCGAGTGTTGCCGCGTTGAGCGGGCTCGGTCCCACATAGGGCAGGCCGAGCATTTCGAGCATCGCAGGCGCGTGCGCCATGGGCGCGTCGCCCTGGACGCCGCCGGTGTTGAGCCAGACGAGGTCGGGCGCGAAATCCGCGAGATTGGCCGCCAGGCTCCGGTCCTCGGGAAACAGCTCGACGCCGGCGAAGCCGAGCGCCGCGAGCGCGCCGGCGATGTCGCGCGCCACCGCCTCGTAGCTCTTCCACGGACGCGGGTTGTAGGTTCGGCGCAGCACGGCGCCGGGCTCGTCCGCCCTGCCGCCATAGACGACGGCGAGCTTCAGGCGCGGCCGCACGCGATCCAGCGCGTGCGCGAGCACCCGCGCGCGGCGCGCGTGGATGTCCCCCGCCATACCCACATCCAGGATCCGCCCCATCCCGGGATTATTAACGAATCAAGGTTTCCCAAAAATTAACTGTGCGCGGCCGGCGGGTCCCGCGTGCGAATACCGCTTTGCCGAAGGGCCGGAATGCTTCAGAGCCGTGTCTCGATCACGACGAACCAATTGCGGACAGCGGGATCGAAATGGCGCGGCTGCGGGTTGACGAGGCGGCCGTCGAAATCGGTCATCAGCGCGCGCTTGGCGACCGAATTCGAGAGGTTGCCGCCCACCACCGCGATCCACCCGTCACGCACGTCGACGACGATATCGCAGTGCGAGGCGTAATTTCGGTCGGGCTGGCGATCGAAGTCGATGCCGCTCTCGAGCGAATTGCACACGAGATCGCCGGGGCGCGGCGAATACTCCGTCAGCCGCCGCGCCCAGAAATGGCCGCTGCGCCGTGCGCGGTTCTGCGTCGCGATCTTGATGTAGTGCGCGTGCGAGCCGCTGCCCGGCCAGGACGTGCCCGCCCCCGCCTCCTTCATCACATAAGAGACGAACGCGCCGGACCACGCCGCGCGGCTCTCGTTGCCGGTCGCGACTTTCCAATAATGCGCGACCCAGTCCCGATAGCCGGCGTGATGCTGCTTCGGGCCGCTGCGGTGCGTGGCCTGCGCGCCCCAGCGGCGCCACTCCTCCATCGCAATCTCGACCACCTTCCGGCGGTAGCTCGTTTCAGCCGCGCGTGACGTCGTTTCGGAGCGCAGCCACGCGACCGGCACGGCCGCGCTGCGCACGGGCGGACGCGCCGCCTCGCGATACGAGCAGCCGGCGAGCGCTAGCAAGACGGCGATGGCAATCAACGAACGATGCAAGGTCGCCCCCTCGGCCGATAGTCCCCGGAATGGTACGCAAGCGGACTCGCTGTTATCCCGCCGGGGCGGCCATGGCAACCCTCGGGACGCGCGATCACGCCGCCCGGCGGCGCGCGGCCATCGCGCTCCACGCCTCGAGGAATCGGTCGATGTCGGCCGGCGTCGTCGCCCAGCCGAGGCTCACGCGGATCGCCGCGCCGGCGTCTTCGGCGGAGAGCCCCATCGCCGCGAGCACGTGCGACGCCTTCACCTTGCCCGACGAGCACGCCGAACCCGCGCTGACCGCGACGCCGGCGAGATCGAGCGCCATCACCTGCGTCTCGCTGGCGACGCCGGGCAGCACGATGCAGCTCGTGTTGGGAAGCCGCGGCGATTCGGCGCCCGCGATCCGCGCCCGATTCGCGCGGGCGCGCACGGCCGCTTCGAGCGCGTCGCGCATCTCGGCGATGCGCGCGAAGGCGCCGAGATCGCGCCGCGCCGCCGCCGCCGCCGCGCCGAAGCCGGCGATACCGGGCACGTTCTCGGTGCCGGCGCGCCGCCCCCGCTCCTGCCCGCCGCCGCGCAGCAGCGGCGCGAGCGTGACGTGGCCGGCCACGTAGAGCGCGCCGACGCCCTGCGGACCGCCGCATTTGTGCGCTGAGAGCGAGAGGAGATCGGCCCCAAGGGCACGCACGTCGAAGGCGATCTTGCCCGCCGCCTGCACCGCGTCGCAATGGAGCAGCGCGCCTGCTTCGTGCGCACGCCGCGCGATCTCGGCAATGGGCTGGATCACGCCAGTTTCGTTGTTGGCAAGCATGATCGAGACGATCGCCGCGCCGTCGAGCCGGACGAGCAGCCGGGAGAGCGCGTCGAGATCGACCGTGCCGTCGCCGGTCGCGGGAATGCGTGGCGTTTCAGGATCGAGGGAAGCCGCCGTCGCGAGCGCCGAATCGTGCTCGATCGCAGAGACGAGCACGCGCCTCCGCCCGGCGCCCGCCAGCGCCAGCGCGTTGGCCTCGCTGCCGCCGCTGGTGAAGACGATCTCGGCCGCCGCGGCGCCAATCAGCGCCGCCACCTGTTCGCGCGCATCCTCGACGCGCTTGCGCGCCGCGCGGCCGAAACAGTGGACCGACGAAGGATTGCCTGTCGCCGCCAGCGCCTCCGCCACGGCTGAAGCCGCTTCGGGCCGCACCGGCGCGGTGGCGTTGTAGTCGAGATAGACCGGCGTGCCGCTCACCGCGCGGCCGCGTCAGACATTCTGCGTCCGACGCTCGCGCTCGGCCCGCTCGCGTTCCGACGCATCGCGTTTCGCCAGTTCGCCTTCGAGTTCCTCGACGCGGCTGGCCAGCGCGTTGAGCTGCGCGCGCATCGCATCGAGCGCGCGCTGCGTCGGATCGGGAATGTCGCCGGGCGTGCCGTAGGCGACGAACGCCTTCTGCGTCTCGGGATCCTTGCAGGCGATGAGGCGCGCGGGGATGCCGATCGCCGTGCACCCGGCCGGCACGTCTTTCGTGACGACCGCGTTGGCGCCGACGCGCGCATCGGCGCCGACCGTGATCGGCCCCAGGATTTGCGCGCCCGAGCCCACGATGACGCCGCGTTCCAGGGTCGGATGCCGCTTCTGGTTACGCTGCGCGTCTGAGTTCTCGGCCGGCGAGGTGCCGCCGAGTGTCACGCCATGATAGAGCGTCACGTCGTCGCCGACTTCGGCGGTCTCGCCGATGACGACGCCCATGCCGTGATCGATGAACAGGCGCTCGCCGATCGTGGCGCCGGGGTGGATCTCGATGCCGGTCAGCCAGCGGCCCCAATGCGAGGTCCAACGGCCGAGGAAGCGCATCTTGTGCCGCCAGAACCAGTTCGCGAGCCGGTGCCAGCGCACGGCATGGAAGCCGGGATAGGCGAAGAATACTTCCAGGCGCGACCGGGCGGCCGGATCGCGCGCCCGGATGCCGTCGATGTCCGCGATCATCCTATTGAACATGAAGGGCTTAGCTCCCATATGGCCGGCCTGCCCGACGCCCCCTGAGCGCCTCGCGCGGGCCGGACCGAGCATTGAATCGTTGCCCACGCTTGCGAGGCGATATAATGAGTGACCCTCGGGGGTCAAGCAAAGGGCCTTCGACCGCGCTTCGAGGCCCTGTACCAAGCCTCTGAAATGCCGACCGTTTCTCGCCCCATTGGACCGCTGACATGCCGGACGTGATTATCCCCGGGCCCGAAGGAAGGCTCGAAGGCCGCTATCACCACAGTAAGGCCCCGAACTCGCCCATCGCGCTGCTGCTGCATCCGCACCCGCAGCACGGCGGCACGATGAACAACAAGATCGTCTATCAGCTCTATCACCTGTTCGCGCGGCGCGGGTTCTCCACCCTGCGCTTCAACTTTCGCGGCGTCGGGCGTTCGCAGGGCAGCTACGATCGTGGCGAGGGCGAGCTGTCAGACGCGGCGGCGGCGCTCGACTGGCTGCAGGGCCAGAACCCCACCGCGGCGCATTGCTGGATCGCGGGCTTCTCGTTCGGCGCCTGGATCGGCATGCAGCTGCTGATGCGCCGGCCCGAGATCGACGCGTTCATCTCGGTGGCCCCGCCGGCCAACATCTACGATTTCGGCTTCCTCGCCCCCTGCCCTTCCTCGGGCATGATCATCCAGGGCTCCGCCGACAAGATCGTGCCGCTCGACTCGGTGCAGAAGCTGGTGACCAAGCTCAATCACCAGAAGGGCATCAAGATCGACCACCGCATCATCGACAAGGCCGATCATTTCTTCTCGAACCACATCGATGAGCTCACCAGCAACGTCGAGGACTATCTCGAGAAGCACCTCACGCCGATGCGCCGCAAGACCGGCCGCACCCGCGAGGTCAAGGAAGCCGCGCCGCGATAGCGCACGAGCGGCTTCGTATGGGCGGGTCCCCGACCCGACCGTTTCGACGCCCATCGCACTTCGGAGTATGCATGCGCGGCACCCCGGGCGGGTCAGGGACCCGCCCCTAGGGCTTTGCCGAGCTCACACCGCCGCCAGTGCCTGATCGAGATCGGCGATGATGTCGTCCGGGTGCTCGATGCCAACCGAGAGGCGCACATAGCCGTCGGTGACGCCGGTCTGCGCCTGCTCCTGCGGCGTGAGCTGCGAGTGCGTCGTCGTCGCCGGATGGATCGCCAGCGAGCGCGCGTCGCCGATGTTCGCGACGTGATAGAACATGCCGAGCTTGCCGATGAAGGCGCGCCCGGCATCGCGCCCGCCCTTGAGCTCGAAGCCGACAAGCCCGCCATAGCCGCCCTTGAGATAAGCATCCGCGCGGCGCTTGGCCTCGCCGGTCATCACGCCGGGATAGATGACTTTCGTGACCTTCGGATGCTTCGTGAGCCAGCCGGCGACGGCAGCGCCGTTCTGGCAATGTTGGCGCATGCGCAGAGCAAGCGTTTCCAGACCTTGGATGAACATGAACGCGTTGAAAGGCGACATCGCGGCGCCGACGTCGCGCAGCAGTGTCACGCGCGCCTTGATGATGTAGGCCACGGGCCCGATCGGCTTCACCGCCTGCGTCCACACCGCGCCGTGATAGCTCGGATCGGGCGTGTTCAGCATCGGGAAGCGGTCGGCGTGCTTCTCCCAGTCGAAATTACCGCCGTCGACGATGATGCCGCCGATCGAGGTGCCGTGTCCGCCGATGTATTTCGTCGTCGAATGCATCGTGATCGCGGCGCCGTGCTTGATCGGCTGGCACAGCACCGGCGAGGCCGTGTTGTCCATGATCAGGGGCACGCCGAGCGAGCGGCCGATCTTCGCCACCTCGGCGATCGGGAACACGGTGAGCTTCGGGTTCGGCAGCGTCTCGCCGTAGTAGCAGCGCGTCTTCGCGTCGGTTGCGCGCCGGAAATTCTCGGGATCGGCCGGATCGACGAAGCGGCACTCGATGCCCATCGTCTTCATCGTGTTCGCGAACAGATTCCAGGTGCCGCCGTAGACGTCGGTCGAGCAGACGAGGTTGTCGCCGGCGTGGCAGATGTTCTGCACCGCGAACAGCGACGCCGCCTGGCCGGAGGCCACCGCCAGCGCCGCGACGCCGCCCTCCAGCGCGGCCACGCGCTCTTCGAGCACGGCCTGCGTCGGGTTCATGATGCGCGTGTAGATGTTGCCGAATTCCTTGAGCGCGAAAAGGTTCGCGGCGTGCTCCGGCGAATTGAACTGGTAAGAGGTGGTCTGATAGATCGGCACCGCCACCGCGGTCGTGGTCGGGTCGGATCGGTAGCCGGCGTGAAGGACAATCGTCTCCGGATTCTGGCTCTTCGTCGGCATGGTGTCCTCTCGCAATGTCGCTTCGTCCTTGGAGCGACACCGTGCCAGAACTCGGCGCGCGCCGAAAGGCCGCCCGCGGGCACGCGCCGCTACAAATCTAATAGCGCGCCGCGCCTATCGCGCGCGATGCAGCCGCCCGCCGCCCATCGGGCGCGGACAGCCGGTGGTGCGCGGGAACGTGATTGGCAATCCGTCGAGGGCTCGCAGCGCGAGATAGGCGAAGGCCTGCGCCTCGATCGCGTCGCCCTGCCAGCCCACGGCCTCGACGGGATCGACCGGCTCCGGCATCGCGGCGCGCAGCGCCGCCATGATCGCCGGATTGTGCCGGCCGCCGCCGCACACCAGCCAGCGCCGCGCCGGCGCCGGAAACCAGTCGCGCGCCTTGGCGACCGCGCGCGCGGTGACCGCGACCAGGGTCGCGGCGCCATCCTCGGGCGAAAGCCGCGCCACCGGCGCCGGATCGAAATGACCGCGGTCGAGGCTCTTTGGCGGCTGGCGCGCGAAATAGCCGTTGGCGAGGATCGCGGCGGCGGCAGCTTCGTCGACGCGCCCGGCGCGGGCGAGCCGTCCGTCATGATCGTAGCGGCCGCCGGAGTGCTTCATCACCCAATCGTCGAGCAGCGCATTGCCGGGGCCGGTATCGAAGGCAAGCAACGCCGCGTCGTCGGGCGAGCCGCTCGCGGGATCGAACGCGGCGCCGATCCACGTGACGTTGGCGACGCCGCCGATATTGAGCACGGCAACCGGCAGCGGCAACGCGGCGGCGAGCGCAGCGTGGTAGACCGGCACGAGCGGCGCGCCCTGCCCGCCGGCCTTGACGTCGGGCGTGCGGAAATCGTTGACGACGTCGATGCCGGTGAGCCGTGCCAGCAGCGCGCCGTCGCCGAGCTGGACGGTCTCCCCCGCCTCGGGCCGGTGCCAGATCGTCTGCCCGTGATAGCCGATCGCGGCAACGTCGCCGCGCGCGATCCGGTGTCGCGCGAGCAGCGCCTCGACCGCCTCGGCATTGGCGCGGGTCAGCGCTTCCACGAGGACTGGCGGACCCGCCAGCTTGCCGAACAGCGCGCGGACGTCGCGCCGGAGCGCGTCGCCGTAGGGGATCGTGAGGTGCGGGCCGCATTCGACGCGGCCGCGCCCGTCGGAGCGGATCAGCGCGACGTCCACGCCATCCAGCGACGTGCCGCTCATCAGGCCCAGCGCGGTGCGCTGGCGGGCCTCGGCCTCGACCGGCGTTTTTGGTTTCGCCATGGGTTGTGCTAATTGGGCCATCCGGGTCGCTGCCTTTCCGCCGCAGGATAAGCCTTCCATGGTCGCCTTAAAATCGGATTTCCTCCGCACGCTTGAGGAGCGCGGATTCATCCACCAGATGTCCGACGCCGCGGCGCTCGACGCCAAGTGCCAGACGGGGTCGATCGCGGCCTATATCGGCTTCGACTGCACGGCCGACAGCCTGCACGTGGGCAGCCTCGTGCAGATCATGCTGCTGCGCTGGCTCCAGAAGACCGGCCACAAGCCGATCGTGCTGATGGGGGGCGGCACCACGAAGGTGGGCGATCCCTCGGGCAAGGACGAGGCGCGCCAGCTCCTCACCGACGAGCAGATCGGCAGGAACATGGCCGGCATCAAGTCGGTTTTCGCGAAGTACCTCGCGTTCGGCGACGGCAAGACCGGCGCGGTGATGGCCAACAACGCCGACTGGCTCGACAAGCTGGCCTACATCCCGTTCCTGCGCGACGTCGGCAAGCACTTCACGATAAACCGCATGCTGACCTTCGACAGCGTGAAGCTGAGGCTCGACCGCGAGCAGCCGCTGACGTTCCTCGAATTCAACTACATGATCCTCCAGGCCTACGACTACCTGGAGCTGGCGCGCCGGCATGCCTGCATCCTGCAGATGGGCGGCTCGGATCAGTGGGGCAACATCATCAACGGTTGCGAGCTCGGCCGCCGCGTCGAGGGCCGCGAAATGTACGCGCTCACCTCGCCGCTGCTGACGACGGCCTCGGGCGCCAAGATGGGCAAGACCGCGCAGGGCGCCATCTGGCTCAACGAAGACCGGCTTTCGGCCTACGATTTCTGGCAGTACTGGCGCAACGCCGAGGACGCCGATGTAGGCCGCTTCCTGCGCCTCTTCACCGAGCTGCCGCTCGACGAGATCGCACGGCTCGAGAAGCTCGGCGGCGCCGAGATCAACGAGGCCAAGAAAGTGTTGGCGACCGCGGTGACGACGCTTGCGCACGGCGCCGATGCCGCGGCGTCGGCGGCGGAGACTGCGCGCAAGACCTTCGAGGAGCACGCGCTCGGCGCCGACCTGCCCGTCGTTGAAGTGCCACGCGGCGAATTGCAGAAAGGCGTGCCGCTGTTCACGCTGCTGCAGCGCGCGGGGCTCGCCGCCAGCGGCGGCGAAGCGCGCCGGCTCGTGAAAGGCCGCGGCGCCAAGGTCAACGATCGCACGATCGACATCGAGACGCGGCCGGTGACGCTTGAAGACATATCCGGCGACGGCGTCGTGAAGCTCTCCGCCGGCAAGAAGCGGCACGCGCTCGTGAAGCCGGTCTGATCCGACCTACTCCGGAGCTTACCGGTCCGGCGCGCGTTGATCGGGCGCGATCATGCGGCGCGGCGCTTCCGTGGGCGGCGGGCCGCGATCGGGGGCCGCGGTGGGCGTGCCGAAATCCGGGCTGGCATCGGCCGAGGGATTCTCAAACAGGCGGCGGAACGGGCCGGGCGTCAGCATCGAGAGCGGATTGACCGTGAAGCTCGGATTCTTGAGGTCGCCCTCGATCGCGAAGCGCGCCGCGAACAGGCCCCCGCCCTTCTCCTTGACGATCACCTCGCCGAGCAGCGGGATCTTCCCGACCATGCTGTTGAGCAGGTAGAGCGGCACGATCGTGCCGGTGATGTTCGCGATGTCGCGCCGCGAATCGAGGCGGCCGGAGATCGTGATGCCGATCTGCGAGCCCTCGGCGCGCCCGTCCTTCACCTCGATCATGCCCTGACGGTAGCGGAACGGCAGCATCAGCGCGCCAAACTCGACGCCGCGATCGGTGGCGAGGAGGTTCCCGAGCCCCTCGAACGAGGCCATCGCCAGCAGCCGCGCCATCACCGGCGCGCGGATGATGCGGAACTGGCGGAGATCGACGCTGCCGATGAAGCCGGCATCGGCCTTCCGGTCGTCGGCATTGGCGCGGATCACCAGCGCGCCGCCCACCACGGTATCGGTGATGTTGAGCGCGCGTAGCGCGGCGCCGGCATCCTGTGTCGTCAGCTGCAGCGCGCGCCCGCCGGCGACCTCGACGAGCCGCAGCGCCAGCGGCGTGCCGCGACCCACCTTCGCGTCCATCGCGATACTGCGCCAGCGCTTGCCGTCGTAGACGACCTCGCCGACGAAGTCGCTCACATAGCGGTCGCGCGCGATATGGAGCCGTGCGAGCTTTGCCGAGCCCTTCACCGGCGGGATCGGCACGTCGCCGCTCTCGTTGCGCGCGGCGAGGATCGGCGCGATGTCGAAGCTGGCGCCCTCGATGCGCACGGTCTTGGTTCCGTCCCGCTCGCCCAGGATCGTGGCGCGGATGTCGGTCCGCCCGGCCACGAGGCGGCTCAGCTCCATCGTCCGGACCGTGAGCCCGTCGCCGTGGAACGTGGCGCTGCCCGACGCGTTCAGCGCCGCGCTCTCGACGCTGAAACGTTGCACCGCGACCATGCGCTGATGCTGCATCACCACGAGCGAACGCGCGGTGGCCGGCATGCCGCGCGGCTTGGTGATCGGCAGGCCCGGTGTCGTAAACGACGCATCCAGCAGGTCGTAGACGCCGTCCACCAGCGTGCGGCCGTCGTCGGTTCCGGTGATCTTGAGATCGGCGACGTAGCTGCCGGAGAGATACTGGCGGACGTCGAAGCCCGCAGCGGCCAGCGTCTCCACCTTGAAGCGGGTCTTCAGCTCAAGGGTGCGGCGCGGCGTGATCTCCTTGCCGAACGACTCGTTCCACTTGATCGACGCGGCTTCGTCGGCGAGTCGGCCGTCGCCTGCGAGCGTCATCCCCTTCTTGTCGACGGCGAGCTTGAAGCGTCCTTCGGCAAGGTCGAGGCCGAACAGCCCCTTCTTCCAGAAGAAGCGCGCGAGTTCCGCGTCGGCGCGGATATCGACGCTCTCCATCTTCACTTCGCGGCCGAGCAGGAAGCGGACGTCGATCGTGGCCTTCACGTCGGCGCCGACCGAGACCGGATTGACGCCGAGCGCGCTCGCGAAGCCGAACGGCTTGCGGTCGAGCACGCGCAGGATGTCGGCGAGCTTGCCCTCGATCGGCGCGACGACGATGAAATCCTCGTTCGGCCGCTCGAAGCCGAGGATATCGACCTTGCCGCCGGTGAGCTTCACGCCCTCGAGCTCGCCGCTCGCGATCGTGAATTTCAGGTCCTTGTCGTCGAACGCCGCGAAGCCACCCACTTTCGTGACCGGCGGCATATGCTCCATGAAGCGGATCGCGAGATCGCTGTAGCGGAACGAGCCCTTGACGAGATCGAGCAGCAGCGGCTCGGTCTTGTGCTCGCGCTTGCGCAGCGCGATCTTGAGATCGAGCTGCTGGACCGTGCCCGCGGTGATGTTCGTCGTGACCCAGGTGCGGGCGGCGGGCTTGAGGCCCACGGGCCAATATCTCTCGATGTCGGCGGCCGGCAGCGCGGAAAGCCCGAAGGAGCCGCTGTAGCTCCATTCCTGCTCGTCGCCGACGAAGACGCCGGAGGTGGAGAGCTTCGGCCCGGCGGTGGTGATCTCGAATTTCCTGATGTCGAGGCGGCGGCCGTTATCGGTGAGGCCACCGGTCAGCACGAAATCGGCGATCTCGAGCGGCGTCTCGTAGTAGCCGGGGATCGTGAGGCTGCCGCGCGTGCCGCGCAGATCGAAGCGCGCCCCCTCGATGCGCCCGGTGTCGCGGGCGTCGAATTCGATCGCGCCGCCGAACGGCGTGTCGAACCAGGCGAGCGCGCGCATCGCGCCCTTGGCCGAGGCAAACAGCTTCGGCGAGAGATCCTTGAACTGTACGCCGATGCGGATCGTGCCGTCGGCGCGCCGGTGCACGGCTTTCGACGAGAGATGCACGGTGCGGCCATCGACGGCGAGCTCGAAGCCGATCGCGGCGATGATGCCGTCGGCGTCGCGCCTGAGCGAGCCGTTGACGCGCATCGCGGTCCATTCGCGGCCGAGATTGGCGTCGTCGACGATGAGCTCGCCGTCGACGATCGCGATGGATTCGAGCTCGCCCATCGACCCGGTCGTTCCGTTGCCGCGGTCGCGCGCCAGCGCGCGGAGCAGGCTCGGCAGCATCGGCGCGGCGCTCTTGTGCGTCTGCTTCAGGCCCATCTCGATGCGGCCATCGGCGGTGCGCACGAGGCGCAGCTCCGGCCGCAGGAGTTTCAGCTCCTTGAGCGCCACTTCGCCGCGCATCAGCGCGCCGACGGCCACGCGCAGCGAGACGCTCGGAACCGTGGCCAGCACCGTGCTGTCGGGCCGCTCGAAGCGGATCTGCGTGGCGCGGATGCGCAGGCCGTCCTGCCAACCTTCCCACGCGATCTCGGCATGGCCGAGCACGACACGGAACGAGCCGTCGCCGGGCTGCAGCGCGCTCTCGATCTCGGGGCGGAAGCGATCGATCGCGATCGGGCCGTGCGACAGGCGGATGGCGAGGACCGCGACGGCCACGATGGCCAGCACGACGATCGCGCCCAGAATGCGGCGCCCCCACTTCGCGATGTTCCGTCCGGCCTTCAGCAAACGGCGAATCCTGTCCCCGGCGAGAGCCCGCAAAGCGTTGCCCGGCCTCGCTATGTCGTCTAGTGCTCTCTTACGAACCCCCGGTCGCGAGAATGCCCAACAATATAGCCAAACCATGGCGAAATGTCCCGCGGCCCGGGCGGCCAGACGCCGCAGGCGTGGGCGCCGAGCGCTGGCGGGAAACTGCTGAAAAAGCGGGCAATTCCGGCCTCGGCCGGGCCGCGCGCGAACTGCTGGAAAACCCGCGCTGGCAGCCGCTGCTGACGGGCATTTTCGGCTCCAGCCCGTTCCTTACCGAAAGCCTACTCGGCAACCTTGATACGGTGCTCGATTATGCGCAATCGGGGCCGGAGGCAGCACTCGCCAACGCGCTCGCCGCGCTCGAGCGCGACACCGCGCCCGGGGCCGAGCAGGCCCTCGTCGAGCGCGCCCTGCGGCTCGCCAAGCGGCGCGTCTCACTCGTCACGGCGCTGGCCGATCTCACCACGGACTGGCCGCTCGAGACGGTCACGCGGACCTTGAGCGAGTTCGCCGGCCGGGCGGCCGATATCGCCGCCGGCCTGCACGCGGGCCGCCTCGCCCGCGCCGGCGCGATCGCGCTGGCGGGCCAGGGCCTCGCGGGCAGCGGCATCATCATCCTCGGCATGGGCAAGCTCGGCGCGTTCGAGCTCAACTATTCGAGCGACGTCGATCTCATCGTGTTCTACGACCCCGAGAAGCTGGCGGCGCCGGAGCCCGACCGCCTCCGCCAGACCATGGTGCGCTTCACGCAGAGCACGATGCAGAGCTTGAGCACGCGCACCGCCGACGGCTACGTGTTCCGCACCGATTTGCGCCTGCGCCCCGACCCCGCGTCCACGCCCGCCGCCGTCTCGATCCTCGCGGCCGAAGTCTATTACGAGACGATGGGCCAGAACTGGGAGCGCGCCGCGATGATCAAGGCACGGCCGGTGGCCGCCGACCGCGCCGCCGGCGACGCGTTCCTCGCGCGGCTGCGCCCGTTCGTCTGGCGCCGCAGCCTCGACTTCAACGCGATCCAGGACATCCACTCGATCAAGCGCCAGATCAACGCGCATCGCGGCGGCAACGAGATCGCGGTGCTCGGCCACAACGTGAAGCTCGGCCGCGGCGGCATCCGCGAGATCGAGTTCTTCGCGCAGACGCAGCAGCTCATCTTCGGCGGCCGCGAGCCCGCGCTGCGCCAGCGCGGCACCTGCGACGCGCTGCGCGCGCTCGCCGCCGCCGGCCGGACGCCGCAGGCCGTCTGCGACGAGATGATCGACTCCTACCGCTTCCTGCGCACGGTCGAGCACCGTCTCCAGATGATCGACGACCAGCAGACCCACACGCTGCCGGAGAGCGACGCGGAGCTGGACTCGTTCGCGCGCTTCTGCGGCTACGAGGCCGCCGAAGGTTTCACCCGCGACCTGCTCTTCCATCTCCGCCGCGTCGAGGATCACTACGGCCACTTGTTCGAGGAAGCACCGAGCCTCTCTTCGCCCGGCAATCTCGTCTTCACCGGCGTCGAGCACGATCCCGACACGTTGGCGACCATCGCGAAGCTCGGCTATCGCGACCCCGAAACCGTCTCGAGCCTGATCCGCGGCTGGCACCACGGGCGCCACCGCGCGATGAGGAGCGCGCGCGCGCGCGAAGTGCTGACCGAGCTCGTGCCCGCGATCATCGCCGCGCTCGCCAAGAGCGTGAACCCGGACGACGCGTTCCGTCGCTTCGACACGTTCATCTCCAAGCTGCCGGCCGGCGCGCAGTTCTTCGCGCTGCTGCACGCGAATCCGGGCATGCTGGCGCTCCTCGCCGACATCATGGGCAGCGCGCCGCGCCTGGCCGAGCGGCTCGCGCGGCGGCCGATCCTGTTCGACACGGTGCTTTCGCCCGATTTCTACAAGCCTGCGCCGCAGCGCGTGGCGCTCGAAACGGAACTGGCCACCGCCGTGTCCGGCGCCGAGGCCTATGAGGACCGGCTCGACGCCGTGCGGCGCTGGGCGCAGGACCGCCAGTTCCAGACCGGCGTGCAATTCCTGCGCGGCGTCATCGATGCCGCGGCCGCGGGCACCGCGCTGTCCGACATCGCGGACGCCGTGATCGCGCATCTTCTGCCGGCCACCGAGGCCGAATTCGCGCGCCAGCACGGGCGCATCCCGGGCGCGGCCTTTGCCGTGCTGGCGCTCGGCAAGCTCGGCGGGCGCGAGCTTTCGGCCACCTCCGATCTCGATCTCGTCTTCGTCTACGAGGCGCCGGCGGGCGTCGAGCAATCCGACGGCGCGAAGCCGCTGGCCGTCAGCCATTTCTACGCGCGCTTCGCGCCTCGCCTGCTGAACGCGCTGGCGGCGCCGACGGCCGAGGGAAACCTCTATCACGTCGATCTTCGCCTGCGCCCGGCCGGCAACAAGGGGCCGCTCGCTTCGAGCGTCGAGGCGTTCCTGCAGTACCAGCAGCGCGATGCCTGGACCTGGGAGCACATGGCGCTGACGCGCGCGCGCTTCGTGGCCGGCGACGCCGCGTTCGGCGCGAAGGTGATGGGATTCGCGCGCGGGATCCTCACGCAGCCGCGCGATCCCGAGCGTCTGCTCGCCGACGTGGCCGACATGCGGCGGCGCGTGGCCGGGGAACATGCCGCGCGCTCGCCCTGGGAGGTGAAGCACGTGCGCGGCGGCCTCGTGGACGTCGAGTTCATCGCGCAGTACCTGCTCTTGCGGCACGCGCATGCGCATCCGGACATCCTCGCCCCGTCGATCGCCGACGCTTACCAGCGGCTCGGCGCCACCGGGCTGCTGCCGGCCGAGCGCGCCGCCTCGCTCGCCGCGGCCGCGCGCCTGCTCCAGCAGGTCCAGGCGATGCTGCGCCTCACGGTCGAGGAGGAATTCGACGAGGCCACCGCCACGGATGGCCTCAAGACGGCGCTTGCCCGCGCGGGCGGCGCGCCTAGTTTCGATGCGCTGAAGGCGGCGCTGGCCGCGGCGCAGGCCGAGGTGCGGCGCGCCTACGCCGAAATCATCGCAGAACCGGCCGCGCGCCTCGCGGCCAGGCAAACACGGGAGATCAGCCTATGACGGTCGAGATCGGGAAACCGGCGCCGAAATTCGACATGCCCACCGATGGCGGCGGCAAGGTTTCGCTCGCCGCGCTCAAGGGGCAGCGCGTCGTGCTCTACTTCTATCCTAAGGACGACACGCCGGGCTGCACGACCGAAGCCTGCAATTTCCGCGACGCGCTGCCGAACTTCGGCAAGGTGAAAGCGACCGTGATCGGCGTCTCGCGCGACAGCGTCGCCGCGCACGACAAGTTCAAGAAGAAGCACGCGCTCCCGTTCACGCTCGCCTCCGACGCCGACGGCAAGACCTCGGCCGCCTACGACACCTGGGTCGAAAAGAACATGTACGGCCGCAAGTACATGGGCATGGAACGCTCGACCTTCCTCATCGACGAAAAGGGAATCGTCCGCGGCATCTGGCGGAAGATCAAGGTCAAGGGGCACGTCGAGGAGGTGCTGAAGGCGGTGAAGGGGCTTTGAGCTACTTCGCCTTCTTCGTCGCGGCGACGAAGGCTTTCTCGCCGTAGGCGGGCATCGTCTTCATGCGGCCCAGCCCCTTGTTCGCGTACCAGATCGAGAAGGCGAGCATCGCCTCGGGGCTTGGCGCGTCGGCGACGTCGACGAAATCGTATTCGCCTTGCGTGTAGTAGACCGACTCGATCTTGATACCGAGCTGCCTGGCCTTGGCGCGCGCGAGCGCCGTGCGACGCGCTTGCTTGGCCGCCCATTCCTTGCTGATGCTTCCGAGCAGGACGAACTTCATGGCGTCCCTCCTTGCCGCGGGCGTGCGATGATGTGCCGGGCCCTTCGCGGCGCCGACAGGATAGCATGAGTCCGATGCCGCCCCCTATCGCCCTCGCCGAGCTTGCCGTCACCGTACTGGCGACGGCCGATGCGCGCGCCAAGGCCGAAGCCAGCCGCGCTGCCGCGCAGCGTTGGCGCGCGGGCGGGATCTCGGAGATCGGAGCGGCGGCGGCGCCGGAGCGCCCGGCGCGCCCGCCGCGTCCGGAACTGAAGCTTCCGCGCGACATGCCCCAGCGGAGGGCGGCCGGCACGATGGCAACGCGCATCGCGCTGCTGCACGCGGTGGCGCATATCGAGCTCAATGCGATCGATCTCGCCTGGGATATCGTCGCGCGATTCGCGTCGCCCGACCTGCCGCGCGAATTCTTCGACGATTGGGTGCGCGTCGGCGACGACGAGGCGAAGCATTTTCTGCTGCTCTCCGGGCGGCTCGAAGCGCTCGGCGCCGCCTATGGCGACCTGCCTGCGCATGACGGGCTCTGGCAGGCCGCGCACGAGACGCGCCACGACCTGCTCGCGCGCCTCGCGATCGTGCCGCTGGTGCTCGAGGCGCGCGGCCTCGACGTGACGCCGGCGATGATCGCGCGCTTCGACCGGCTCGGCGATGCCGACAGCGCCGCCGTGCTGCGCACGATCTACGCCGACGAGATCGGCCACGTCGCCGCCGGCCGGCGCTGGTTCGAATTTCTGTGCGCGCGCCGCGGCGTGGCCCCGGTCGAAACCTGGCGCGCGCTGGTCGCGGCGCATTTCAAGGGCGCCCTCAAGCCTCCGTTCAACGAGGAGGCGCGCGCCGCGGCTGGCTTCTCGGCCGAATATTACGGCGCTGCGAACACGTAGCGGATCGACTGGCGCGAAGGCGTTTGCGCCCCTATCGTTCGCCGCCCGGGGCGCGCCAAGCGCGCGACCGGACCCCGGTTCGACAGGCGGCGTTGTGTTGGCGAGCGTTGAGGCGCGAAGTGCGATGGCGGCACAGAAGCAGGATGTCAGCAAGAAACTTCATCGGATCTATTCGATGAGTTTCGCCAGCGTATATCCGCACTACGTCAACAAGGCGGAAAAGAAGGGCCGCACGAAGGCGGAGGTCGACGAAATCATCCGCTGGCTGACGGGCTATCGCCAGCAGGCCCTGGAATCGCATCTGAAGAAGCGGACGGACTTCGAATCCTTCTTTGCCGCAGCGCCGCGGCTCAATCCTGCGCGAACCTTGATCAAGGGCGTGATCTGCGGTGTCCGCGTCGAAGACATCGAGGGGCCGCTGATGCAGACGATCCGCTACCTGGACAAGCTCGTCGACGAGTTGGCCAAGGGCAGAGCCATGGAAAAGATCTTGCGGACGTAAGGCGCCCCTGATCTTTGCGCCCGGCGCGCGCCGCCCCGCGCTCAGAAATTCTCCACCCACGGCCGCACTTCCACCTCCCACGTCCACGCGCTGCGGTGCTGGCGGTGGAGGTGGAGATAGGTTTCGGCGATCGCGTCGGGCTTCAGCATGCCGTCAGCGCCGCGCTGGGAAGCGCGCTCGTCGCCGCCGGGGCGCTCGATGCCGCCGTCGATGACGAAGTGCGCGACATGGATGTTCTTGGGCGCCAGCTCGCGCGCCATGCTCTGCGCGAGGCCGCGCAGGCCGAACTTGCCCATCGCGAACGACGCCGACTGCGCGTAGCCTTTCACGCTCGCCGAAGCGCCGGTGAAGAAGATCGAGCCGCCGCCGCGCTTCAGCATGCCGCGCGCGGCGCGCTGGCCGACGAGGAAGCCGGCGTAGCACGAGACGAGCAGCGCCTTTTTCACCTCGGCCGGATCGACCTCGGCGATCGGCCCGCGCGCGCGATAGCTGGCGTTGTAAACGACCCATGTGGGCGGGCGGAGATCGCGCTCGACCGCCTCGAACAGCCGCTCCACCTCGGCGGGTTCGGCCGCGTCGCAGGCATAGACGCGCGCCTTCGTTTCCCGGGCGAGATCGGCGAGCTTCTCGGTCTTCCGCGCCGCCAGCGCCACGGCCATGCCCTCCCTGGCCGCGAGGCGGGCCAGCGAAGCGCTCAGGCCCGGCCCGACGCCGACGATGAGAACAGTGTCCATAATCCCTCCCCGTTCCACTGGAATAGACCGCCCCGGCCGGTGTTTACTCCCACGTGGCGCAACCGATCGTCGCGGCCCGTGACGGCCCGGTGCAATCCGCGTGGCGCCGCAGAACTAGGATCAAACCGGAGGACAGTCCATGAAGCGCATCGTGCTCGCCGCCGTCGTCGTAGCATTCGCCTCGCCGGCCTTCGCCAACAACTGCCCGAACGACATCAAGGCCATCGACACCGCGCTGCAGAGCGCCAGTGTGGATGCCGGCAAGAAAGCGCAAGCGAAGCAGCTCCGCGACCAGGCCGATGCCGCGCACAAGGCCGGCAATCACGCCGCCTCGATGAAGGCCGCGGCCGACGCAAAACAGCTGCTCGGCATCAAGTAAGCATACGTCAGGGAGCGGCGATCGAGGGGCGGGGCCGCAAGGCCCCGCCCCTGTTCTGTTCCACGCCCAGTCGTCCCCCCTGTCGCCGGGACCACAGGGCGTGTGAGGGCCGCGGGCCGTTCCGCTCGCGGGAGGCACTTGGCGCTCTACTCGAGATCCCGGTCGCCCTTGTTGCGCTTCTTGCCGGAGAGCGAGGCTTCGAGGAATTCGTCGATGTCGCCGTCGAGCACGGCGCGGGAATTGCTCTTCTCGACGCCGGTGCGCACGTCCTTGAACATCTGGTAGGGCTGGAGGACGTAGGACCGGATCTGGTGGCCCCAGCCGACGTCGGTCTTGGTGTCCTCGAGCGCGCGCGCGGCGG
>CAYZSG010000028.1:0-32311 GCA_964481045.1 uncultured Candidatus Odyssella sp. | reverse complement strand
GCGCGCTCGCCGCGCTCACGATCGCCAATCGAACGACGAAAGCCGCGCGGGGCAGGGCATGAGAGGCTGGTTCGATCTCAACCCCACGCTACTCACCGCGCTCGGCGGCATCTTCGGCCTGCTCGTTGCGGCGAGCCTCATCATCTGGGCGCTCAAGCGCGCGCATCCCGAAAAGGACTACACGGAGCTCGTGCAGCGCACGAAATCGTGGTGGGTGATGGCCGCGATCTTCACCGCCGCGCTGCTCGTCAACCGCGTCGCGGCGCTCGTCTTCCTCGGCATCGTGAGTTTCCTGGCGCTCAAGGAATACCTCTCGATCATCCCGACGCGGCGCGCGGACCGGCGCGTGCTGTTCTTCCTCTACCTCGCGATTCCGATCCAGTATTACTGGGTCTCGATCGGCTGGTACGGGATGTTCATCATCTTCGTGCCCGTCTACATGCTGCTGTTCCTGCCGCTGCCGATGCTCGTGATCGGGCAGACGCAGGGCTTCCTGCGTGCGATCGGAACGCTGCACTGGGGCCTGATGGTCACGGTGTTCAGCCTCTCGCATGCGGCCTACACGCTGATGCTGCCGGCGGCGCACAACGCGATCGGCGCCTGGCGCGATCCGCACACCGGCGCCGCGCTGATGATCTATCTCGTTGTCCTCACGCAGTTGAACGACGTGGCGCAATTCGTGTGGGGCAAGCTGCTCGGGCGGCACAAGATCATTCCCGCGATCAGCCCGAACAAGACCTGGGAAGGCTTCCTCGGCGGCGTGTTGACGACGACGGCGCTCTCGGCGGCGCTCGGCCCCTGGCTCACGCCGATCGATCTCAAGAACGCGGCGATCCTGGGCGCGCTGCTCGGCATCGCCGGCTTCGTCGGCGACGTCACGGTGTCGGCGCTGAAGCGCGATCTCGGCTTGAAGGACACGAGCCAGTTCCTGCCCGGGCACGGCGGCGTGCTCGACCGCGTCGACAGCCTCACCTACACAGCGCCGCTGTTCCTGCACTATGTGCGGTATTTCTGCTACTGAGCGGCGCCATGCGGTGGCTGCGCCTCCTGTTCTTCCTGCTGATCGTGCGGCCCGCCGTGCTGTTCCTGCTCGGCCTTTACGTCCGGCGCGAAGATCTGCTGCCGAAGCGGGGACCGGCGATCGTCGTCGCCAACCACAACAGCCACCTCGACACGCTGGTGCTGCTCTCGCTGTTCCCGCTGCGCCTCTTGCCGAAGGTGCGGCCGGTGGCGGCGGCGGATTATTTCACCGGCGACGACACCACGCTCGGCTGGATCGCGACGCACCTCATCGGCATCATCCCGATCCGCCGCCGCGGCACCGCGCTCGAGAACAAGCGCGACGATCCGCTGCGCCCGGCCGGTGAGGCGCTCGCGCGCGGCGACATCCTCATCATCTATCCCGAGGGCACGCGCGGCGAGCCCGAGAAGCTCGCGAAGTTCAAGAATGGTGTCGCCTATCTCGCCGAGCGTTTCCCGGACGTGCCGGTCACGCCGGTGTTCCTCTGCGGTCTCGGCAAGGCATGGCCCAAGGGCGAACGTTGGCCGGTGCCGCTGCTCTGCGAGGTATTCGTCGATCCGCCGATGCGCTGGTGCGGCGACCGCGCAGCGTTCGTCGAGAAGCTCGAAGCGCGCGTCGCCACGATGGCAAAACTTGGCGACTTCCCCGGCTGGGACCACGAGCCCTCCGCCGCCGACGAAAAGCGCGCGTTCGAAAAGGAAAGTGAACAGGGAGGCGGGGAGGCCGGGAGAGGGCTGGGGGCTTGAAACGGCGCGCTACAATGGCACCGCTTCGCCGGCGGCGTAGCAGCGCACGACTTCGGCGGGTTTGTCGCCGAGCACGGCGGCGGCGGCGAGTTCGCCCATGAGGGCGCCGAACTTGAAGCCGTGGCCGGAAAAGCCCGACATCGCGTAGCCGGCGGCGCCGAGCGGCTCCAGGATGAAGCGCTCCCGCGGCTCCACGTCGTAGAAGCAGGTCTTGGCCTCGACGATGCGGTAGCGCTCGCCGTCGCGGAAGCGGTGGCGGCACTTGGCCAGCAATTCCTCGGCCTCGGCGCGCGTAACCTCGCGCTCGCGGTCCGGGTCGCCGGCCAGCGTGAAGCGGTGATCGCCGAATTTCAGGCCTAATCCGGCGCGCGGCGGCACCGCGTAGAACGCGTAGTCGCGGTCCATCTCGATCATCATCGGCGCGGTCTGCCACGCGGCCATCTCGGCGGGCGGCGGCTCGACATACACGACGATCTGGCGCGAGGCCGTCACGCGCGCGGCCAGGGCCGGCATGAGCCGCGCGATCCAAGGGCCGGCCGCCACGATCACGCGATCGAACGCGTGCACCGCGCTGTCGGCAAGCCGCAGGCGCGCGCGCTCCGCGTCGATATCGGCGATTCTCGTCTTGGCGTGCAGCTCGACTCCGCGCATGCCGAGGTGGTGCGCGAGGCGCTCGACGATTCGGCCCGCGAACAGCGCGCCGCCGCGCGTCTCGTAGATCGCGGTGGTGATGCCCTCGGGCCGGAAATGCGGAAAGCGCGTCGCGAGCGCGGTGCCGTCGAGCGTCTCGAACGCGATGCCGGCCTCGCGCAGCGCCGCCGCGGAACGCTGCGCCCAATCCGCGCCCGCCGCGTCGATGCCGACCGTGCCGGTCTCGGCATAAAGCCGCTCGCCGAGATCGGCCCAGAGCCGATCCCACGCGCCGAACGCGGCGTCCACCATGCGCGTGTAGCCGATCTCGCTGCCATAGGGGTAGCGGATGAGGCGGTGCTGGTCGACCGAGGAGCCGAGCGGGTTCGGAATCGCGTATTGCTCGAACACGCTCACGCGCGCCCCGCGCTTCATCAGCGCCCACGCGGCCGAGAGGCCCATGATCCCCGCGCCGACGATTGCGACTTTCATGCGCCCAGCCTCTCCGCAACGAGCTTCGCCGCCGCGAGGTCTTCGAGCGCAGTGCCTACGGATTTGAACAGCGTGATCTCGCCCAGCCCGCCGCGACCGCGCGCGGTGCCGCGGCAGAGGTCGAACAAATCGCCCTTGACCGCGTCGGCGGTCAACGCGCCGCTGGCGAGCGGCTGCACGATGTCGCCGGCCTCTTTCATGGCGCCGCCACGCGTATCGACATACACGGCGGCGCGGCGCACCGCCTCGTCGTTGGCCTCGCGCATTACCGGGGTGAATCCGCCGACGAGATCGAGATGCTGCCCGGGGCGCAGCCACTCTCCGTGCACGAGCGGCGCGGTCGCGAGCGTGGCGCAAGAGATGATGTCTGCTGCATGGGCGGCTGCTTCGAGGTTCTCGGTGGTCGAGACAGCCACGCCCGGCAAATCGAGCTTCGCGGCCGTCGTGCGCGCATGATCGGCATTGCGGCCCCAGATCGTCACGCGCTCGATCGGCCGCACCGTGTAATGTGCCGCAATAAGATGCGGCGCCAGCGCGCCGGTGCCCACCATCAGCAGGTGAGCGGAGTCTTCTCGCGAAAGGTAGCGCGAGGCCAGCGCGGACGCCGCCGCCGTGCGGCGCACCGTCAGCGCCGTGCCGTCGATCAACGCCTTGGGCGCGCCAGTGACCGCGTCGAGCAGCAGATACTGACCCATGACGGCCGGCAGGCTCTTGGCGGCGTTGCCGGGAAACACGCTCACGATCTTGATTCCGAGCGCGGCGCCCGGCTGCCAGGCCGGCATCAGCAGCAGCGTGGCTTCGGGCGCGCCGGGCACGGCGATGCCGTGGTGATGGCGCAGCGGCACCTCGCAGCCGGCCTTGAACATCGCGGCCAGCGCGTCGATCAGTGCCGGGAAATCGAGGCTTGCGTGAACCTCTTCGGCCGAGACGACGCGCATCAGGCGCGCGCGGGCGGGGCGGGCAGGCGGGCTCGGGTATCCTCGAGCTCGCGCCTTGCGGTGGCGAGCGCGCGGGCCTTCTCGCGCGAGGCGCGGCGCGAAGCCGCACCACCGATCCAGGCGCAAAGGCCGCCCAGGATGAATCCGAGGAACGCCGCCGCCAGAACAAGCACGAACGCGGCCACCTTCACCTCGCCCACCGGCAGCGGCCAGAGATCGAGCGAAATGGCATGATGATTGTGGATGGCGAACGCGCCGAGCGCCGCGGCCAGCGCGATGACGATGATCCAGCCGAGATACTTCACGCTTTCATCCTGCCGGGGCAGGCCGGCGGCTAAGCCTTGCCGTTGAGCCGCTCGCGCAGCTCCTTGCCGGTCTTGAAATAAGGCACGCGCTTGGCATCGACCGAGACGGCCGTGCCGGTGCGCGGATTGCGACCGGTGCGCGCCGTGCGGCTTTTCACCGAAAACGCCCCAAAACCGCGCAATTCGACGCGATTTCCCTCCGAGAGCGCGTCGGCGATCTCGTCGAACACGGTCTGCACGATGCGCTCGATGTCGCGATGGAGCAAATGCGGATTGTGCTCGGCCAAACGCTGAATGAGTTCCGATTTCGTCATCGGCCGGCCGCTACACTGCTTTGCTTTGAGGTCCCCGGCGCGCCGCGGACGCGGCGCATCCCCCCGTCACTTAAGTGCAGGGTGCCAAAGCGAAATCAGACCGTCAAGGGCGAGACGCGCGCCAAGTTCGCGCCGCCAGCCGAACACGCCGCCGAACAGCTCGCTCCATTCGAACGCGTCTTTGGGGTCGATGTCCTTAACCTTTAGGCCCCGGGCGATCTTCCGCTCGCGCACGAGCCAGGCCCGCGCCTCGTCCTCGCCGCCGAGTTCGTCGACGAGGCCGAGCGACTTGGCCTGCCGGCCGGTCACAACACGCCCATCGGAGATCGTCTTCACCTGCTCCTCGCCGAGCTTCCGCCGCTCGCGCACGAGGCCCAGGAACTGATCGAACGAATCCTTCACCAGCGCGTCGATCACCGCGCGCGCCTCGGGCGAGGTCTTCTCGAACGGGTTGGGCGAGGCCTTTACCGCGCCGCTTTTGATCGCTTCCACCTTGATGCCGATCTTCTCGAGCAGCACGGTCATGTCGGTGGCCTGGAAGATCACGCCGATCGAGGCCGTGATCGTGCCTTCGTGCGCGAAAATTCGGTCGGCGCCGAGCGCGATGTAGTAGCCGGCGGAGGTTGCGAGCGTGCCCATCGTCACGACGACGGGCTTCTTCTTGGCCACGTCGCGCAGGCGCTTGTAGAGCTGCTCGGCGCCCACCACCGTGCCGCCGGGGCTGTTGATGACGACGATCAGCGCCTTCACATCGGCGTCATCGGCGGCATCGTCGAGCGCCTTGTTGCGCTTCTTGTCCTCGACGATGACGCCCGAAACGGTGATGCGCGCGATACGGCTCTGCGTCTCGATCACCGCGCGCGCGCCGATCGCAAGGATCGCCGCCACCGCCAGCAATATCGCCAGCATGCGCCAGAGGTGCACCTGCCGCTTCAGGCGCCGCCGGTCCATCAGGGCATCGACATCGAGAGCCATGGCGCCTGTCTAATCCAAAGGCGTGGCGGCGGAAAGGCAGTGAAGGGGTAGGTGAACAGGAGGCGGGGAGGCGGGGAGAAGAAGGGTTTCACCACAGAGGCCACGGAGTGCACAGAGAAGGAAGGCACTGCGCCGCAAGAGCGGCGCCTAGCGAAAGGGACGAACTTTCTTCTGCCGCGCGCGTCTTCGCGCGCAATCTGCCTTCTCCTTGTTTCTTTCTTCTCTGTGCCCTCCGTGGTCTCTGTGGTTCAATACTTTTCTTGCTTCTCCCCGCCTCCCCGTCTCCTGTTCCCTTTGCTTGCTCGGAACCGACGTGCTCCGCCCGCTCGCCACGCTGATCAACCGCAGCCTTCGCATCTACTGGCGCATCACGAAGCCGGTCACGTTCGGCGTGCGCGCGGTGGTGCTGGGACCGGACGGACGACTGCTGCTCGTCAAGCACACTTACGACAAATACTGGTACCTGCCCGGCGGTGCGATGAAGCGCGGCGAGGCGCCGGAGGGGGCGCTGCGCCGCGAGGTGCGCGAGGAAATCGGCATCGCCGAGCTCGCGATCGAGCGCAAGCTCGGCACCTATGTCAGCACGCGCGAGGGCAAGCGCGACACGATCGAGGTGTTCGTCGCGCGCGCGGCGGCGCTCGGCAGGCGCCAGCGCCTCGAGATCGCCGCCGCCGAATGGTTCGCGCCCGAGGCGCTGCCGCCCGATGCTTCGCCGGCTACGCAGCGGCGGATCGCGGAATTCCAGGGCAAGCGAAACATCGAGCCGGTTTGGTAGAGCCCAATCTTGTGACTCGTCATCGCGACCGGAGCGAGATCTCTCCAGCTCGCGGAGTGGAGGGATGAAGGCGCGCAGAAGTAGAGAGGGGCGGGTTTTTCAACCCGCCCCTCTGACGTCGTTCGCGTGCAATCCGCCGAAGCGGGCCGCCGCTACTCCTTCTTCTTCGCGCGGTTGAGAGCCGCGCCGAGGATGTCGCCCAGCGAGGCGCCGCTGTCGGAGGAGCCGTACTGCTCGACCGCCTGCTTGTCCTCCTCGATCTCGCGCTGCTTGATCGAGAGGGTGAGCTTCCGCGTCGCCTTGTCGATGTTCGTCACCTTCGCATCGACCTTCTCGCCCACGGCGAAGCGCTCGGTGCGCTGTTCCGAACGGTCGCGCGAAAGCTCGGCCTTGCGGATGAAGCCCCCGGCGCCGTCGTTGATCTGCACCTCGAGGCCGTTGTCGGTGACGGCCGTGATCGTGCAGGTGACGACATCGCCCTTCTTCACGGCGCCGACGGCGGCCGCGAACGGGTCCTGCTGCATCTGTTTGATGCCGAGGTTGATGCGCTCCTTCGAGACATCGGTCTCGAGCACCTTGAACTTCACCGTATCGCCCTTCTTGTACTTCTTGAGGGCGTCCTCGCCGGTGAGGTTCCAGTCGATGTCCGACATGTGGATCATGCCGTCGATATCGCCCGGAAGGCCGACGAACAGTCCGAACTCGGTGATGTTCTTGATCTCGCCATCGAGCTCGGTGCCCTGCGGATACTTCGCCGCGAACACGTCCCACGGATTGTCGAGGCACTGCTTCAGGCCGAGCGAGATGCGCCGGCGCTGGCTGTCCACGTCGAGCACCATCACCTCCACCTCCTGCGAGGTCGAGACGATCTTGCCCGGATGGACGTTCTTCTTGGTCCACGACATTTCCGAGACGTGGACGAGGCCCTCGATGCCCGGCTCCAGCTCCACGAACGCGCCGTAGTCGGTGATGTTCGTGACTCGGCCCTTGAGCTTCTGGCCCGCCGGATACTTCTCGGCGACGCCGCCCCAGGGATCGGCCTCGAGCTGCTTCATGCCGAGCGAGATGCGCTGGGTCTCCGGGTTGAACCGGATCACCTGCACGTCGACGGTCTGGCCGATGTTCAGCACTTCCGACGGATGGTTGACACGCTTCCACGAGATGTCGGTCACGTGCAGCAGGCCGTCGATGCCGCCAAGGTCCACGAACGCGCCGTAATCGGTGATGTTCTTGACCACGCCCTGCAGCACTTGGCCTTCCTTGAGGCTGGCCACGAGCTCGGAGCGGGCTTCCTGGCGCGTCTCCTCGAGCACGGCGCGGCGGGAGACGACGATGTTGCCGCGGCTCCGGTCCATCTTGAGGATCTGGAACGGCTGCGGCGAGCCCATCAGCGGGCCGATGTCGCGCACCGGGCGGATGTCCACCTGACTGCCCGGCAGGAACGCCACGGCGCCGGAAAGGTCGACCGTGAAGCCGCCCTTGACGCGGCCGAAGATCACGCCGGTCACGCGCTGGCCGTCGTTGAAGGCCTTCTCGAGCATGATCCAGGCTTCCTCGCGGCGCGCCCGCTCGCGGCTCAGCACCGCGTCGCCCTGCGCGTTCTCCACGCGCTCGACGAACACGTCCACCTTGTCGCCGGGCCGGATCTCCCCGGCCTGGGCGCCGAATTCTTTCAGTGCGATGCGGCCTTCCGATTTGAGGCCGACATCGACGACGGCCTGATCGTTCTCGATGGCCACGACGCGGCCAGAGACGACGCGCCCTTCGAAGCGCTTGGTCTGGCCGAAGGATTCTTCGAGCAGGGCGGCGAAATCTTCGCGGCCTTCCTGGACTTGGGTTGCGGTTGACATTGAGAGTTGGGGTTCCTTTCGGGTTTCCAGGCCTTGCCTTGCGCCGCCAGACGGATCGCTTCCCGCGAAGCACGCATGCGTGCGTCCGGGCCGGGTCCGGCAGTGCTCATCCTGGGAAGGCTCTGGCAGTAACGCTGTGCCGCTGGCGTTGTTTCGCCCTCGCGCGGCTGCGAGCTTGGGATCAGCGCTTGGCGTCGACGATGGCTTTTGCGGCCTCGAAAACCTGATCGGTGGAAAGCGAGGTGGTGTCGATCACCACCGCATCCGCCGCCGGCTTCAAGGGAGCCACGTCGCGCTTGCTGTCCCGCGCATCGCGGTCCTGCATATCCTGCAGAACGGCCTCCCATATAGCCGCTCGGCCCGCCGCCTGCAACTCGGCGAGACGCCGCTTCGCGCGCGCCTCCAGCGAGGCGGTTATGAAGAGCTTAACCCCGGCATCGGGGCAGACGACGGTGCCCACGTCGCGCCCGTCGAGGACGGCCCCGCGGCCGCCGGGGGGGCGGTTCGCGAAATTGCGCTGGAAGTCGAGCAGGGCAGCCCGAACGGCCGGCTGCGCCGCCACCAGAGAGGCCGCCTTGGCCGCCGCCTCGCCGCGAAGGTCGGGGTCGGCCAGTAGCGCAAGGTCAAGGCGTTCGGCCGCCGCCTTTGCGGCCGCGAGGTCCGCCGGGTCGCCGCCCGCGCGCAGCACCTGGAGGCCGACGCAGCGATAAAGGCTGCCGGTATCGAGGAAATCATAGCCGAGGTGCCGGGCGAGGCGCCGCGCGAGCGTGCCCTTGCCGGCCGCCGCCGGGCCGTCGATGGCGATGATCATGCGCGCTCGCCGCCCGTCGCCATCCGCACCTCGCCCGCCGCGCGAATGTCGGCGCCGAGCGCGCGCATGAAATCGCCGAAGCCGGGGAAGCTCGTGTCGATGAATTCGCCGTCGTCCACCGTCACCGGCCGCCGTGCGCCGAGGCCGAGCACGAGGAAGCTCATCGCGATGCGGTGATCCATGTGCGTGACGATCGCGGCACCCTTGTCGAGGCCCGGCGGCGGCCCGGCGCAGCCATCCACCTCGAGCCAGTCTTCGCCCATGCGGAAGGTCACGCCGCAGGCCTCGAGCCCGGCGGCGACGGCGGCCAGGCGGTCGCTTTCCTTCACGCGCAGTTCGGCCAGGCCCTTCATCACGGTGGTGCCTTGCGCATGCGCGGCGGCCACGGCGAGGATCGGATATTCGTCGATCATCGAAGGCGCGCGCTCGGGCGGAACCACCACGCCCTTCAGCGCCGAATGCCGCGCCGTGATGTCGGCGATCGGCTCGCCATCGTCGCGCGCGTTCGTGTAGGCGAGCGCGGCGCCCATGTTCTCGAGTGTCTCGTAAAGGCCCGTGCGCAGCGGGTTCGTGCCGACGCCCTGCATCGTCACCGCGGAGCCCGGCACGGTGAGGCCGGCGACGATCGCAAACGCGGCGGACGAGGGATCGGCCGGCACGGTGATGGGCTTGCCCACGAGCTCGGGGCAGCCCGCGATCGCGATCTCGGCGCCTTTGCCGGAGCGCGTCACGCGCACGTCGGCGCCGAGATGGCGCAGCATGCGCTCGGAGTGGTCGCGCGTCGCCTCGCGCTCGATCACCGTCGTCGTGCCCGGCGTGTTGAGCGCCGCGAGTAGAATCGCGGATTTCACCTGCGCCGAGGCCACCGGCAATTCGTAGCGGATCGGCACCGGCAGCGCGGCGCCGCGCATCAGCAGCGGCAGGCGGTTGCCCTGGCGCGCCTCGAACGAAGCGCCCATGCGCGCGAGCGGCTCGATCACGCGCCGCATCGGCCGCCGGCGCAGCGAGGCGTCGCCGGTCAGGAACACGCGCATGTCGTGCGTGGCCATGAGGCCGAGCAGCAGCCGTGCCGAGGTGCCCGAATTGCCGAGATCGAGCACGTCGTCGGGCTCGATGAGGCCGCCGGTGCCCCGGCCGCGCACGCGCCACGTGCCGTCGTTCAGCCGCTCGATCGCGGCGCCGAGCTTCCGCAGCGCATTGCCGGTGCCGAGCACGTCTTCGCCTTCGAGCAGGCCGGTGATGCGCGTTTCGCCGATCGCGCTGGCGCCGAGCATCAGCGCGCGGTGCGAGATCGATTTGTCGCCGGGCGGGCGGGATTGGCCCTTCAGGGGGCCGGAGGGGTGGGCGGTGAGCGGCTGCAACGGCGTCGCTTTCGGTTGAGGGTGGGGTTTGGCCGCGCCGGGGGGCGCCCTGTCAAGCCGCAGCCAGCCCTAGGTGCGACAAAAGGGGGCCGACCCGGCCCCTGGAATCCCCGGAAATTCAAGGAAATTTGCTTTTGACAGGGCCGGTTGGACGTGGCAAAGGCCGAGCCCGTTTTTTTGGCTGCGGCCCCGGAGCCCCAAATCCATGCTCAAGCGCGCCGCGCCTACCAAATCCCCCGAAAGGAGGACCGCTTTGCCGAAGGCCAGTCTCGGGACGAAACGCATTTGTCCCAATTGCCACCAGCCGTTTTACGACCTTCAGAAATCTCCCGCGCATTGCCCCAACTGCGCGCACAACTTCGATCCCACCGAGGTGCTGCGCACCCGGCGCGGGCGCGGCAACGAAGTGGTCCCCAAGGCCGAGGAGGCCAAGGTCGCCAAGGCGCCAGCCGCGGACGCCGAAGTGCCCGAGGTCGGCGACGTGCCCGAGGCCGAGGACGAAGAGGCCGACGAGGATGTCCTCGAAGACGCGTCCGATCTCGGCGAGGACGAGGACGACGTGGCCGAGGTGATCGAGAACGTCGACGAAGGCGGCGAGGAAAGGTAAACACGGTCGAAGCGGGGGATTGAATCTCGCGGGAACTGCGTAAATATTCCCCGGATCGCCCGCCGCAGCGGGTCGGAATTCCCATCCCGCGCATCGGGGCTGTAGCTCAGTTGGGAGAGCGCTTGAATGGCATTCAAGAGGTCGGCGGTTCGACTCCGCTCAGCTCCACCAGTTTCGAAACAGGGCTTCGGCAACGAGGCCCTGTTTTCGTTTGAGCATGCGGTGCGCGTTCTCGCCGTACTGCTCGCGCTGATCGTCGCGGTTCCGGCCGCGTCGCGCGCGCAGGAGTCGGTCACCTTCGACCGCACCGAGCTTGCCATCGTCACCGCCGGCGGCGCGCGGCACGTGTTCAAGGTGGATTGGGCGAGGACCTGGCCGCAGAAGGCGCGCGGCCTGATGTTCCGGAAGGAGATGCCACTCGATAACGGCATGCTGCTCGACTACGACCCGCCCTCCGAAGCTTCGATCTGGATGCGCAACACGTTCATCCCGCTCGATCTCGTCTACATCCGCGCCGATGGCGTGATCGAGAGCATCTATCTCGGCGCCAAGCCGCACGACGAGACGGCGCGCCCGTCGAAAGGCCCGGTGCGCGCGGTGCTCGAGCTCAATGCCGGCGTCACGCGCCTGCTCGGCATCCAGGCCGGCGACCGGGTCGAGCACCCGATCTTTAAAGCGAAATAGCCCAGGGCCGGCCTGCAACTTAAGGCAGCAGGCCCCGCGCAACGCGCCTATTGATGGCAGGCGCTGGGCCGTCTAATTTCCCAGGAGCCGACAACGGGGGGGGGGAAGACGATGCGCAGGAAGGCTGTGGGCGTTGTTGCGGTGCTGGGAGCGATGGCGGCGGCGCTCGTCGCCTGCTCGGTGACGTTTCCGCTGGTCGGCCGCTTCGAGGACGGCGAGTCGTTCAGCGGCAAGGTCGATTCGAACATGTCCGGCGACGCGCACATTTCGGCCAGCTCGTCGGGCGGCGCGAGCTGCACCGGCAGCTCGCGCATCACCTACAAGCCCGCCCATTCCGTCATCGTGCCCTGCGTCGGCCAGCGCGGCGAGGCGGTGCTCGAATGCTCCGATGGCAGGCGCGTGCGCGGCGAGTGGGTCGCGACCGGCTGCACCTCGGGCCACGGCATCGGCCGCGACCAGGACGGCAAGCAGCTCATCTTCGCGATGGGCATGAGCCTCGAAGAAGCGATCCGCCGCCGGCAGGAGGCCGGAGAGCCTGTCCCGGCCGCATCGCCATCGGCACCCGCGGCGCCGCAACCCGGCTCGCCGCCGGGCACCGCGATCCGGTCGAACGGCACCGGCTTCTTCGTCACCGCCGACGGCTACGCAGTCACCAACGAGCACGTCGTGCGCGGCAGCCGCTCGCTCTTCGCGCTGATCGGCGGCCGGGAGCTGCCGGTGCAGGTCATCGATCAGGATGCGGCCAACGACCTCGCGCTGATCAAGATCGCCACGGCGAGCCGCCCGATCCCGATCGCCCCGGGCGAGCCGGCCAAGGGCGAAGAGGTGACGGCGCTCGGCTATCCGATCGCGCGTGCGCTCGGCACCGAGCAGAAGGCCACGTTCGGGCGCGTCAACGCGCTGTCGGGCCTTCGTGACGATTCGCGCGTGCTCCAGATCGATGCGCCGCTGCAGCCGGGCAATTCGGGCGGGCCGGTGCTCAACCGCCGCGGCGAGGCGGTCGGCGTCGTCATGTCCACGTTCAGCACGGTGGGCGGCGTGCGCGCCACCGGCGGCGCGCTGCCGCAGAATGTCAACTATGCGATGAAGAGCGCTTATCTCGTGCCGCTGCTCGAGCGCAATATCGCCGGCAAGTGGCGGCGCGGCGGCGGAACGCCGTTCACCTCGGCGGCCGATCTCGTGCGCCAGCGCGAGCCGTCGGTGATCCTGATCGTCATCCGGTAGAAAAAGCGAAAGCCCCGCATCGCTGCGGGGCTTTCGGCGCGTTCGAACGTGCTCGGGCGTCAGGCCGCGGCGAGCGCCGATTCGACCCATTCGTAAAGCTTGTTCTTCGGCAGCGCGCCGACCTTCATCGCCGCCACCTGCCCGTTGCGGAACAGGATCAGCGTCGGGATGCCGCGCACGTTGTATTTCTGCGGCGTCGTCGGGTTCTCGTCGATGTTGATCTTGGCGATCGTCAGCTTCTCCTTGAGATCGCCGGCCATGTCCTCGAGCGCGGGCGCGATCGCGCGGCACGGGCCGCACCACTCCGCCCAGAAATCGACGAGGACGGGCTTGCCCGCTTTCAAGACATCGCTGTCGAATGAAGCATCGGTGACCTTGGTGGTATTCATCTCGTCCCCTGACATTGTTTTGCCGGACGGCCCCCCGCGCGTCCGGCGCACCGAATATCTAGGAGCCACCCCCGGAAGCGTCAAGGCAAGGCGCCGTCGCGCGGCTCTTGCGTTTTGAAATCATTTTGATTTTCAGGCGTCTGCGCTGCCCGGCGCCGCGGCGTCGAGCAGCGCCGCGGGCAGCTCCGAGAGCGTGGGGCCGACGGTCCAGAGCAGGAAGCAGCGCACCGTGCGGCCGGGATAGATGAGGCCGAGCAGCGCGCGATAGGCCGCCATCTGGCGCACATAGATCGCGGGCGGCGCCATGGGCGGCGAGCGGTTCGTCTTGTAGTCGACGACGAGAATCTCGCTTGCGCCGATCGCGAGGCGATCGACTTGCCCCGAGACGATGTGCGCGCCGAGCGCGCCGGTGATCGGCACCTCGGCCAGCGATCCGGCGGCGAACACCGGGGCGCAGGCCGGGTCGTCGAGCAGCGCCAGTGTCTCGTTGGCGATGCTCTCGATCTCCGCCGCCCCGAGGCCCTCGCCGGGGCGCGCGAGATAGCGCAGCGCCGCGGCGCGCCGCGAGGCCGGCGGAAGATCGGGCAGAGTCTGCAACAGACGGTGCACGAGCCGGCCGCGTCGAAAGCGCGATTCGTCGGCGAAGGGCGAGCGCACCGGCGGCTCTTCCTCGGCGGGCCGCGAGGGCGCGAGCGGGCGCAAGGCCGGCTCTTCGCGCCCGGGCTCCGCGCGCGCCCAAGGCGGGACTATGGCGCCGCCGCCGCCGCGACGTGCGGGCCGCTCGGCAGGCTTGTCGGGCTTGCCGTATCGCTCGATGCGCCAGCCCTTGCCCGACCAGTGATCGTCGAAATGGAACGGCACCGTGTCTTCTTTCGCAAACGCCTTGGCCACGAGGTCGTACCAGCAACCAGGCCGCACGCCCTGCTTCGTTTCGTAGCCGCAGATGTAGAGCCGGTCCGCCGCGCGCGTCAGCGCCACATAGAGTAGGCGCCGGTATTCTTCCATCGAGCGCCGCTGCACGGCCGCGCGCCGCGCTGTCGCCTCGGGAATCTCGTCGGCGCGCACCGGTGCGAACAGCGGCACGGCGGCCAGCGCGCCGTCGCCGCCGTTCGGCCACAGCACGCGCTCGTCGCCTTGCGGCAGCGCCACGGTGTCGGCCAGGAACACGATCGGCGCCTGCAAGCCCTTGGCGCCATGCACGGTCATCACGCGCACCGCCTCGCCGCCGCCCTGGTCGAGGTCGCGCTTGATCTCGGTCTCGCCCTGCGCGAGCCAGTGCAGGAATCCCTCCAGGCTCGGCGCGTGCCGGCGCTGATAGGCAAGCGCAAGCTCGAGGAACTCGTCGATGGGATCCTCGGCATCGGGGCCGAGGCGCGCGAGGATGTCGCGCCGCCCGCCTTCGGCCTCGAGCACGCGCGCGAAGATCTCGTAGGGCGGCGCGAAGTCGGCCCGCGCCAAGAGCGCCTCGAGGCGCGCGCACGCCGCCGCGAACTTCGGGTTCGTGGGCGCCAGCTCGCCGAGGCGCTGCCACAGCGTGCCGGGCCGTGCGAAGGCGAGCGGAAACAGATCGTTGTCGTCGTCGAAGCCGAAGAACGGGCCCTTCAGCACGTTGGCGAGCGTGAAATCGTCGTCGGGCAGCAGCAGGAAGCGCGCGAGCGAAACGAGATCCTGCACCGCCAATTGCTCGGAGAGCGTCATGCGGTCGATGCCGGTCACCGGCACGCCGCCGTTCTTGAGCGCGCTCACCATCGCGTCCATGAAGTCGCCGCGGCGGCGCACGAGGATCATCACGTCGCCGGCATGAATCGGCCGGTCGAGCGATTCCAACTTCTCCTCGCTCGCGATCCATCCGGCGATGCGGCGCGCGATCTCCTGCGCGAGCCGCGCGGGCGGCTCGGGCGCAGCGTCCTGCGGCGCCGCCTCGGTCCACGGCTCCTCTTCCTCGCCGTCGCGCGGCGCTACGGTCGGCCAGATCTCGACGAGGCCGGCGAGGCCGCCGCGCGCGGTCAGATGCTCGATCGTCTCCTCGGCCTCGGCCACGCCGTCGCGCGCCTCGGGCAGCGCGAAAACCGCGTCCACCGCCTCGAGCACGGCGCCGGTCGAGCGAAACGAAACAATCAGCGGAACGTCGGCCCAAGGCAGCTCTGCCGCGCGGGCGCGCGCGCGCAGCTCGGCATGCATCGCGCGGAACTCGCCCGGCGCGGCGCCCTGGAAGCTGAAGATCGACTGCTTGAAATCGCCGACGACGAAAAGTGTCCGGGGCGCCCGCTCGGCGCCGGCGCCGGCGAAGAACTCGTCCACGAGCAGGCGGATCAGGTCCCATTGCGCGGGGCTCGTATCTTGCGCCTCGTCGACGAGCACATGGTCGATCCCGCCGTCGAGTTTCCACAGCACCCACGCCGCGCGGCCCGGCGCCGCGAGCAACGCGCGGGTGCGCGCGATGAGGTCGGCGAAATCCAGCGCCGCGCGCGCCTGCTTGTGATGCTCGTAATGCGCGAGCACGGCGCCGCCGAGGCAGAACAGCGCCGATGTTGCCGCCGCCGTACGCGCGCGCTTGCAGCGATCGCGCACCGCGTCGAGCCGGATCGCCTCCGCCTCCAGCGCCGCGGCCGCCGCCGGGGTCAGCGCCGCGGCCTTCTTCGTCAGCAGGTCCTTGCGGCGCGGTCCGGCCCCGCCCTCGGTGAAGAACGCCGTGAGATAGTCGTCGAACATCGCTGCGCGGTCCTTGGCCGCGAGCCAATCCGCGATGCGCTGCCCGTTCTGACCGTCGCGGAGTCCGCCGGCTGCGAGCATCGCCTCGGCTGCAAGGCGCAGCCTTCCGTCGCGCGCCTTCTCGGCGGAGCAAGCCTCCGCGATGATGGCCGCCTCGGTATCGCCGGGCGCGAGCCCGAGCGCGGCGTGCAGGCGCGCCTTGAACGCCGCGAAGCCACCCTGGAGCGCGGCGCGCATACGCTCGGGTTGCGCCAGCAGCGCGCCAAGCAGTTCGGCGAAGCTCTCCTCGCCCGCGAACTCGGCGACGGTCGCCAGCGCCAGCGCGAGCTCGCCGCCCGGATTTGCGCGCGCGGCCTCGATCGCGGCGCGGCGCGAATCGGCCAGCGCCGCAGCCGCGTCGCGCTCGTCGATGACGGCGAAGTGCGGCGCCAGCCCGGCCTCGATCGGAAATCGCTTCAGCACGGTCTGGCAGAACGCGTGGATCGTGAAGATCTGCAGGCCGCCCGGCGTCTCCAGCACATGCGCAAACAGGCTGCGCGCGCGATCGAGCCGGCGCGCATCGGGCGCCGCGCCTGTAAGCGTCGTCAGCAGCACCGTGAGCTTCTCTTCGGACGCCACCGCCCAGCGCGAGAGCTCCTTGTCGATGCGGTTGGCCATCTCGGCGGCCGCTGCCTTGGTGTAGGTGATGCAGAGGATGCGCTCCGGCCGCACGCCTTCCACGAGCAGGCGCAGCACGCGGCTCACCAGCACGGTCGTCTTGCCGGTGCCGGCGCTGGCCGAGGTCCAGGCCGAGGTGCGGGGATCGCCGGCCTGGCGCTGCGCGGCGTCGGCGCGCGCCTTGGCTCTCTCCTCGCCGATGCGGCGCGCATCGTTCATCGGCCGAGCCATTCCTGCGTGCGCGCGAGCTGCACGAAGTCGTTGAAGCGCGCGGCGCGCGCCGGCCGCGGCGAGGCGGGATAGGTCTTGCCCGCGCTGTCGTAACGCGCCACCAGCGCTTCCAAGCCGGCGCGCGCCTCCGCGATCAGCGTTGCCGCGTCGGCCTTCACCGGCTTGATCTCGCCGCCGTCGCGCCCGGCCAGGCGCCAGTATTCGAGCGCCGCCACCTTGCCCGCGAGCTTTCCGAATGCGCCGCCTTCGGCCATCGCCGCTTCGAGGGCAAGCTGCGGCGCGAAGCCGAGCGCGATGTCTTCGGTGCGTGGGATCGCGCCGGTCTTGTAGTCGATGACGGCGAGCGTGCCGTCTGCGCGGCGGTCGATGCGATCGGCCGTGCCGCTCAGCGTGAAGGCGCCCAGCGGCGCCGCGATCTCGAGCGTGCCCTTCTTCTCGATCACGACGGGCAGCGTGCCCGCGCGTCGCCGTTCCGCTTCGTTTGCGACGAACCAGCGCGCGATGCGCTCGAAGCGCGGGCGCCAGAATGCCCACACGCCGGGGCGCTCGAGCAGCGCTTCGAGCGCCGTCTCCGCATCGCGCATCAGCAGGTCGAACGCATTCGCCGGCACGGATTTGCCGGTGAGGCGGTTCACGAAATCCGCCAGCGCCTTGTGCAGCGCCGTGCCGAGGTCCGCGGCGGAAGGATCGGCGTCGATCGCGTCGAGCGGCGTGAGCCGCAGGATGTGGCGCGCATAGATCGCATAGGGATCGCGCCGCCACAGCTCCACCTGCGTCACCGAGATGCGCCGCGGCCGCGCCGCGGGCGGCGGGCAGGGGGCAGGCCGTTCCGCCGGGCGCAGCGGCTCCGCGTCGAGTGCGCGCGCCCAGGCCTGATAGGAGTCGTCGCGCCACGCGGTCAGCTTGTGCGGCGAGCCTTCGGCGAACAGCCCCAAGCCTTCCAGCTCCGCTTCGATGCGCAGCAGCCAACGCGAGGGCCGCGTCGGCTGCCCGGCCTGGCGCAGCGAGCGTGTCAGCATCACGCGCGGCGCCATCGCCGCCTGCACGAAGTCGTGCGCGGAAAGACCGATGCGCCGCTCGGCCAGCGGCAGGCCGAACTCCTTGCGCATCGGGCGGCTCAGCCAGGGATCGGCCGCGATCGCGGCCGGCCACACGCCCTCGTTCAGCGAGCCCAGGATCATCAGGTCGAAGCGCTGCAGCCGCGCCTCGAGCGGGCCAAGGATGGCGAGGCGCGGATGCGTGCCGTAGCGCGGACGCACCACGGCGCCCGACAGCAGCGCCTCCAACAGTTCGGAATAGTCGGCGGGCCGGATCGGCGCCAAGTCGCGGAGGGCCGGCGCCAATTCGTCGAGGAAGCGCGCGGCCGCTTCGCCGGTCTCGCCCGCCCAGAGGCGCGCGGCGCCGTCGCCAGTTTCGGCCGCCGCCAGCGCCTCCGCGGCCGCGATGTGCGCGCGCAGCAGCGCTTCGGCGGGCTGGCGCGGCGCGGCGAGGGCGGTGGTGAGCGGCGCCATGCGCCGCGCGAGATCGCCGAGCCAATCCGCCTTGCCCTTCGCGATGCGCTTCAGCGCGTCGATGCCGGGCGGCGGCCGGGGGCCGCGCAGCGCCGCCTGCTCGAGCGCCCGCGCCCGCGCGCGCAGCGTGCCCGGCGCCATGCCGCAGGCGGCGAGCGGATGTTTCAGCAGCGCCAGCAGCGGCACCGGCGCGAATTCTTCGTGCGCGGCTTCGAGCACGAGGCGCAGGAACGCCACCGGCGGCGCGGCGGCGAGCGGCGTGCCGGCCGAGTCGTCGATCTCGATTCGCCACCGCTTCAGCGCCGCCGCCACACGCCGCGCGAGATCGCGGTCGGGCGTCACGAGCGCGGCCGAGGCGGCAGGGTCGTCGAGCGCCTCGCGCAGCGCTAGCGCGATCGCGGCGGCCTCCTCGCGCGGATTGGCGCATTCGAGATAGGCGACCTGCCCAGCAAACGCGCGCGAGACGGTTTCGGCGCTCAAGCCTTCTCCGGGCCGCCGGGCCGGCGCCTCGGCCGGGCGGAGCGCGGCCGAGAGCACCCGCAGCCGTGCCTCGGCCACGAACGGTGGATCGATCCCCGCCCGAGCGGCGCCCGCGTGATCCCAAGGCATCACGTCCTTGCGCGCGATACCGAGCCGCGCGAGCAGCCGCGCAAGCCCGTGCTGCGGATGGCTCGGCGCGTTCTCCACTTCGTTCCACGCCGCATCGTCGAGCGCCGTATCGAGGCCGGGCAGAACGATCAGGCCCTGTGGCAGGCCGGCGATGGCCGCGATCAGATCGGCGGTGGCCGGAATGCTGCCGGTCGAGCCGGCGGCAATCACCGGATCGGCCGGCGGCTTCGCGCGCCAAGCCGCAGCCTGTGCCTCGAGCAGGCGGTTGCGATGCGCCGCCGGATCGAGCGCGCCTTCGGCCGCGAGGATCTTCGGCCATTCGCCGGTGAGGATGCCGAGGAACTTCAGCGTGTCCTGCCAATGCGCGGCGAAGCGCTCGGGCACGAGCCCGGCGAGTCCGGCGGCATCGCGGCGCTCGGTCTGCATCTCGTCGAGCAGGCGCGCGAGATCGGCGGCCAGCCACGCGGCCTGGTCCGGCGTCACGTCGCTGCCCCGGCGCTCCTCGAACTTGCGGATCAGCTCGGCCAGCAGCAGGCGGCGGCGCAGGCTCGGGATCGCCGGCGGGATTTCGGCGAAGCCGCCGCCCGCCTCGTATTCGCCGGCGGTGAGAACGAGTTCCTCCTCGTCCACGTCGCCGATCGGGTGGAGGCGCGGCAGCAGCAGCGGGCGCCCGCCGCTCTGGCGCAGGAATGCCTCGCGCAGCGCGCGGCATGCGCGCCGCGTCGGCAGCAGCACGGTCATCCGCGCAAGCGTCTCCGAGGCGCCGCCCGCGCGCGCGAGCAGCCCCGCCGCCAGCGTGTCGGCGAACGGAAGCGTCGGCGGGATCGTGAAGACGTTGGACGGCACGCCGCACTTATAGCGCGAATATCGGCCCGCGCGCTAAGCGGCCACGGCACCTTCCGCCTTGAGACGCGCTTCCACCGCCGTGAGACCGGCGGGATCGCCGACGTGATACCAGGCACCGTCGTGGCGCAGGCCGTAGAGCCGCTCGGCCGCCAGAGCCTTGTCGTAGACGCGGTTCAGCGACCATTTGCCCGGCGCCTCGCCCTCGAACAGGCGCGGATGCAGGATCTGCACGCCGGTGAACAGGAACGGCGCGATGCCGCGCTCGGCCCGCCGGCGCAGGCGGCCCACGCCATCCATGTAGAAATCGCCGCGCCCTTCATAGCCGAGCGTGCCGGGGATGACGGAGAGGAGCAGCAGCGCGTCCATCAGCCCGCCGTTCCACGCGCGCGCGAGCCGCGTCAGCGCGGGGATCGGGCCGTTCAGCCACATTGCATCGCTGTTGGCAACGATGAACGGGCCCGATCCGAGCTGCGGCAGTGCGTTCAAGACGCCGCCGCCGGTCTCGAGCAGCGCGGGCTCGTGCGAGAGAACGATCTTCGGCTGCGGGCGGCCCTCGACATGCGCCGCGATCTGGTCCGCAAGATAGTGCGTGTTGACGACGGCGCGTCCGAGTCCGGCTTGGGCATAGTGATCGAGTGCCCGGTCGAGCAGGCAGCGGCCCGCCACCATCACCAGCGGCTTCGGCATCCGCTCGGTGATCGGCCGCATGCGCAGGCCAAGGCCCGCGGCCAGCACCATGCCGGCCGCGATCGTCTCGCCGGAGGCCGTCGTGAGGCTTGTTTCGTCTTTCGCGAGCGTCGTCATGCGGCCTCCGGCGCACGGCGCTGCGCGGCCGGCACATGCGTATCGAACCAGCGTTTCAGCGGCGCCAGCGCCGGGTGCAGCAGCGCGCGCTCCAGCAGGCGCCAGACGCGCGGGATGTGCGCGAGATAGCGCGGCTTGCCGTCGCGTTTCCAGAGGCGCGCGAACACGCCGATCACGCGCGCGTGGCGCTGCGCGGCCATCACTGCGGCGGCCGCCGCGAAAGCGGCGCGGTCCTGGCGCGGAAACGCCGCGAGGTAGCGCTCGGTCATCGCCTGGCGCAGCGGCTCGGGAACGTCGCGCCGTGCATCCTCGAGCAGCGAGACGAGGTCGTACACGGCGGGCGCGCGGCTGGCATCCTGGAAGTCAAGCAGGCCGCAGCGGCGCACGCCCTCGCGCGCCGGCAGCCACATGATGTTCTCGGGGAAGAAGTCGCGGAGTGCCAGCGTCTCGGGCACGCCTTTACGCAGCGGCAGGATGGCGCGCCACGCCGCCTCGTATTCGGCACGCGCGGCGACGGAAACCGGGCCGCCGCCGATTGCCGGAATGAACCAGTCGAGCAGCAGCGCGGCCTTCTCGAGCAGCGTCGCCTCGTCGTAGTCGGGAACCGCGACATCGAGTGCGGCGGGTGCGCGGTGCAGCACCACCAGCGTGTCGACGGCGGCGGCATAAAGCGCCGCCGCATCGCCGTGCTTCAGCGCGTTCGGGAAGGTCTCGTCGCCGTAGTCCTCGATCACGAGCAGGCCGCGCGCCTCGTCGGCTTCGTAGATCGCCGGCGCGGAAAGGCCGAGGCGGTCGAGATGGCGCGCGATCCGGCACCAGGGCCGCACGTCTTCCTGCGGCGGCGGCGCGTCCATCAGCAAGGCCGGCTTGGGTCCGCCGCCCAGGCGGAAGTAGCGGCGGAACGAGGCGTCGTGCGCGAACGGCCGGCGCTGCGCGCCCTTCCAGGCGCCCCCCGACAGGAACATCTCGAGTGCGGCTTCGCGCGGCGTCATGCGGCCAAGCGCTTCGCCGCGTGCGGAGCTTCCCGCCCCATGCTCGTTCCCCGCCTCATTCCCGGCGATCCAGTTTATACGCGATAAGCCACGGACAACATTCGCCCGCAACGGTGAAATTAGCGTTCACGCGGCGAAGGCCGCGGCAAGGCGCCCGCCCGGTCCGGCCGGGGCCGCGATCTCGATCCGGCGCGAGTCCGGCGCTTCGCCGAAGCCGATGCGCACATCGATGCGCTGCGCCGGCAGCAGCGGGCCTAGCCGCTCGGGCCATTCGATGAGCACGATACCCTCCGCGAAGGCCTCCTCGATGCCCAGCTCCAGCGCGTCCTCCGGCCGGTCGATGCGATAGAGGTCGAAGTGCCAGATCGTCGCGCGCGGGAAATCGTAGGTCTGCACGAGGGTGAAGGTCGGGCTCGGCACTTCGGGCGGCGTCTGGCCGGCTTCGGCCGCGAAGGCCGCGATGAGCGCGCGGGCGAAGGTCGTCTTGCCGGCGCCGAGGTCGCCTTCCAGCGCCACCACGTCGCCTGGCTTCAGCGCGCGCGCCAAGACGCGGGCGAGCGCGGCCGTCGCGCGCTCGTCGCCCGCCGCCACGGCCGTGTGAAACGGCGCGCCCGCGTCCCGCGTGCTTGGTCTCGTCGTGCGAATGGGCTAAGACCCCGGCGTTCGATGTCGCGCCCGCCTTAGTCCGAATCCCCATGCCGAGTAAAGCGGAGGAGATCCGCACCGATGTCGCCGCGGCCGATGTGGCCGTCATTGGCGCGGGCCCGGTCGGCCTGTTCGCCGTATTCGAGTGCGGCATGCTCGGGCTTTCCTGCGTCGTCATCGACGCGCTCGAGGCGGCGGGCGGGCAATGCGCGGCGCTCTATCCCGAGAAGCCGATCTACGACATTCCCGGCTATCCGGTCATCGACGCGGCGGGCCTTGTCGCCAAGCTCGAAGAGCAGGCGGCGCCGTTCAAGCCGCGCATGCTGCTCGACCGCCGCGTCGAGGTCGTGGCGCGCGAGGGCGCGGATTGGCGGCTGACGACGTCGGCCGGCGACACGATAAGCGCGCGTGCGGTGTTCGTAGCCGCCGGCGCGGGCGCGTTCGGCCCCAACCGTCCGCCGCTTCCGCATCTCGCCGATTACGAGGACAAGAGCGTCTTCTATCTCGTCAAGCGGCGCGAGGACTTTCGCGGCAAGCGCGTCGTGATCGCCGGCGGCGGCGATTCGGCGGTGGATTGGGCGCTGGCTCTGGCCGAGGTGGCGCACGTCGCCGTCGTCCACCGGCGCGACAAGTTCCGCGCCGCGCCCGAAAGCGTCGCGCGCCTGAAGGCGCTCGCCACGGCGGGCAGGATCGAGATCGTCGTGCCCTATCAGCTCGCGGCGCTGGTTGGAAAGGGTGGTGGCGTGCTCACTGCGGTCACGGTCGAGGATCCCGACGGGCGGCGGCGCGACCTGCCAGCCGATGCGCTGTTGCCGCTGTTCGGCCTCGCCGCGAGCCTCGGGCCGATCTCGGAATGGGGCCTCGCGCTCGAGCGCCACCAGATCGCCGTCGATCCCGCCTCGTGCGAGACGAACCAGCCCGGCATCTACGCGATCGGCGACGTCGCCGCCTATCCCGGCAAGCTGAAGCTGATCCTCACCGGTTTCGCCGAAGCCGCGCGCGCGGCGCACAGTGCCTATCACCGCTGCCGCCCCGGCGCGGCGCTGCATTGGGAATACTCGACGACGAAGGGCGTGCCGGGGCAGTAGCCGTGCTTGCGCCAGGCCACGGAACGGTTGCAGCATCCGCGCGGCGCGGAGCGGGGCGGCGATGAATCCGGGGCAATGGGTCTACCACCACGTCTTCAACAAGCCGCCCGGCGCGCGCACGGTGCTGCCGATCGGGCAGTCGATCCTCGCCGGGTTCATCGTCTTCATCGTCATCTTCGGCGTGGCGCTGCTCGTCGCGCACATTTCCTACGATGCCGGCATGGGCGCGCTCGTCGTGCTCGGCATCATGGGGCTGTCGTTCGGATACCGCAGCGGCATGCTCGCCGTGCTGGGCGCCACCTTCGTGGCGCTGCTGCCGGCGGCGATGGCGGTCGGCGGCGTCGGCGATTACACCAAGGCCAAGGCGATCCGCAGCGCCGAGGTCTCCCCCGCCGAGATGCCGCGCACCGATACGGACGTGTTCGTCGTGAAGGACTTCCGCGTCGCGACCGAGCTTGCGCATGTCTATCGCACGCAGCGCACGATCGGCGGCAAGCCGGACACCGTGTTCTACGGCGTGGCGCCGCTCGTGCCGGCGGCGTGGAAGAAGGGCGAGGCGGTGCCGGCCTGGCTCTCCTGCAGCGGCAGCGAGGAGAGCTGGTGCACGCACGTGCTCGGCTATCCGCTGCGCGGCGCCAAGCGAGTCGATCCGCGCGACGACGAGCGCTATCGCGCCGCCGTGGACGGCGCCGTCCAGCGCCACGGCCTCGCCGCCGCGTCCGCGCCGCTGATCGTGCACCACACCGTCACGCCCGAGGAGAGCGCGGGCGGCGCGATGACCGGCATGATCGTGTTGCCAATCCTGGGCTTCATCGTGTGGCTGCTCGGCTTCCTGCTCTGGCGCGCGATCCGGCCGGCGAAGGCCGTGGCGCGCATGCGCTTCTGATCGCGGCTATAGGCGCAGCGCCCGTCTGATGCGCGCGCCGGTGCCCTCGAGCCGCGCGGCGGGCTCGTTGGCGAACACGAAGCGGATGTATTGCGCGCCGTGCGTCTCGCCCCAGCCCTTCATGCCGGTGGCGCAGATGCCCTCGGCGAGCAGGCGCTCCGACATCGCTGCGCCGTCGAGGCCGAAGTCGGAGACGCGCAATAGCATCGACCAGCCGCCGGCCGGCACGCCGACGGGTAGTCCGGCGAGCTCGCGCAGCAGCGTATCGCGCCGGCGCTCGAGCTCGGCCACATAGGCCGGCAGCGTCCCGGGCGAGCGCTCGAGCGCGATCGCGGCCGCATCCTGCGCGATGCCCACGGGCACCACCACGTTGGCCATGCCAACGGCGGCAAGGTCGGGCATGTAGGCCTCGGGCGCCACGATCCAGCCGACGCGCCAGCCGATCATGCGCAGCTCTTTGGAGGCCGATCCCACCGTGATCGTGCGCGACGCCATGCCGGCGAGACCGGCGGGATGGATCACGCGCCGCTTGTCGAACAGCAGGCGCTCCATCGCCGTGTCGAGGATCAGCAGCAGGTCGTGCTCGATGCACAGCTCGGCGACCAGCGACCAATCGCTCTCGTCGAGATACCCGCCCGTGGGCATCGAGGGCGACATCAGCAGCATCGCGCGCGTGCGCGGGCCGATGGCGGCCGCCAGCGCGCGGCGATCGAGCGTCCACGGCGCGCCGGGCGCGAACGCGAACGGCACGCAGCGCGGCACGCCGCCGGCCAGCCGCACGCGGTTGACGAGCCCGGCGTAAGTGGGATCGGTGACGATCACCTCGTCGCCCACTTCGATCGTGGCGAGCAGCACGTTCAAGATGCCGGAGAGGCCGCCGGCCGCGATCACGACGTTGCGCTCGCCGGAGTAGGCGACGCCCGAGAGGCGCGCGACATGCGCGGCGGCGGTATCGCGCAGATGCGTCTGCCCCACGAACGGCAGGTACGAGTTGTCGTCGTCGGTGCTCGCGGCGCGGCGCGTGCGCTCGATCGCCTCGGGATCGGGCGGCACGTCGGTGTCGAGGTTCTCGAGGCGCAGCAGGTCGCGCGTTCCCGCATCGGCGATGGCGCCCATGCGATCGACGCCGATGCCGGTGATGTGTTCGAGTCGCTTCGGTCGCGTGCGGGTCATGCGCACCGGTAAACCACAGCGACGTGGTGATTCCAATGCGGCGTGCGCCGATCAGACCGTCGGCAGCGGCAGCCCATGCTGGCGCAAGAAAGTGAGCTTGTCCCAATAGCCACGTTGGAAGACGATCTGGCCGTCGCGAATGCGGAAGAAGCCGCAGCCGCGCAGGCCGAGCGGATCGCGCCATTCGAGCGCGGCCCATTCGCCGTCCTCGAGTATCTGCTCGGGGATGCACACCATTTCGGCCGCGGCGAAACCCCCGACGAACATCGCGCGAATCGCGGCGCGTCCGCGCACCGGCTCTTCGGCGACCTGATGGTTGACGGCATCCTCGGCATAGAGCGCTGCGAGCGCGTCGGCATCGCGACGGTTGAACGTGGCTATCCAAACCTGGACGAGCTGTTTCGGCTTCATGCGCCGGCTCTAGTCGAGGCGAAAGCGGCGCGCAAGCGTGTTCGCCTCAGGCCGCCGCCTTGGGCGGTCCGCTGGCGCCCTTGGGCGGCTCGAGCACCCGGCGCGGGGCGGAGTCGCTCAATGGCGGCGAGGCCATGCGCGGCTGCGGGCCCGGCGGCGGTTGCGGAACCTTGGCGCGCAGCGGCAGCCAGCACGTCACCTTGGTGCCGGCTCCGGGGTGGCTCTGCATCTCGACGCGGCCTCCGTGCAGCTCGATCAGGCTGCGCACGAGCGCCAGTCCCAGGCCGGCGCCGGCCGGGCGGCCGTGCTTGTCCTTGCCGCGCACGAACGTGTCGAACACGCGCTTCGCGTCTTCCTCCGGAATGCCCATGCCGGTGTCTTCGACCGCAATCGCGATCTGCGCGCCGCTGCGCCGTGCCGACACCGCGATGCGCCCGCCGGTCGGCGTGAACTTGATCGCGTTGCCGACGAGGTTGAACAGCGCGTGTTTGAGACGGCGCTCGTCGGCCTGGATGATGCCGGTCTCGGCCGGCACGTCGGTTTCGAGCTCGAGCTGCTGGCCGCGCGCCCATTCGCCGGTGATCTGCACGACGCTGTCGACGACGCTTTTCACCGACACGGGCTCGATGTCGAGCACCATGCGGCCGGCCTCGATGACGGCGAGGTCGAGGATGTCGTTGATCAGCGTGAGCAGGTGCTGCGAGGCTTCGAGCACGCCCTCGGTGTATTCGATCTGGCGCTGGTTGAGCTGGCCGAAGTACTGGTTGTTGAGGATCTCGGTGAAGCCGATGATCGCATTGAGCGGCGTGCGCAGCTCGTAGCTGATGTTGGCGATGAAGTCGGCCTTCACGCGGTCGGCCTGCTCCAGCGCCTCGGCGCGCTCGCGCAGCGCGCGCTCCACGCGCACCGTATCCGTCACGTCGCGGCCGCTCATCAGCACGCCGCCGTCGGGCAGCGGCACCAGGGCGTAGGCGATGATGCGCCCGTCGGTCAGGCGCACGCGGCCCTGGCGCACGCGCCGGTTCGTCACGCGCGCCATGATCGCGGGCTTCGCCCGGTCCCACGTGTCGCGCACCGGCATCAGCGCCTTGCAGTGCTCGAGCACGGCGCCGATGTGCGGATTGCCGGTGGTGAACTCGTCCTCGAGCTTCCACATGCGGCGGAAGGTGGGATTCGAGAGCTTCAGGCACCCGTCTTCGCCGAACACGGCCACGCCGTCGAACAGGTGGTCGATCGTGTCGCGCTGCACCGCCGCGAGCGTGTTGACCGAGCGCTCGAGCGCGAGCCGGTAGGTGACGTTCTCGAACGTGAACATGAGCCCGCCGAGCGGATGCGGCGAGACGACCATCCAGATCGCCATCCCGTTCGGCAGGTGCAGCAGCTCCTGGCGCGGCTCGATGAGGCCCTTGATCCACGTCGTCCATTCGCTGCGCATGGCGGCGAAGTTGCCGGTCTCGGGCAGCATGCGCTGCTGGCGGAGCTGGTCGAGGAGATCAGCGAGCGTCGGCCCGGCCTCGAGCCACGCCTCGTTGATGCCCCAGAGGCGCGCGAACGCGCCGTTGAAGAACTTGATCGTCCCGTCCTGGCCCACGATGATGATCGCGATCGCGAGGCGCTCGAGCACCTCATTGTGGGCGGCGGTGTGGCGCGCGACGCTCTGCTTCGTCTCCTCGGTCGAGGTGATGTCGAGCGCGTAGCCGGCGGTTGAGGCGGCCGAGATCGGCTGCTCGCCGATCTCGAACAGGCGGCGTGTGCCGTCGACGACGATGTGCTGCTGCGCGGTCATGCGCGCGCCGCGCAATTGTGCCTTCTCGGCCAGGGCGCGCGCCGAGCCCGCCTCGGGGCCTTCGGCGAACTCGCGGCCCTCGGCGAGAACGGTGTCGCGGTCGGTCGCTTCCACCGCGCGCACATAGGCGGCATTGCAGTCGCGGATGCGCTGCTGCTCGTCGCGGATCCAGATCGGCACCGGGATCGAATCGATCACGCCGCGCAGGCGCTGCGCCTCGCGCTCGCGCGCGATCAGCAGGGTCAGCGCGTCGGTCGTGTCCTGGAAGCCGAGGAAGTCCATCGCCGCGTCGCCGGACTTGGTGCGCTTGCCGTGCACGAGCACGAAGCGCGGCTTGTCCTTGAGCTTCAAGGTCAGGACGAAATCCTTGCCGTGGCTGCGCAGCTCGGTAACGGCGCTGCCGAGCGCCGATTGGCCCGAGCCGTCGAACGCGCCCTGAATGTCGGCGATCGTCGCCTCGCCGGCCTTGTCGATGCCGAGCAGCAGCTTGGCGTTCGGCGTCACGGCGATCGAGCCGTCGTCTTCCCAGGTGAGCGCCGCGGCGCGCGCGGTCTCGAGCCCGGCGCGCAGCAGGCGCTCGTTGGCCTCGAGCTTCACCGCGGTGGCCACGACGTACCGGCGGCGCCAGTTGACCCAGAACAGCGCTGCGGCCAGCACGATCAGCAGCGCCACCGCGGCGAGGTTCACGATCGTGAGGCCGGAGGCGCCCGCGCCCTGCGCCAGCGCCGGCGTTGCGGTGAGCAGCGCCGCGAGCGACGCGACCATCGCCGGACCGAAACGGAACATCGTCGCTGGCCTCACGCAATTTCGATCCAGTGGATCAGCGTAATCTGCGGGCACAGGGTCAATAAAGTGTTAATGCCTCCTTACCCGATGGTTGGAATGTCGGTCTTCTCGAGGTCGGGCGGGGCAAGCGCAGCGCGCCCGCCCCGCCGTCTCGCTCAGTAGCGGTAGTGCTCCGGCTTGAACGGGCCGGCCTTGGGGATGTTGACGTAGTTCGCCTGGGCCTCGCTCAACGTCGTGAGCTTGGCGCCGAGCTTCTCGAGGTGCAGGCGCGCCACGTGCTCGTCGAGGTGCTTCGGCAGCACGTACACCTTCCCCTTCTCGTACTTGCCGGGGTTGGTCCAGAGCTCGATCTGCGCCAGCGTCTGGTTCGCGAAAGAGGCGCTCATCACGAAGCTCGGGTGGCCGGTGGCGTTGCCGAGGTTCACGAGCCGGCCCTCGGAGAGCAGGATGATGCGCTTCTGGTCCGGGAACTCGATCTCGTCCACCTGCGGCTTCACCTTGTGCCATTTCAGGTTCTTGAGCGCCGCCACCTGAATCTCGGAATCGAAGTGGCCGATGTTGCACACGATCGCGCGGTGCTTCATGCGCCGCATGTGCTCGATCGTGATCACGTCCACGTTGCCGGTGGCGGTCACGAAGATGTCGGCCACGGGCGCCGCGTCTTCCATCGTGACGACCTGATAGCCTTCCATCGCCGCCTGCAGCGCGCAGATCGGGTCGATCTCGGTCACCATCACGCGGCAGCCGGCCTGGCGCAGCGAGGCCGCCGAGCCCTTGCCGACGTCGCCATAGCCGGCGACGAGCGCCACCTTGCCCGCCATCATCACGTCGGTGCCGCGGCGGATGCCGTCCACGAGGCTCTCGCGGCAGCCATAGATGTTGTCGAACTTCGATTTCGTCACGCTGTCGTTCACGTTGATGGCCGGGAACAGCAGCTTGCCTTCCTTGGCCATCTGATAGAGCCGGTGCACGCCGGTCGTCGTCTCTTCCGAGACGCCCTTGATCGCGGCGGCGAGCTTGCCGTACCAGCCGGGATGCGATTTCAGCCGCTTCTTGATCGCGGCGTAGAGCACTTCCTCTTCCTCGTTCGTGGGCTTGCTGACGAGCGAGGCGTCTTTCTCCGCGCGCGAGCCGAGATGAACGAGCAGGGTCGCGTCGCCGCCGTCGTCGAGGATCATGTTGGGCGTGCCGCCATCGGCCCATTCGAAGATGCGGTGCGTGTAGTCCCAGTATTCCTCGAGCGATTCGCCCTTCACCGCGAAGATCGGCGTGCCCACCTTCACGAGCGCCGCGGCCGCGTGATCCTGCGTCGAATAGATGTTGCACGAGGCCCAGCGGATGTCGGCGCCGAGCGCCTGAAGCGTCTCGATCAGCACCGCGGTCTGGATCGTCATGTGCAGCGAGCCGGCGATGCGCGCGCCCTTGAGCGGCTGCTTGGCCGCATATTCCTTGCGGATCGCCATCAGGCCCGGCATCTCGGTTTCGGCCATGTCGATTTCGGCCCGGCCCCAATCGGCCAGTCCGATGTCTTTGATTTTGCTGTCGGGCGTGCTCATGCGGCGGCTCCTGATGGTGAACGCGGGCTGGGGAATAGGGGCTGGCTGCCCGCCGTCATCCGGCAGGCGCGGCTGGGTCTTTACCCGCTTATCAATCTACATGCAAGCATAAAGATATCCTTATGTACCCGCGAGAGCCGTGATTTGCACCACCCCCCCCCACTTCCGTAGGCAAATGTAGTCTTTTGTAGTCATCCCGAGGCGAACACATGCTTCGGCGGGGGATCGTGGAGCGCGCCGAGGCGGATGGCCGGGCCGCCTCGCGGGGTAAGGCACATGGGGAGAGCTCCTGCGCGGCAAACAAATCCTGATCTGGGGTACGGCTATGAACATATCAAGAACATTCATGGCTCAATAGTCCGGGCCACGTTCCGCGCCGCGCGTCCGGCGATGTGAAGCGGTTCACTGAGCGGCGGCACGAACTGGGATAGCTCTCGCGCACGGTGCCATTGGGCGCCGCAACGAACCGAGGAGCTCCGCCCGTGCTTCAGCGTCTCGCCCTCATCCTCGCCGTCGTGTGCGCCGCCGGCGTCGCGTCGGCCGAGCCGCAGGGCCGGCCCCACTCGCAGCCGAAGCCGGCCGAGGGGCTGTTTCCGATCGGCGGCCTCGCCGGCGGCCTCGTCGCGCCGCGCACGCGTTAAGCCGCAGCGGTCCGCGCACATCTCCTTCGCAACTCCCGTAGGAGCTCCGATGAAAGCCCTGAAATGGAGCGGCCTCGGCGTGGGCGGGCTCGCCGCGCTCGCCGCCGCCATCGTCGCCGCCGCGTTTCTCATCACCTCGGGCGCCGCCACCGCCGGCGGCGAGTTCGTCAAGCTGGTCGGCGAGAGCAAGTACGAGGAGGCGTATCGTTCGACGGCGCCGGAGTTCCGGAAGGAAACCAGCCTCGAAACCTTCCGCGCGCTCATGCAGCGCTTCGCCCTCGACAAGGCCGCGGCGGCTTCGTGGAACTCGCGCGCGGTGAGCGGCGGCGTGGCCACGCTCGAAGGCACGATCAAGATTCGCAACGGCGGCGCCGTCGCGATCAAGATGCAGCTCGTGAAATCCGATGGAGTTTGGCGCGTTTACGGCTTCAGCCTGCGCGCGGCGGGCACGAGTTGAGAAACGCCTAATTCTCGCCGAACCCGCTCTCGATCAGCGCGACGGCGGCGTTGAGCGCCTGCTCGGCGTCGGGGCCGCGCGCCTGGATCTCGATCTCGGCGCCCTTGGCCGCGGCCAGCATCATGAGGCCCATGATCGAGCGCGCCGAGACGCTCATGTCGTTGCGCATCAGCGTGATCTCGGATTTGAACGTGGCGGCGAGCTTGGCGAGCTTGGCGGCGGCGCGCGCGTGCAGGCCTTTGGCGTTCACGATCGTCGCGCGCGCGCGGCGCACCGGCTCGAACAGGTCGCTCACGTGCGCGTTCTCGATGCGGCGGCCGCGCTCAATGCGCTTCCTTGAGCAGCGCGGAGGCGACGTTGATGTATTTCCGCCCCGCCTCCTGCGCCGCTTCCACCGCTTTCCGGAGATCGGCCTTCTCGCGCAGCGAGGCGAGCTTGATCAGCATCGGCAAATTGATGCCGGCGATCACCTCCACGCGCGCCTTGTCGAGGATCGAGATCGCGAGGTTCGAGGGCGTGCCGCCGAACATGTCGGTCAACACCACGACGCCCTGGCCCTCCTCGACCGCGGCGACGCTGTCGAGGATCTCTTTCCTCCGCTTCTCCACATCGTCCTCGGCGCCGATGCAGACGGCGCGCACGCCTTTCTGCTTGCCGACGATGTGTTCGAGCGCGGCGATGAATTCCTCCGCGAGCCGCCCGTGCGTGACGAGCACCATCCCGATCATGGTGGATTCACTGCTTTCTGCGCTGTGGGGAAGGATAGGGCGCGAATTATGGCGGGCGCCGGGCGCGTGTCACCTAGCAATTTCGCTTGCTTTTTCCCCTGCTACCAGCCAGCCGCGGCGCGGAAAGCGGAAGTTAACAGGAGGCGGGGAGACGGGGAGAAGAAAGCAAGAAGGAATTTGAACCACAGAGCACAGAGGCACAGAGCAAAAGAATTGCGCGCCAAGGGCGCGCAGAAGATTTCTCTTCTCTGTGCCTCTGTGTCTCTGTGGTTGATCTTCTTGCTTCTCCCCGCCTCCTGTTCACTTTCGCTTGCTCATCCCAGGATCTTGTCGCGTTCGAGTTCGCGGTGGCGGATGGCGGCGCGGTAGCCGTGGCCGGCGAGCCAGGCGCCGAGCTTCTCGGCGATGTAGACCGAGCGGTGGCGCCCGCCGGTGCAGCCGATCGCGATGGTGAGATAGCTCTTGCCCTCGGCGCGGTAGCGCGGCAGCAGCGGCTCGAGGAAGCTCGCGAGGCGCCGGAAGAAATCGGCATAGCCCGGATCACCCTCGATATAGGCGCCCACCTCGGCGTCCTCGCCGGTCTTGTCGCGCAGCGCGTCGAGATAGTGCGGGTTGCGCAGGAAGCGCACGTCGAAGACGAGATCGGCCGAGCGCGGAATGCCCTGGCCCT
>CAYZSG010000027.1:7818-32897 GCA_964481045.1 uncultured Candidatus Odyssella sp. | reverse complement strand
GGATGCCCTTGGATTCCGAGAAGGACTTCCGGTTCTCGACATAGCGCGTGAGCGTGCCCTGGTGCGGATCGAGATCGATGCTGGCGACCCGGAAGCCGTCGCGCATCAGGGCGACGACGATGTGCATCGCCGAAGTCGATTTGCCCGTACCGCCCTTCTCGTTGCCGAGAACGATGACCTGACCGCGCCCGCCTTTCGCTTCCGCCATAGCCCCGCCACCTTGCCGCCACCCTGGCAGCAATCTAAATATAGTACAGAATGTCACGTCTTACGCAAGGAATGCGATAGAGACTGTGGATACTTCAAACAGGTAATACGATTCGTTACTGCCGTGTCGTGCAACCACTCGCGGAGCCGAGACGCCGCGCCATTGCGTCATGCAGCTTACGTGCCGTTCCGCCGCCTGGCACCGGGCGTTACTTTGATGAAATCGACGAACGCGCGCAACGGTACCGGCATCTGCCTGCGGCTCGCGTAGTACAGATACGGGCCGGAAAAGCTCTGCCACCATTCCTCGAGAATTGGGACGAGCCGGCGTGCGCGCAGCGCCGGCAGGAGGAAGTCCTCGAACGTGTAGATCACGCCGAGCCTGGCGCAGGCGGCGGAGATTTCGAGCTCCGCGGCTGAGGCCACCAGCGGCCCTTTCGGCGTGATGCGCAACACCTTGCCGGCGCGCTCGAATTCCCAGGGCGGCATGACGCCGCTCGCGAAGCGGTGGCGGATGCAGGCGTGCCGCAATAGCTCCGTGGGATGGCGCGGCCGTCCGTGCGCCTTGAGGTAGGCCGGGGCGGCGGCGGCGACGTAGCGCTGCCGGCGCGGCCCGATCGGCACCGCGATCATGTCCCGCTCGATGCGGTCGTCGTAGCGCACGCCCGCGTCGAAGCCGGCGGCAAACACGTCGATCAGGCTGTCTGCCGCCACCACCTCGACCACGATGCCCGGATGCGACTTCAGGAATGCGTCGAGGAGCGGCGGCAGGAACGTGCGCACCGCGACCCAGTTCACGTTGAGGCGCAGCGTTCCCGAGGGACCGCCCGCCGGCCCGCCAAGGGCCCCGAGCGCCGCGGATACCTCGGCCAGCGCGGGCGCGAGCCGCTCGAGGAGGCGCGCCCCCGCCTCGGTCGGCGTCACGCTGCGCGTGGTTCGGTTGAGCAGGCGGACGCCGAGGCGCGTCTCGAGGCGGCGCACCGCTTCGCTCAGCGACGAGGGCGACACGCCGCGGATCGCGGCCGCGCCGCGATAGCCGCGATGCCGCGCGACCGCCGCGAAGGCCGTGAGATCGCCGAGATCGGGTTCCATCATTGTACGATTATCCGAACAGCCTGTCCAACAGATGCCGGATTTTCGAACAGAGCGCCAGAGGCCATGTTCATCGGCGTCGGCAGCGGCGCAGTCCCGCGACGCCGCCATCGAAGGAGAAGGCTATGCAGACGAAGAGACTCGGCACGAACGGGCCCGCGGTTTCGGCGCTCGCCCTGGGCGCCATGGGGATGTCGGGCATGTACGGTCCCGCCGATCGCAAGGAGAGCATCGCGACCATCCATGCCGCGCTCGATGCCGGCATCACGCTGATCGACACCGGCGATTTTTACGGCATGGGCCACAACGAGATGCTGATCGGCGAGGCCCTGAAGGGCGTCGCGCGAGGCCGGTTTCAGATCAGCGTGAAGTTCGGCGCGCTGCGCGATCCGGCCGGCGGCTGGGCGGGAAACGACGGGCGCCCCGCGGCCGTCAAGAACTTCCTCGCCTATTCACTGCAACGGCTCGGCCTCGATCACATCGACATCTATCGGCCCGCGCGCCTCGACCCGAAAGTGCCGATCGAGGACACGATCGGCGCCATCGCCGACATGGTGAAGGCCGGCCGTGTGCGCCACATCGGTCTTTCCGAAGTGGGCGCCGACACGATCCGCCGCGCGGCTGCCGTACATCCGATCTGCGATCTCCAGATCGAATACTCGCTGATCTCGCGCGGTATCGAGACTTCCATCCTGCCGGCCGTGCGCGCGCTCGGCATCGGCATGACCGCCTACGGCGTTCTTTCGCGCGGCCTCATCAGCGGCCACTGGCAGAAGAAGCCGCATGCGCCGGGTGATTTCCGCGCCCACAGCCCGCGCTTCCAGGGCGCCAATGCCGACGCGAACCTCGCGCTGGTGGAGGCGTTGCGGCGCGTCGCCGAAGCGAAGGGCATCACCGTCGCGCAGGCCGCGATCGCGTGGGTGTCCGCGCAAGGCGGCGACATCGTCCCGCTGATCGGCGCGCGGCGCCGCGATCAGCTCGCCGAGTCCCTCGGCGCCGCCGAAGTCACGCTCGACGCCGACGACATCGCCGCGATCGAGCGCGCGGTGCCCAAGGGCACGGCCGCCGGCACGCGCTATCCCGCGCCGGCCATGACCGATCTCGACAGCGAAAAGTAGAGCGGCGGGGCGCCAGGCGCGCGGCTCGGCCTTGTGGGTCCAGGTCGCGGTGCCGTGGAACACGGCGCCGCCGTTGCGGAGGCCGGGATCGGCGCTGATGAGCGGCTTGATGCCGACGCCCTTTTCGAGCGCGCGGTTTGGCCAGATGCTTTCGACGATGGAGGCGCCGCGCTAAGTCCGAGTCCGGCGAGAAGGTCGCGGCTGGTCGCCCACTGCGGCCATCACAGCGTCAAAGAATTCATTCACGACAATCGGCTTGGTGAGATATCGGAAGAAACCGGCCGCGACGCCTCTCTTGATCTCTCCGGACGTCGCAGAGGCTGTCAGCGCGATGACCGGGATGTCACACGTCTCAGGCATTCCTTTGAGGCGAGCGAGCAGTTCGAGGCCGCTCATGCCGGGTAGATCGATGTCGAGCACGATCACCTCGGGACGATGCGCAACGGCGAGATCGAGGCCCATTTGCGGCGTCGGCGCCGCCAGCATGGCCGCGCTGGAATGGGTCGAGAGAAGATGCTCCATCAGGCGCAGATTTGCAGGATTGTCCTCGACGTACAGCAGCGAATAGCCATTGTCGGCAGGCGACGATTTCCTCGCCCCTGCGTCTCCCGCGGCGCTCTGCAATTCCAAGCCTGCCGATTCGATTGGCATGTCGAACCAGAATGTGCTGCCCTTCCCTACCTCGCTGGTAAACCCGATTACGCCGCCCATCGCCTCGACAAGGCGCTTCGAAAGGGCCAGCCCGATCCCGGTTCCTTCCACCGCCGAATCTACGGCATTGGCACGGTTGAACGGCTCGAAAATATTTCCCTGATGTGCTTGCGCGATGCCGATGCCGGTGTCCGCGACGGCAAAACGCAGGGCGCCGTCGGCCACATTCGCGATCGTCAGCGTCACGGAGCCACCCGGACGGTTGTACTTGATGGCGTTCGAAACGAGGTTCAGCAGCACTTGGCGCAGGCGCAGGCCGTCGGCGCGAACTTTCGGCGCGTCGTTGCCACCGCTGACTTCGAGGGTGACGCCGGCCTTGGCGGCCAAAGGCTGCATCATAGTCGATACGTATCTGAGCGTGTCGGCGACAACGACGGGCTCGATCGATAGCCTGAGCTTGCCGGCCTCGATCGCGGCGATATCGAGCACGTCGTTGACGAGGGCCAACAGGTGCTGGCCGCTGGAATAGATGTGCTCGCTATACTCCTTCTGCTTGCGCGTGAGATTTTTGGTCCGGTCGAGCTGCAGCATCTGCGCGAAGCCCATGATGGCGTTGAGCGGCGTGCGCAACTCGTGGCTCATGCGGGCCAGAAAATCCGATTTGGCGCGGTTTGCGACCTCGGCCACCTTCGTGGCTTTCTCGGCCAGCTCCCGCGCGGCATCCGCCTCCGCCCGAGCCTGAATGAGCCCGGCTTCCATTTGTTTGCGCTCGGAGATGTCGCGTGCGATCGAGGAGATGCCGACGATGGCGCCGCCAAGGTCATGCACGGGCGAGATCGTCACCAGAACGGGAAGCAGACTGCCGTCCTTGCGCCGGCGAACAGACTCGAACCGGATATGCTCGCCTGCCAGGCAGCGGCTCTGCATCGCAGCTCTTTCACCGCGTCGATCTTCCGGCACGACGAGCGCCAATGGCCTGCCGATCACCTCGGCAGCCGCGTAGCCGGACATGCGCTCGGCGCCCTTGTTCCAGCTCGCCACAATGCCGTCCGTCGTCGTGCCGACGATGGCCTCGTCGGACGCCTCGACCAACGCAGCCAGGCGGCTGCTCGCTTCCTCGAGCCGCTTGCGCGCGGTGATATCGCGTATGGCGCTCGAGATCAGCAAGCCTTCGGCGGTGCGCAGTGGGCTGAGGCTGACTTCGATCGGGAACTCGGTACCGTCCTTGCGCTGGCCCCTGAGATCCAGTCCCTCGCCCATCCGCCGCACGCGCGGCTCGGCTATAAAAGCTACACGCCGCGCGACGTGTGTATGCCGGGAGCGTTCCGGCATGAGGTTTTCCACCCGTTGGCCCACCAGTTCCGTGCGCGCGTAGCCGAAGAGCTTTTCGGCCTCGCCGTTGACGAGGGCAATACGGCCCTCGCTGTCGGTGATAATCATGGCGTCCGGCGCCGATTCGAGCAGGCCGCGGAACTTCTCTTCCGCACGGCGCACGGCGTCGAGCCGCCTGTGCGCCCGATCCGCGGCATCGAGCGCGCGGACGTTCCACATTATTGCGGCGGCGAACCCGATCGTGAGCGCGATTACGACGAGCGCGGCGGCGATGCCCGGCGGCACGAGGCCGCCCAATTCCGCATGAACCGCGAGCCAGCCGATCACGGCGGGGCCGACGATCGCGAGGGGCAGAAGCCGGCGCGCGGTAAGGCCGCCAGCGTGTTCACTGGCGATCGTGCGCATCAGGCCGTCCTCGGGTTTGGCGAGCAAGGCGCCGACGCCGACGACCAGGAAGGCGATCGCGGTGTGCAGCGCGACCGACGCGTATGCTCCGACGGTATAGAGCGATTTTAAGTCATACACGTATCCGAGGATCGCTAGATACGCCGCGCCCGCCACGAGTAGGTACATCGCCTGCCTTGCGACAGCGCCACGGCTGCCGGCACGAAACGAAAGCAGCAGAGCTGTTCCAACTAGCGAAAAGTTGACCGCGGTCGCCGGTGCCATCCGTCCGGGCGATATGCCCGCTGCGGCGGAATCTGAATCCCGGAACAAGGCCTGGTCGATTCCAAGATCGAGGCCAGACACGTACTGAAGCACCGTGGCAATACCCAGCGCCGCGGCCAAGGCAGCGCAGATTTCACCCGCACTGCGCCGTGAAGTTCGACCGTCGGTCGCAAGAAGGAACAAAGCGACGCCGGACAGTAGGAAGCCCAGAGCCGTGTTCGCCTTCATCGTCGCCCAGTCGGGGTGAAGGCCCTTGAGAAGCGGCAGTTCGACTGCCCAGCCCAAGAGAACCGCACAGCCGAGCGCGGCCACGAGGCCTGCGGCGGCAGCGGCGATCGTCCTCATCCGCGCAGCGCGTAGCGTTTGCAGCATGAAACCGGCAGGCCTGCCTAAGTCATTGTCGAGCAAGCAGTTTTGCTGACGTATCAGCTTACTGTTCCTAAGTCGCGAATGCCTACTAGGCTATCCGGTCTATGCGACAAACGGGTCCGCGATTCAGGCTTCGCGCCATTTGTCCCCGCGAACCAGAGACTTGAAGCCGTAACGTACGGCGCCGCCTACCGCCGCGGTTCGGCCTTGCGGATCCAGATCGCGGTGTCGTGGAACACGGCACCGCCGTTGGGCAGGCCTGGATCGGCGCTGATGAGGGCGTTGATGCCGATGCCTTCTTCGAACGCGCGGTTTGGCCAAATGCTTTCGACGACCGTGACTCCGCGCTGGAGTCCGGCGAACGGCTTCGCATGGATCACGAGCGAGGCGCGCTCGTTGCCGATGCGCACACGGTCGCCCTCGGCGATGCCGAGCGCGGCGCAATCCTCGGGATGGACAAAGATTGTCGGGCGCACTTCCTTGGCCTGCGAGGTCGGCGTCTCGGTGAAAGACGAATTGAGATAGTTGCGCGCCGGCGCCGCCACGAGGCGGAACGGGCGGTTCTGCGCGGCAAGATCGATCGCGTCGCAGTAGTCCGGGAAGGCCGGGAGGCGCGCATGATCGCGCCCGATGCGCGACCAATCCGGTTTGAAGTGGAACTTGCCGTCGGCATGTCCGAAGCCGCCGAGGAAGTGCTGCTGCTCGAAGGGCCGCACATAGTCCTTCCAACGCCCTTCGGCCACCGCGTCGGCGCCGGGCAGCCCCGATGCTTTCACGGTCGCGTCGATCAGGCCCCACGCATCCATATCGAAGCCCGGATGCTTGCAGCCGAGCCGCTTCGCGAGCTGGCAGACGAGCCAATGGTTCTCGCGCGCCTCGGCATAGGGCTCGATCACCGGCCGCGTCACGAACAGGTGCGTGTGCCCGCCCGAGACATACATGTCGGCATGCTCGAGGAACGTCGTGGCGGGCAGCACGATGTCGGCCATCTCGGCCGTCTCGGTCAGGAACTGCTCGTGGACGCAGACGAACAGATCCTTCCGCCGGAAGCCCTCGCGCACCTTGAGCAGCTCGGGCGCGACCGACATCGGGTTCGTGTTCTGGATGAAGATGCCCATGACCGGCGGGCCGTCGCCGAGATCGCGCCTGTCGCCGGTCAGCACCGGTCCGATGCGCGACTGGTCGAGCAGGCGGGTCGATTTGTCGAGCACGTCGAGCCCGTCGATGAGCGTCGTGTCGAGGCCGTAGCCGCCCGACTGGCTGTAGAGTGCGCCGCCGCCCTTCACCTTCCATTTGCCCCCGACGACGGCGAGCGCGCTGACCGCGTGCATGCTCGCCGCGCCGTTGCGCGAGCGCGTGAAGCCGTAGCCGAGGCGCAGGAACGCGGCGCGCGCTCTGCCGTACATCCGCGCGAATTCCACGATACGCGCGGCCGGCACGCCGGTGATCGCCTCGCCCCATTCCGGCGTGCGCGTTGCCAGATGGCGCTCGAACTCTTCCCAATCCTTGCCGTAACGCGCGAGATATTCGCGGTCGGCGAAGCCTTCCTTGAACATCACGTGCATCATCGCGCAGGCCAGCGCGGCATCGGTGCCGGGCCGCACGAGGAGATAGTCGTCGGCCTGCTCGCAGGTCGCGGTCTTGTACACGTCGACGACGACGAACTTCGCGCCGCGCGACTTCCGCGCGCGCGCGACATGCGTCATCACGTTGACCTGCGTGTGGACCGGATTGCCGCCCCACATCACGATCAGGTCGGATTCAGTCATTTCGCGCGTGTCCGCGCCCCACTTCGATCCGTGCCCGGCGCGCCAGCCTGCGTCCGAGAGCATGTTGCAGATCGTGAAGTGCTCGCGCGAATAGCGCATCTCGTGGCGCAAACGGTTGAGCCCGTCGCGCTGCACGAGACCCATCGTGCCGGCATAGTAGTAGGGCCAGATCGCCTCGCTGCCGTGTTCGGCGGCGATGCGCCGGAATTTCTCGGCAACGATGTCGAGCGCCGCGTCCCAGGAGATCGGGCGGAATGCGGCCAGACCGCCGCCCCGTTCGCCGACGCGCTGCAGCGGCGTGGCGAGGCGCCCCGGATGATGGACGCGCTCCTTGTAGCGCGCGACCTTCGCGCAGACGACGCCGAGCGTGTAGCTGTTGGATTCGGCGCCGCGCACGCGCCCGATCGTGCGCGCATCGAGCTTTTCCACCTCGAGCGCGCAGGTGGACGGGCAATCGTGCGGACAGGCCGAGGGCAGGAAGACGGATGGGCTGCGGGCGTCGAGCGGCATGCCGCAAACATAAATCAGCCTCGGCACCATTAAAAGCGTGCCGGCCTCGAGCCACCCGCCATTAATGGGGTGGGCGCCGCCCCACGTGGAGGCGGCGCCCGTCGGGGCGGCGACGTATGGCGGGCGTTACTTGGCCACGCTCGACGTAATCGAGGCGATCACCCCATTGGCGGTCTGGAACGGCGCGTCGTCGGACACGATGCCGTGGCGGCGCGCGATCCAGACGAAGTCGGTGTACTCGGCGAAGACCGCGCCAGTGGAGTCTCGATAGACGAGAATGCGCACCGGCCAATCGATGCCGGATTCGGGATTGCGCAGCATGAACTGCGTGCCGAGCGCCGGGTTGCCGAAGATCAGCAGCACCGACGGGCCGATCTTGATGCTGGCGGCGGCCGCGAGCTTGTCCTGGTCGATCTGCGCGAAGAACGTGATGCCTTTCTTGGCGATATCGGCCTTGAGGCGCGCGATGGTCTCGTCCATGGCGTAGGCGCTTTTGACCTTCACGAGGCCGTTGGCCGCGACGACGGGCTTGGCGCCGTCGGCGAGCGTCGGGACGGGCGGCGGCACGAGCATGCCGATCATGAGACCGGCGGCGGCGATCGTGGCGATGCGGGCGAACATGGCTTTCTCCTTGGTCTGCGCCGCACGTCGCGGCTGACGGCGCCCAACGTGGCCGAAACGGGCGCGCCGCTGAAATGCCGCTTGCTTATCGAATCAATTCGGCCGCGCTATGCGCGCCGGCGACGGCGCCGCTCGGCCAAGGCCGCGAAAGGCTCTCCGATCCAGTTGACGAAGTCGCAGGCCCAGCCCGTTCCCCGCGATGCCAACAGGAGGACGATCCCGATCCCCGTCCACACCGGCACGGTCAGTACCAGGAGCGGAAATACGATCACCGACAGGACCAGCGAGACCACCGCCGCGATTCCGAGACCCTTCAGCGTCCCGGGCCAGCGTTCGCGATCGAGCGTGCCGCCCGGCTTTGGCCGCTCGGGCACTTCGGCCGCCTTTTCAGCGGAGCTTTTCGGCCTCACCACCGGCCCGCTGAACGGGCGGCGCGCGATCTCGGCGAGCTTGCGAAATTCCGCGACGGACTGCGGACGCTTCTTTTCGCGCACTTCCAGCGCGGCCATCGTCGCCGCGACAAGCTTCTTGTCGTATGCGCCTTTCGTGGCTGTCCGGAGATCGCCGGCCGGATCCACCTGCTTCTTGACGACGGCATTCACCCGGGCCGGCGCGTCCGGCGGCGTTCGTCCGGTCATGCAGCGGTACAGGGTCGCGCCGAGTGAGTAAATGTCACTCCACGCCCCGAGCTGCGCGCCCGATTCGTATTGTTCCGGCGGAGCATATCCTTCGGTGCGCACCATCGAGATCGTGTGGCTGCGGCGCGCGATTTCCTCACGCGCCGCGCCGAAATCCAGCAGCACCGCCTCGCCGCTCTTCACGATGAAAATGTTCGCTGGCTTGATGTCGCGATGCAGGAATTTCGCGCGGTGCACGGCGTCGAGACCGGACAGCAGCCCGGGCAGGATTTCGAGGAGCTCGAAATTTTCGAGCGTCTTGTCCGGCTTCAGCAGATCTTCGAGGCTGCACCCGTCCTGATACTCCATCACCATGTAGGCGGTGCCGTTCGCCTCGAAGAAATTCATCACCTTGACGATGTTCGGATGCTGCAGCCTGACCAAAGTCTGCGCCTCGCCGCGAAACTTCTCGAGGCCCCATTTGAAGCTCTCGTCCGTCTTGGTTGACAGCGGCTTCACGCTGGCACCGTCGACGCTCCGGCGCGCGTAGCTCGCCGGCAGATACTCCTTGACCGCGGCTTTCTGGCCGATGCTCGTGTGCTCGGCCAGATAGGTGATGCCGAATCCGCCCTCGCCGAGAATCCCCAGGATGCGATAGGAGCCGACAACGGAATCCACCGGGAGCGCATGCGAATCGGCGGCTTCCGACTTCGGGCGCGGCTTGGAGTGCTCGGCGACCTTCCGTTCGAGTTCGACCGCGGAGCCGGCAAGTTCGCCCAGCGCGTGTATCAGTTTCGCGAGTTCCGGATGATCGCGCTCGCCGCGCCAGCGACTCAAGTCCGCGGCCTGGTACATGCGATAGGCGAGCGGAATCGGCGCGTGGTCGAACAGCACCGGAATGAGAATTTTCCGATCCTGGCCCTCTTGCGCTTCGGCCCGCACCCAGGTGCTGTCCACCGAATCTTTCGACCAGATCACGACCACCGCGCGCGCCGCCGCGAGCGCGCGCGTCGTGACGGGTTGGTAGTCCGCCCCCGTTCGGATCCGGTCATCCCACCACACATACCAGCCGCGCGACGTGAGGACGTCGACCAGCACCCGGACACGCTCGCGGTCCTCGCGGGCGTAGCTGACAAAAATCTGGTGCTGATTTGCCATCCCCGAGCCTCTCGGCTCACCAATGGTAGCGCATCCGGCGATGGCCGCGAAATGGCCAACTGCGCGGCGCAGTCTCGACGGGAATGGTCCGGTCGAATAGCCTTCCCGCCTCGCAGCATGAAGGTTTTGCGATGCGCATCCTTGTTCTGGGCGCCGGGGCGTTGGGCGGCTATTTCGGCGGCCGTCTCGCCGAAGCCGGCGCGGACGTGACGTTCCTCGTGCGGCCGCAGCGCGCCGCGGCCATCGCGAAGAACGGCCTCGTCATCCAGAGCCCCATCGGCGACTTCAAGGGATCCGTCAAGACGATCCAGGCCGACGGGCTCGGTGACGACCACGACGTCGTGCTGTTCACCTGCAAAGCCTATGACCTCGACAGTGCGATCGCCGCGATCCGCCCGGCGATGGGGCCAGAGACGCGCGTATTGCCGGTGCTGAACGGCATCCGCCACCTCGATGCGCTCGACGCGGCCTTCGGCAAGGCGCGCGTGCTCGGCGGCACGGCCCAGATCGGCGCCACGCTCGCGCCCGACGGCACGATCCGCCACATGAGCAAGTTCCACCTGCTCACCTTCGGCGAGCGCGTGCCGGCCCAGGCCAATTTCTGCGGCCACCTCGCGCGCCTCATGGACAAGGCGAAGTTCGACGCGCGCCACAGTCCACGCATCATGCAGGACATGTGGGACAAGTTCGTGATGATCACCGTCGTCGCCGGCATGACGACGCTGATGCGGGGCGCCATCGGCGACGTCGTCGAGGCGCGCGAAGGCGCCGCGCTGATCGCCGCGACGCTGCAGGAGTGCGCCGCCGTCGCCGCGGCCGCGGGATACGGCCAGGATGCCCCGGCGCTTGCCGGTTTGCGGGCGTGGCTCACCGAGAAGGGCTCGACGTTCTCCTCCTCGATGTTGCGCGACATCGAGAAGAGGGGCGCCATCGAGGCCGATCACATCTTCGGCGACATGCTCGCCCGCGCCGAAGCCGCGAAGAATCCGGCGCCGATGCTGCGCACGATCTACGCAGCCCTCCAAACCTATCAGGCCCGCCGCAAGCGTGAGGGGTGGTGAAGAAGATGAAGCGAACAGGAGCCGGGGAGAAGATGGGGAAGGCTCGCCACCTAGGCACCAAAACACAAATGCACCAAGAAGAATTCTTGCGCGCCTTTGGCGCGCCTCCCTTTTCCTTTCTTCGCGCCTGGGTGGCTTGGCGCCTTGGTGGTGAAAGATTTTTTGCGTCCTTCTCCCCGGCTCCCCGGCTCCTGTTCACTTTGCTTCCTCGCCGCGCATAAGATGCTTCCGCGCCGAACGGAGGAATGCCCGTGCCGATGCTGAAACGCGGCGAGACCTATGAGGAGGTCTATGCCGCGCTCAAACTGGAGATCCCGCGCGTCTACAACATGGCGTACGACGTCTGCGACCGGCACGCGGCCGAGCCGGGGCGCACGGCGCTGATCTATTTCGACGAGCGCGGGCGCGAGCACCGCTATGCGTTCAACGAAATCCGCGACATCGCGAACAAGCTCGCCAATGCGCTCACCGCGCTCGGCATCCGGAAGGGCGAGCGCGTGGCGATCCTGCTGCCGCAATGCCCGGAGACCGCGATCACGCATGTGGCGCTCTACAAGATGGGCGCCGTCGCCCTGCCGCTGTTCACGCTGTTCGGCGAGGACGCGCTCGAATACCGGCTCTCCAACAGCGGCGCCACGGCCGTCGTCACCAATGGCGAAAACCTGCCGAAGATCGCGGCGATCCGCCCGCGCTTCGAGGCGCTGAAGCACGTGATCCTGGTCGAGGACGATACGAGCCATTCGCGGCCCGGCGGTGGCCGCATCCCGGATGGCGCCGACCATGCCTACTGGAGCGTCGTCGCGCGCGGGCAAAGCCAGTTCCGCAACGTGCCGACCAGCGCCGAGGATCCGGCGTTCCTGATCTACACCTCGGGCACGACGGGCCAGCCCAAGGGCGCCCTGCACGCGCATCGCACGATGCTCGCGCACATGCCCTCGATGGAGTTCTACCACTCGTTCTTCCCCGAGCCAGGCGACCTCTGCTGGTCGCCGGCCGATTGGGCATGGATCGGCGGGCTCATGGACAATTTGATGCCCGCCTGGTTCGCGGGCGTGCCGGTGTTGGCCTGGCGCGCGCGCAAGTTCGACCCCGAGGAAGCCTTCGCGATGATCGCGGAGCACCGCGTGCGCAACTGCTTCTTCCCGCCGACAGCGCTCAAGATGATGCGCCAAGTGCCTAATCCGCAATTGAAATACGATCTCCGCCTGCGCTCGATGTTCAGCGGCGGCGAGAGCATGGGCGAAGAGCTGCTGCACTGGGGCTACGAGACCTTCGGCATCGTCATCGCCGAGGGTTACGGGCAGACCGAGTGCAACCTCATGGCCGGCAACTGCCCGGCGATCATGGACGTGATCCCCGGCTCGATGGGCCGCCCCTGCCCCGGCCATACTGTCGAGATCGTCGACGACGACGGCAAGGTCGTGCCCGCCGGCACGCAGGGGCAGATCGCGTTCAAAATGCCCGACCCGATCGCGATGATCGGCTACTGGAACAACCCCGAGGCCACCAAGGCCAAGCACCGGGGCGAGTGGATGCTCTCGGGCGACATGGGCGTCAAAGACGAGAAGGGATACCTCTGGTTCAAAGGCCGCGCCGACGACGTGATCACCAGCGCCGGCTATCGCATCGGCCCCGGCGAGATCGAGGAGTGCCTCGCGAAGCACCCGGCCGTCGGCATCGCCGCCGTCATCGGCATCCCCGACCCGATGCGCACGGAAGCGGTCAAGGCCTTCATCGTGCCCGCCACCGGCCACGAGCCGAGCGACCGCCTCGCCGCCGAAATCCAGGCCTTCGTGCGCAGCCGCCTCTCCGCCCACGAATATCCGCGCCACGTCGAATTCGTGAAGGAGCTGCCGCTGACCGCGACGGGGAAGATCCGGCGGCTCGAATTGCGCGAACGGGAGAAGAAGAAGGCGGCCGAAGCCGCCGCGGCGCGCGAGTAGCGCCCGCTCAGCCCCACTTCCCCGGCCGCAATTCGCAGATCGCGTGATCGAAATTGGCGCGGCAATCCTGCCCGGCGATGCAGACAAAGACTTGCGCAGTCCGGCATTTCTTGCCATCGCGCGTCGTGGCCGGCTCGAACGCGAAATAGGCGCAGGCAGGCTCTTCGCCGCGATCGGAGGCGACGAACACCAGCGCGGCGCGGTCCTGATCGGGGCGCGCGAGTAGAACGTGGAGCCGCTCGGCGAGCTGCTCGCGCGTCAGCCTGGCGAGCCCGCGGCCGGCGCGCGCGCAGTAGCCGCCATCCTGCTCGCCCGCGCGCGCCTTGCGTTCGAGTTCACGCGCGATGTCTTGCTGGGCCGAAGCGCTGCTGGCGCAGGTCAATACGGCCGCGATGGCCAAAGCGAAGGCGCGCATGTTGCCTCAATACCGTCGAACGCCGGCGCCGGCATCAATCCCAGATGCCGGGACTCTTCTCGCAGATCTCCTGGTCCATGCGCGTGCGGCAGTCGCGCTTGACGAGGCAGCCGTAGATCGCCGAAGCGCGGCACTTCTTGCCCCCCTTCATCTTCACCGGCGAAAACTCGAAGTAAAAGCACGTCTTCGGCACCGTCGGCGGCTCATCGGTGACGAACAGCATCGTGTAGGGCTCGGAATCGTTGCGCGAGAGCATCTCGTTGAGCCGCTCGCGCACGTGCTGCTGGCCCATCCGTTCGAGGCGCTCGGCGGCCTTGTCGCAGAATCCCTCGTCGAGATCCTTGGCCTTCGCCTTGCGCACCAGTTCGCGCGCGATCTCGTCCTGGGCCATCGCGGTCGGCGCGAGCCCGGCGGCGGCGACTACAGCGACAAGGCAGGCAAGCACGGCGCGGTGCATGCGGATCCTCCCGGCGGCACGCGGCATTTCCGCTTTCATGGCGCAGCGCGGCGCCGGACGCCAGTGGATTCTCGGCGGCGCGACGGAGCGCTTTTGACGGGTGCGCCGCTCTGTTATCGTCGCGGCACCCGTCATGGAACAATCCACCGCCATCGCCCTCATCCGGCGCACGCTCGATCATCTCGCCGCCGGCACCACCGACATGCAGCCGGCGGGAACGTCGCGCCCGGTCGCGTTCTATACCGACGCCGCGCGGTTCGCGCGCGAGCGCGCTGTCTTGTTCCGGCGCTTCCCGGTCGCGATCGGCTTCAGCGCGCAGGTTGCGAAGCCCGGCGATTTCGTCACGCACGATCTTTCGGGCGTTCCGCTGCTGGCGGTGCGCGGGCGCGACGGCGTGCTGCGCGCTTTCGTCAACGCCTGCCGCCACCGCGGCACGCGCGTGGAATGGGAGGCGTGCGGACGCGGCAAGCGCGCGTTCGTGTGCCCCTACCACGCCTGGACCTACGGCGACGACGGCGCGCTCGCGCACATTCCGCACGAGGAGGGCTTCGCCGGCCTCGATCGCGCCGCGCACGGGCTCGTGCCGGTCCGCGCGGCAGAACATGCCGGCCTCGTCTGGGCCGTGCCCGACCCCGCTTGGCGCAGCGACGTCTCGGCGCTGCTCGGACCGCCCGCGACAGAGCTCGACCTGCTCGGTCTCGCCGCGCATGTGCCCTACGCGCCGCGCCGCTACGAAGTCGCCGCGAACTGGAAGCTCGTGAACGATTCGTCGCTCGACTCGTATCACATCCGCCATGCGCACCGCCGCACGATCGCGCCGCTGTTCTTCGACACGATGTGCGTGTTCGACCGCTTCGGCATCCACCAGCGCCTGTTCCTCGCGAAACGCTCGATCGAGACGCTGCGCGGCACGGATCCCGCCGGCTGGCGAATCCGCGAGCACGGCAGCCCGCTCTACTTCTTCTTCCCCGGCACGGTGGTGTTGCTCGAGCCCGACCATGCGCAGATCGCGCAGATGTGGCCGGTGACGCCGGACCGCACGATCGTCACCGGCGCCACGCTCATCCCCGAGGCGCCGGCCACCGACAGGGCACGCGCGCACTGGGACAAGAACGTGCAGATCTTCTGGAACACGCTGGCCGAGGATTTCGCGCTGATGGAATCGAAGCAATCGACGCTCGGCGCCGGCGCGAACACGGAGCTCGTCTTCGGCCGCTTCGAGCATTCGGCGGCCTGGTTCCACGAAGCCGTCGACGCGGGGCTTGCCGGCGCAAACGCAACAGCCAATGGCGCGTAAGCCCGCCCGCCGCTCCTGGCTCGGCCGTATCTTCGGAGCGGCGCTGGTCAGCGGCATCGCGCTGGCGGCCGCCTGCATCGTCTCCGTCGCCGCCTACGGTGTCGTCACGCCGCCGGCGACGCCGCTGATGTGGCTGCGCGGAATCGAGGAAGGCGCGTGGCCGGAAGGGCGGCGCTTCGTGCCGCTCGCGCGCATCTCGCGCAACGTGCAGCGCGCGGTGCTGGCCTCCGAGGACCAGCGGTTCTGCACCCATGCGGGCTTCGATTGGGTGGAGTTCAACCGCGTCTATCGCGAATGGAAGGCCGGCGGCGATCCGCGCGGCGCGAGCACGCTCACGAACCAAGTGGCCAAGAACCTGTTCCTCTGGCCCGGCCGCAGCGTGATCCGCAAGGGATTGGAGGCGGGCTTCACCGTGCTCATCGAAGCGCTGTGGAGCAAGGACCGCATCCTCGAGGTCTATCTCAACGTCGCGGAGATGGGCGACGGCATCTACGGCGCCGAGGCGGCCGCGCGCGTCCATTTCAAGCGGCGCGCCGCCGAGCTCACGTCCCTGCAAGGCGCCCTCATCGCCGGCGTCCTGCCGAGCCCGCGTATCCGCGCCGATGCGATCGACGCGCCTTACATGCGCGCGCGCGCGATGCGCATCCAGCAGCGCATGGCGCAAGTGCCGATGGGCGAGCGGCGCGTCTGCCCGTAACGTCAGCGCCGGAATAGGCGCAGCAGCGCCACGAGCACGACCGCGCCGACGAACGCCGCCAACAACGTGAGGAGCGGGCTCGCCGTCGGGATGTTCAGCGACTTGAACGCATAGCTGCCGCCGAGCGCGCCGATCACGCCGACGACGAGATAGCCCACGATCCCGTAGCGGCGCCGCTCGCCCAGCACGGTCGCGGCGAGAAAGCCGGCCACGAGCCCGACGAGCAACAGCAATGCGGCGTTAAGCAGCGTCTCGTGCATTCCGGTTCCGGGACGTGGGTGCGTGCCCCCAACCTTACCCTAGCGGCGGGCGGCGCGCCTTGGAACGGCTCAGAGTGCGCGACGCGGTCTTGCGGACAAGTTACGGGCTGCGACCGCCTGCCACGCGAGTGCAAATCATTCGCAAGAGACTTGACGCGCGCGGATGCGGACGCTAAGAACGCAATTGCAAATCATTCGCAACTTTCGTTAACCCAGCCAGAGGTTCACGACATGACGATCGCTACCGTCAGCCGCGCAGCCCGTCGCCAGGTGCTCGCCGTCGGCGCTGCCGCGCTCGCGCTTGGCGCATTTTCCGGCCCCGCCCTCGCCGCCGGCGAGGTCAACATCTACTCCTACCGGCAGGAAGTGCTGATCCGCCCGCTGCTCGACGAATTCACGAAGCAGTCCGGCATCAAGGTCAACATCGTCTACGTCAAGGACGCGGGGATCGAGCGGCTCAAGGCCGAGGGCAAGGCGAGCCCGGCCGATGCGGTGCTCACCGTCGATGTCGCCAACCTCGTCCAGCTCGACGAGGCCGGCCTGCTCCAGCCCGTGAAATCGGCGGCGATCGAGGCGAACATCCCGGCGCAGTATCGCGAGCCGTCCGGCAAGTGGTTCGGCCTCTCGCTCCGCGCGCGCATCGTCGTCTACAACCCGGCCAAGGTGAAGAAGGAAGACCTCTCCACCTACGAAGGGCTCGCCGACGCGAAGTGGACGAAGCGCATCTGCATCCGCAGCTCCGGCCACACCTACAATCTCGCGCTCACCTCCTCGATCATTGCGGCCGACGGCGCGGCGAAAGCGCAGGAATGGGCGAACGGCTTCGCCAGGAACCTCGCCCGCAATCCCACCGGCGGCGACCGCGACCAGATCCAGGCAGTGGCGGCCGGCGTGTGCGATGTCGGCATCGTGAACACCTACTACCTCGCCGGCATGCTCGCCGGAAAGGACGACGCCGCGAAGAAAGCCGCGCAGGCGGTGAAGCCGTTCTTCCCGAACCAGGGCGACCGCGGCACGCACGTGAACATCTCGGGCGCCGCCGTGACCGCGAGCGCCAAGAACAAGGACAATGCCGTGAAGCTCATCGAGTTCCTGTCGAGCGACGCGGCGCAGAAGATCTATGCCGACAAGGTGCAGGAATATCCGGTGAAGGCCGGCATCGAGCCCTCGGAAGTCCTGCTCGGCTTTGGAAGTTTCAAGGCCGACGCGCTGCCGCTCGCCAAGCTCGGTGAACTGCGCGCGGACGCACTCAAGATCGTCGATCGCGCCGGTTGGCGCTGATCGCAGACATCGGGCGGCCCGCCGGCGTTGGATTTCGGTAAGAGACGGCCGATCCCAGCGCGTTCCTCCCACCCCATCGGTGGTGCCGCCCGATACCTTTCGCGAGGCGTGCCGATGTTCCTCTGGCGAAGCTCGAACAAGGCCCTGCTGTTCGCAGCAATCGCCCGCTGGCTCCACCGCCGCGGCTCGGTCTCGAGCAAGCGTTAGGCCCGTCCGCCGGAAGCCGCGGCATTGCGCGCCGCGCACCAAATCTCCCCCGCCCGCCCCTTGTCCCGATCCTGAACGATGATAGCTCACCGGCCTGTATCACCGGCCGGCGGCAGGAGGCATCGTGAAGATCGATTTCAGCGGCAAGTCTGCGCTTGTCACAGGTTCGACGGCGGGCATCGGCCTTGCCGTCGCGAAGGAGTTGGCCCGTTCGGGCGCCCACGTCGTTATCAATGGGCGCGACGCCGCGACTGTCGTGCGCGTCCTTCAAGCGCTGGGCAGCGAGATCCCCGGCTCGCGCATTGCCGGTTTCGCCGGCGATCTCGCCGATGCGGCGACGGCCGAGCGGCTGGTGAAGGAATACCCGCGCTTCGACGTGCTGGTGAACAATCTCGGCATCTACGCGCTCAGGGACTTCTTCGAGACCCCCGACAGCGAGTGGACGCGCTTCTTCGAGGTCAACATTCTCTCGGGCGTGCGGCTGGCACGGGCCTATGCGCCGGGAATGGTCGAGCGCGGCTGGGGGCGGATCGTGTTCGTTTCGTCGGAGTCGGGGCTGAACATCCCGCCCGACATGATCCATTACGGCTTCACGAAGACGGCGCAGCTTTCGGTCGCGCGCGGCCTCGCGAAGCGGCTCGCCGGCACGGGTGTCACGGTGAATTCCGTCCTGCCGGGGCCCACATTGACCGAGGGCGTCGCCGCCATGCTGAAGGAAAGAGCCGCGAAAACGGGTCAGGCCGTGGAGGCGGCTGCGAACGAGTTCATCAAGGCACGCCGGCCGTCGTCCATCATCCAAAGAGTCGCGACCGTCGACGAAGTCGCCAACATGGTCGTCTATGTCTGCTCGTCGCAAGCCTCCGCCACGACGGGCGCGGCGCTGCGGGTCGATGGCGGCGTCGTCGACACGATCGCCTAGGGCCTTACTCCTCCCCCAGCGCCATCAGCGCCGCGTTGCCGCCGGCTGCGGCTGTGTTGATCGAGACGGCGCGCTCGACGGCGAAGCGCGAGACGTAGAGCGGGCCGCCCGCCTTGGGGCCGGTGCCCGAAAGTCCCTCGCCACCGAACGGCTGCGCGCCGACGACGGCGCCGATCATCCCGCGATTGACATAAACGTTGCCGGCGCGCGCCCGCGCCAGAACGCGCTCGACCGTCGAATCGAGGCGGCTGTGGATGCCGAGCGTGAGGCCGTAGCCGGTGGCGTTGATCGCATCGACGAGCGCCTCGAGCTTGGCGCCCGAGAAGCGCACGACGTGCAGGACGGGCCCGAACACTTCGCGATCGAGGGCGCCGATCGACGCGATCTCGAACGCATGCGGCGCGATGTAGAAGCCGCCGGGCGGCAGGTCTTTCGGCAGCGGCACGGCGGCGACGAGCTTCGCCTCGCGCTTCATCTTCGCGATGTGCGCTTCGAGTTGCTTCAGCGCCTCGGCGTCGATCGCCGGGCCGACATCGGTCTCGAGCAGCGCGGGATCGCCGACCCGGAGTTCCTGCATCGCGCCGGCGAGCATCTTCAGCGTGCGGTCGGCGATATCGTCCTGGAGGCACAGCACGCGCAGCGCCGAGCATCGCTGGCCGGCGCTGGTGAAGGCGGACAGCAGCACGTCGCCCACCACCTGCTCGGGCAGCGCCGAGGAATCGACGATCATCGCGTTCTGCCCGCCAGTCTCGGCGATCAAGGTCGCGATGGGCCCGGGCCGCGCCGCGAGCGCCTTGTGGATCGCGCGCGCCGTGTCGGTTCCGCCGGTGAAGACGATTCCGGCGACGCGCGGATCGGCGACGAGCCTCGCACCCACGGCCTCGCCCGTGCCCGGCAGAAGCTGAAGCACGTCACCGGGCACGCCGGCCTCGTGGAACAGGCGCACCGCGGCCGCTGCGATCAGCGGCGTCTGCTCGGCCGGCTTGGCGATCACCGCATTGCCGGCGGCGAGCGCGGCCGCGATCTGCCCGGTGAATATCGCGAGCGGGAAGTTCCACGGGCTGATCGCGGCGAACACGCCGCGGCCCGCAAGCGACCAGGTGTTGCGCTCGCCGGTCGGCCCCGGCAGCACGCGCTCCGCGAAGCTCTCGCGCGCCCGCGCCGCATAGTAGCGCGCGAGGTCGATCGCCTCGCGCACCTCGCCGAGGGCGTCCGGCCAGGTCTTGCCTGCCTCGGCGATGCAGCGGTGCATGAACTCGGGAATGCGCGTTTCCAGCAGATCGGCGAAGCGCCCCAGCGACGCGGCGCGGCGCTCGACGCCCAGCGCGTCCCAGCCGGGAAACGCTGCCGCCGCGGCGGCGAGCGCGTCGGCGACATCGGCCTCGGTCGCTTCCGCGACGAAGCCGACCGTGCACGGCCCTCCACTCGGGCTCATCGCTTCGCGCGCGCGAACGCGCCCCCGTTCTTCGCCGGCGACGAGCGGGCCGGCATTCTCCACGAGCGGTGCGCGCGCCATCGCCTCCGAGAGGCCGGCCAGCACGACCGGATCGCTGAGATCGTAGCCGCGGCTGTTCGCGCGCTCGGCGCCGAACAGATCGCGCGGCAGCGGAATGCGCGGGTTCGGAATGCGCTTCTTGCCGCGCAGGCGCGCGACCGGATTCTCGACGAGGTCTTCGACGGGCAGCGCCTCGTCGGCGATGCGGTTGACGAACGAGCTGTTGGCGCCGTTCTCGAGCAGCCGACGCACGAGATAGGGCAGCAGATCCTCATGGCTGCCGACCGGCGCATAGACGCGGCACGCAACCTTGTGCGCGGCGATCGCATCGCGATAGAGCGCCTCGCCCATGCCGTGCAGGCGCTGGAACTCGAAGTCGCGGCGCGCGCCGGCCAGCTCGAGCACGTAGGCGATCGTCAGTGCGTTGTGCGTCGCGAATTGCGGAAAGAACGCCTGCGGATTCGCGAGCAACGCCTTGGCGCAGGCCATGTAGCAGGCGTCGGTCGCGGCCTTTCGCGTGTAGACCGGATAGGCTTCGAGGCCTCGCTCCTGGCCGCGCTTGATCTCCGTGTCCCAATAGGCGCCCTTGACGAGGCGCACCATCCAGCGCCGCCCCGTGCGCACGCTTTCGGCGGCGAGCCAGCCGATGACCGCGGGCGCGCGCTTCTGATAGGCCTGGAGCGCGAGGCCGAGCCCATCCCAGCCCTTGAGAGCGTCCGCCACGGCGGCCATAACGTCGAGATGGAGATCGAGCCGGTCGGCCTCCTCCGCATCGATCGTGACGCCGATATCGGCCTTCTGCGCCGCCTCGGCGAGGGCGACGAGCCGCGGCACCAGTTCGCGCATCACGCGCTCTTTCTGCGCCCATTCGTAGCGCGGATGCAGCGCCGAGAGCTTGATCGAGATGCCGGGCGCCGCGAGCGGCCCCTTCCCGCCCGCGGCCGCGCCGATCGCGGCGATCGCGCGCGCGTAAGCCTCGTGATAGCGCTCCGCGTCGGCCGCCGTGCGCGCCGCTTCGCCGAGCATGTCGAACGAATGGCGATAGGCCTCGGCGTCGGCGGCGCGTTCCAGCGCTTCCTTGATCGTGCGGCCCATCACGAACTGCCGCCCGAGGATTCGGATCGCCTCGCGCACCGCCTGGCGGATGACCGGCTCGCCGCTGCGCGCGACGAGCTTCGCCAGCACGCCTTCGACCCCGCCTGCGGCAAGCTTCTCCCAGCGCAGGATGCGGCCGGTCAGCATCATCGCCCAGGTGGAGGCGTTGACGAACATCGAATCGCTGGCGCCGAGATGCTTGCGCCAGTCAGCATCCGCCATCTTGTCGCGGATGAAGCGGTCCTGCGTGTCGGCATCGGGAATGCGCAGCAGCGCCTCCGCGAGGCACAGCAGAATGACGCCCTCGGCGGTGTCGAGCCGATATTCGTGCAGGAACGCGTCGAGCCCGCCTTCGCGCTTGCGCGCCGCGCGCACGCCGCCGACGAGCCGCCGCGCCTCGGCCTCGACGCGCGCCCAGCGCTCGGGCGGCAGCACCGCGCGCTCCAATAGCGTCAGAACGGCGGCCGATTCGTCGGCGCGATAGAGGCTGCTCACCTCGGGGCGCGCCGCGATGGGCCGCGCTTCGGTAGCCGTGTTCATGGCGGGCAATCGCTCCTCGGCGGCGCCTCTCCGCGCTATACTGCGGTCATTCCGGCCTCGGGCCTAGCCCCTTCGGAGCAACGATGCGCCTTGCCGTCTCCGCCGCATTCGCGGCGCTCCTCTGCCTCGCGCCGACCTCCGCCCCGCATGCGCAGAGCCCCGCCAACATGCTCGCGGAGCTCGGCGTGCTCGGCACATGGGCGGCCGATTGCCGCCGGCCGCCCGCCAGCAACAATCCGCATATCGTCTTCGAGCACGGTACCGGCGGCTCGGGCGCGCAGTATCGCGTGATCTTTGCGCCGGACAACTCGACCACGCGCTCGGTGGACAATGTGCGCGTGCTGGGCGAAGGCACGATCGCGATGCGCTTCACGACGGTGACCGGCGCCTCGACCGGCCTGGCCTTCGATATCACGATGCTGAAGGAGCCGAGGCGCTACAAGGTGATCGGTTCGGTCGGCAGCGACGGCAAGGTCTACATCAAGGACGGTATCGTCGTCGCCAACGGCCGGCCGAATCCGTGGCAGAACAAATGCGCTGACTAGAGCAGCCCGAGAGCCCTCAATTCCGCGGCCATCTTCGCCGGCGGCTCCTTCTGCGCCTTGGCGCCCTTCGGCAGGTCGCGCGGCGCTTCGTCGGGCTTGAAGTAGCGCCAGCCTTGGTGCGCGCGGCGCGGCTGCATCTCGGTCGGCACGAGTTTCCTGTCGAGGAGCAGCAGGCAGCACTTGCCGCGCTTCGGCCAGGTCGTCTCCTCGAAGCCGACGATGCGCTGGCGCGCGCGCACGAAGCCCTTGACGATCCAGTAGATCGAGCCGCCGTCGAGGATCTCGGCTTCGAGCCGCGGTTTGTGGCGCGTGATGTGGAAGAGGCGCCCGTGCTTCTGGAGCCGCTCCTTCTGCCAGCGGCGCATGTCGTCGATCGTCTCGGCGCCGACCGCCATCTTGATGAGATGCAGCGCCATCGCTACTCCGCCGCGCGCGCCGGCTTGCGGCGCTTGCGCATCGCGTTGGCGACGCGCGAGACCGGCGGGCGGCCGAGGAAATCGGAGATGAAGAACGCCGCGTCGATGAGCTTGTCGAGATCGACGCCGGTCTCGATTCCCATGCCGTGCAGCATGTAGACGACGTCTTCGGTCGCGACGTTGCCGGTGGCGCCGGGCGCGAACGGGCAGCCGCCGAGTCCGCCCACGGCGCTGTCGACCGCGCCGACGCCGAGCTCAAGGCACGCGAGCGTGTTCGCCAGCGCCTGGCCATAGGTGTCGTGGAAATGGATCGAGAGCTTCTCCATCGGCACGCGCGCGGCGGCGGCGGCGAGCATGCGTTGCGCCTTGGCCGGCGTGCCGACGCCGATCGTGTCGGCGAGATCGACGTCGTCGACGCCGAGATCGTCGAGCATCTTCGCGACCTCGGCGACCTTCGCCGGCGCCACCTCGCCCTCGAACGGGCAGCCGAGCGCGCACGAGACCGCAGCGCGGATGCGCACGCCGTCCTTCTTCGCCGCCTCGACGACGGGCCGGAAGCGCTCGATGCTCTCGGCGATCGTGCAGTTGATGTTGGCCTTGGTGAAGCTTTCGGTCGCGGCGGTGAAGATGCCGATCTCCTTGATGCCGGCCGCCTGGGCGCGCGCATAGCCCTGCATGTTCGGCACCAGCGCGCCGTAGGTGACGCCGGATTTGCGCTTGATGCGCGCGATGACCTCGTCCGAATCGGCCATCTGCGGCACCCATTTGGGCGAGACGAAAGACCCGGCCTCGATGTCGGTGAGGCCGGCATCGGCGAGCCGCTCGATCAGCTCGACCTTCACGGCGGTCGGCACGACCTGCTTCTCGTTCTGGAGCCCGTCGCGAGCCCCCGCTTCGCCGATGCGGACGTATTTGGGCAATGCCATGGATGCTTCTCCGCCCCTCAATATAGCGCGCGCGGACCGGGATTCGAGTTTGTGCCGGCGGACTTATCCACGGGATGCTGAGGCTACGACTTCGCCTCTTCCGCCTCGAAGTGGATGAGTTCCACACCCTCATCGACCTGTTCGCCGACCTTGAAGTGGACCTTTTCCACGATGCCGTCGGCGGGCGCGCGGATCGTGTGCTCCATCTTCATCGCTTCCATCACCAGCAAGGCCTGCCCGCGCTCGACCTTGGCGCCGGCCTCCACCTTCACGGCGATGATCTTGCCGGGCATCGGCGCGGTCAGGCTCTCGACGCCGGCCTCGACGTCCGCCACGGCCGCGAGCGGATCGACGATCGCGAGCCGCCAGCTCCTGCCGCCCTCGAAGACCGTGACCTCGCCGCCGACGCGCGCGACCGCGCCGTGATACAGCGTTTCGCCGATGCGTGCCGCGACGGCGCCATCCGCATCCATACTGCCGGTGACCGCCGCGCTGCCGCCGGGCAGATCGAAGACGAAGCCGTTCTTGCGGTAGTGCACGGTGACGGCCTGTTCCAACCCGCCGTCGGCGAACCGGAACGTGCTCCACGAATCGTCGTTGAGACGCCAGCCGTCGCTGCGGTGCCAGGGCGAGAACGGATCGTGCGACGCGGCCGCCCGCGCCGCCGTCTCGTTGCGGTTGCTCAGCACCGCGTGCAGCGCCGCGAGCGCGAATACACGGTCCGGCGCCTTCTCCGCGGCCGGCAGCAGCGTCGCGCGATGCTCCGGAATGAAGCCGGTGTGCACGTCGCCCTTGGCAAATGCCGGATTCGTGACGACGGCATGCAGGAAATCCCGGTTGGTGGCGAGGCCGGCGACGCGCGTTTCCTCGAGCGCGCGCGCCATCCGCCGCAGCGCCGATCCGCGATCCTCGCCCCAGGCGATGACCTTGGCGATCATCGGGTCGTAGTGGATCGAAACGCTGTCGCCCTGGCGCACGCCGGTGTCGATGCGCACCGGCCCGGCCGGATCGCTGGCCGGAAATGCGAGATGCGCCAGGCGTCCGATCGCCGGGAGGAAATCCTTGCCGGGATCCTCGGCATAGAGCCGCGCCTCGATCGCGTGGCCGCGCGGGCGCAGCTCGTCCTGCTTCAGCGGCAATTCCTCGCCGGCGGCGACGCGGAACTGCCATTCGACGAGGTCGAGGCCGGTGATCAGCTCGGTCACCGGATGCTCGACCTGAAGGCGCGTGTTCATCTCCATGAAGAAGAACTGACCGCCGCCGTAGATGAACTCGACCGTGCCGGCGCCGGTGTAGCCGATCGCCTTGGCTGCGGCGACGGCGGCTTCGCCCATAGCCTTGCGCGTCGCATCGGGCAGGCCGGGCGCCGGCGCCTCCTCGAGCACCTTCTGGTGCCGGCGCTGCAACGAGCA